>JACQQK010000159.1 GCA_016207065.1 Nitrospinota bacterium
CGGTTACCGGGTGCTCGACCTGCAGACGGGTGTTCATTTCCATGAAGTAGAACCGGTTGTCGCCGTCCAGCAGGAACTCGACGGTCCCGGCGTTTTCATAGCCGACCGCCTGGGCGGCCTTGACCGCCAGGTCGCCGACATATTGACGTTGCTCCGGCGTCAATTGCGGGGAAGGGGCGATCTCGATCAACTTCTGGTTGCGCCGCTGTATCGAACAGTCGCGCTCGAACAGGTGGACGATGTTGCCCTGGCTGTCCCCCAGGATCTGCACCTCGATGTGCTTGGGATTGAGCACGCATTTTTCCAGAAACACCTCGGGCGCGCCGAACGCTTTTTGCGCCTCGGAGATCACCCGGTCGTAGTTTTTCTTCAATTCGCCCGCGTTGTTGCAACGGCGGATGCCGCGCCCGCCGCCGCCGTTGGTGGCCTTCAACATGACCGGGTAGCCGATCCCGTTCGCCAGGGTCAGAGCCTGCTCGACGCTGGAGAGGTTCCCGTCGCTCCCCGGGATGACCGGAATACCGGCCTGGATCATGGCCTGGCGCGCCTGGATCTTATCGCCCATTTGCCGGATGACCCGCTCCGAGGGGCCGATGAACTTGATGTTTCTGCGCGCGCACGCCTCGGCCAGCAACGGGTTCTCGGAGAGAAAACCGTATCCGGGGTGCAGGGCGTCGCAACCGGAAGCCGCCGCCAGATTGACGATGTTATGCGGGTTCAAATACCCGATGACCGGGTCCGAGCCGATGTGATAGGCCTGGTCCGCCTTCTTGACGTGCAGGGCATGGCGGTCGGCGTCCGTATAGATGGCCGCCGACTCGATGCCTAGTTCGGAGCAGGCGCGGACGATGCGCACCGCGATTTCCCCGCGGTTGGCGATGAGTATCTTTTTGATCATGGGTTTGGGCGAAAGAGGTTGGTCATTTCCGCGAACGGAGCGCAAAAAAGTAGCCACGCCCGTCTTCCGGGACCGGGAAGGGGACATGGCTGAAATAACACTTAACTTTCCTTATAAAATATCATTAACCGGTTTAAAACTCCATCAATCATTTGGCCAATGCCCAAAAACGTAAAACCCGCGCATCCCCGCCTTTTAAAAGACGGATGTCACCGCCACGGGAGATTCGGGAATTCTTTTTCGTATTGCTGACGCACCGCTCCTATGGATACCCGGCCCGGATTTTCCTTTGAGGCCCACTCGTTTATGGCGCGCTCGATATTGCCTTGTTCCGGACAGCGGGACCAGATTTTGTGGGCGCCAACGCACTCGCCATTCTGATAGGAGTATGGGACCACGATTTCAAGGCGGTTGACGCAACCCGGCGATACATACTTGTTTGCGCGGGCTTCCATGGCTTTCACCAGGCTTTCGCAAACGACGGCGTCTTTGTCCTTGGAGGTCGACGCGCCAGCCAGGTTTTTCCCGCCTTTAGTGTCGTCCGGGACGTTGCCGGCCGCAGGCACGTTCTTGCTGGGTCGCGGTTTGGCCGCCTCCGCGCGGATGGCGTCGATGTCCCTGGCGACCGCTTTCCAGGCTTCGGCCTTGAGTTTTTCCTTTTGCGCCTTCAGCAGTTCCAACTGGTAGCGGGTTTCCAGGCGCTTGATCCAGAAATCGTCGATCTGAGTTCTCCAACGCTCGCTCACGCTCTCCCGCGTCCAATTCTTCTTTTTTATCATTTCCTCGAACATCTTGTCCTTGACGACGTAATAACCGCTGACGCTATTCGCGGTGGCCGAGAGGAATGCCGTCTCGCGCGCTTCCGGGCTCGCGTCCATTTTTGAATCGCCCGAACGGGACGCCTTGTAGGCTTGGTAAATGGATTCCTCGAACTTGGGGATCACGACATAATCCCGGAGGATTTCCAGCGAAGTCTGATAGACGCCGGCCATTGCGAGGAAACCGTTCACCGCGCCCGGCAGAAACTTGTCCTTGATCTTGCCGAGGCCATAGTCCAGGCCTTCCATGGCGATCTCCGCCGCCAGTTCCTGGTCCCTGGCGTCCGCGATCATGTTGACGGCCTTGACGGCAAAAACGGCGTTATTGACGTTTTCGAACAGCGTGGCGTGTTCCTCATAAACCAGGCCCACCGCGTCCGCGGCCGATCCGGTGAACCGCGAAACCTCGTCGATCACTTCTGCCCGGGTGGGTTTCGATAATCCCCCTGCAATGGCCGGGAGAGCGCCAAAAAGCAAAAATAGAACAACCAAGACCGTCTTGTTGCATTTAATCTTCATATCCAGGTTCCTTCCAAGTTTAATGCCGTTATGCAATCCGCCGCTTATTTACCGGCGGGGATCTTGGACGCAACGGTTTTCGCCATTTGCTGGGTCAATTCCATCGACGTGGTCGTCTGGTCCACGTATTTCCCCGGTTTGCCGTCGTGCCGTTTCACTTCCTGGGCCTGCCAGTCCTGGAGTTGCCTGGCGGGCAGGCTCCATGTGATGAGTTCCGCGTACCATCCTCCCTTGACAAAATTGCAATGGAAGTAGTAGCGGGACTCCATAGCGCTTTTGCACCCTCCCGCGGTGATGCCATCGCCCGACAGATCGACGGTCAGGGTTTTGTTCTTGAGCTGTTGCCTGATCGTGTCGGCCCACTCCGGCCGCGGGCGGAGTGAAACGGAAACCTCGATCTGCGACGGGTTCGCCCTGGCGTCGCCGTCGGACAGTTTGTAAGAGGGCGCTTGCTTGGGCGCCCGGTTTTCCACAAGCCCGTCCAGGTAATCGGAGTTGAGCATGAAGAAATGCTGGAACTTGAGCTTCGCGCCCGCGTCGCCGCCGATCTTGAAGTCGTCCGGGCGGGAGGGATCGACCAGGCGTTTAAATCCTTTCGGGAGGTTGCCGTCGGAAAAGAAGAAACCGTCCGGCCCCTGGGCGGCGCGCGGCCTGGCCGCCTCCGCGCGGATGGCGTCCAGGTCTTTGGCCACTCTTTTCCAGGTCTCGGCCTTGAGGTTGTCCTTTTGCGTCTTCAGTAACTCCAATTGGTAACGGGTTTCCAGCCGGTTGATCCAGAAATCGTCGATCCGCCGTTCCAGTTTCTTTACCATCGGCTCGCCCATCACGTCCTTGTTCAAACCCCGGGCCTTGATCATGTCGTCGAACATCCTGCCCTTGACCATGTAATAACCGCTGGCGCTGTTCATGACGCCCGCCGCGAAGGCCGTCTCGCGCGCCTCCGGGCTCGCGTCCATTTTTGAATCGCCCGAACGGGACGCCTTGTAGGCTTGGTAAATGGCGTCGTCAAACCTGGGGATGACGATGTAGTCGCGGATGATTTCCAGAGACGTCTTATAGACTCCCGCCGCCGCGAGGAACCCGTTCATGGCGACCGGAAGGAATTTCTCCTTGATCTTGTCCAGACCATATTCCACGCCTTGCATGGCGATCTCCGTCGCCAGTTCCTGGTCCCTGGCGTCCGCGATCATGTTCACGGCCTTGGCGGCAAAAACGGCGTGATTGACGTTTTCGAACAGCGCGGCTTTTTCCTCATGGACCAAGCCCACCACGTCTCCTGTCAATCCGGTGAAACGCGAGACCTCCTCGATGACCTCCGCTTTACTGGGTTTCTCCAGGTCCCCGGCAAGCGCCGGGAGAGCGGCAAAAAACCAAAACAGAACAGCCACTGCCAACCCGCTTTTGATTTTCATGATCCCGGTTCCTTTCGTTTCATGCCCGCTGTTTAGAGCGTCTAACAAAATGAATTGATTGGCTCGACGCAAAAACTACCCCCTCCCTTCCAGGGAGGGGGCGGGGGGAGGGTGACCAGCGTGAACGCTGGATCCGGCTCCGCCTCAGGCCGACGCTGAGGCGGGATGTAGCTCCCCCTTACAAAGGGGGCCGGGGGGATTCGCATTTCGGCGATCGCGTCAGCGTCATCGCCGTGTTGCCTCCGGGCGTTTGCCCGGTTTTTCATCCCCACCTGCCCCCCCTTCAGGGGGAGGGAGTTATGGGGGATTCATTTTGTTAGACGCTCTTAGGATCTTTGAAAATCCAATCGGAATTAAAATATCTTGTAGCGGAAAGCGTATCCCGCCCGCTCTGCCAGGGCCTCGAACCGGCCGCGGATTTTCGCGAAGTCGAAACTGTAGTTGTACGTCTTGCCGAACAGGTTGGACTGTTCCTCGATGGTCCCTTCGCGCGGGCCGGCGCGGGTCCTGTAGGTCTCGGCCTTGAAACCGAACCCCGGCGTCATGTCCGAGTCGCTGTCCATGGACAACCCGAATCCCGTCTCTTTAAGGGATTCGGAGAAGGTCAGGGTTTTCTCCTTGTCGTCGAGAGCGACGCGCGCCGAGTAAACCAGTTTCTTGCGGGTCAGGAACGCCTCGCGTTCCGCCACGACTTTTTCGAGTAAAAAAACGCCGCCTTTTTCCCGCGGTTCTAACGAGAGCTCCGCCACGATTTTCCCGATCTCATCTCTCAGACTCATATATTTGAAATGCGCGCCTTACCGGGTTTTTGCCAGTTTATCGGTTGGAACCGGCTTCGCCAACAATCCTGATTTCGCTCATATGGGCATAGTTTCCGCCCCAGTTGCTTTCCACGCGGACCAGCACGTAACTTGCCTCGAAGGGGAACGAGAATACGAAACTCTGAAACTCGTCCTTTTGCTCAAGCTCCCGGCGCGCGAGACCGTTCCACGGCCCGCCCGGGGAGTTTCCGTAATACAAACCGACCTGTCTGGTCCACCGCGATTTATTTATGTCCGACGAGGACGGATTGATTTCAATTTTTGAAATTTTTGTTGGTTTTGCCAGTTGGATGACGATTTCCTGGGGGATGGGGGGAGAATTGGGGGCCGATGACCATTCGTGTCCCGGTCCGGTTCGACCGTCCGTAAGATTCCGGGCCGCCCAACTGTTGTCGTTGAATTGGGATGTCCACCGCGTCACTTTGGCATTTGGGGATGAAGCAGAAATCCTCGCAGGCTCGGGAGGCGCTTTGGCCGGAGCCGGTTCAGGGGAGGGGGGTGGGGCCGAACCTTTTGTCGCCGCCTCGTTCTGGGCCGCGGCAACATCGCCGAGGCGGGCGAATTCTTCGCCAGCGGCCTGCCATTGACCGGCGAATTTTTCAAAGTTCGCCTGGGCCTTTTGAAACAGCTCGGCGTTTCCCGACGATATCGCCAGCAGGGTGTCCAGGATGATCGACTCAAACAACGCCGCCGCGTCGGCGAAGGCTTTCCGCACCGCCTTCACTTCCGAGGTCTTCAACGCGATGCCGTTGACGAGCCTGTGGGCTTCCTGGGCTTTGGGATACAGGTTTTCCTTGATCTCGTTTAAATGAGGTTTCCATGTCTTGGCGATCGTTTTTTGCGGATCGGGATCCCGGTTCTCGATTTCCTGAAGTTTGTCGGTGACCGCCGCGATCAACTGGCTGGCCTGCTGGAATTCCTTTCCCTGACCAAAGGCCAAAATGTCCTCCGTTAAGGGAGAAGCCGGAGGCTGGGCGGGCGCCGAGGCCGTTTTAGCGGCCGGTCCGGCGGTGGCCGCGCAACGGAAACCGACATCGCTCATCCGTTCCTTGGCAGGTTGCCTGTGACGGTAGGCGTTACGCAGACTGTCCGGGGTACTGCCGTAACCGCCTCCCCGGTAGACCTTCTCCATTGCCGGGCCAGGTCCCTTGGGGTTGTCGCGGGGACTTTCCTTATAATAGTCCTCCCGGTACCAATCGGCCACCCACTCCGCCGCATTCCCCGCCATGTCGAACAGGCCGTAGCCGTTTGCGGGATAACTGCCGACGGGGGCCAGTTCCGCGAAGCCGTCGTCGAACTGTTCGCTGTTATGGGAGTATTGGCATTGGCGGTCGCAGAAATTGGCCTTGCCGGACTCCACGCTGTCCCCCCAGGGATACAGCGTGTCGCGTCCGCCCCTGGCGGCTTTCTCCCATTCCATCTCCGTGGGCAGGCGTTTCCCCACCCGCGCGCAATAATCGCTGGCCTCGTTCCAGGACACCATGATTATGGGCAGATTGCCGCCCGTGAACATGGGGGCCTCCCTCCCCATGACGCGCTTGAAATCCGCTTGCGTCACTTCATATTTGTCGATATGGAAGGCGTCGAGGGAAACCGCGTGTACCGGCGACTCGTGGCGGAACCAGAAGGCCTGGCACCCTTTTTTATAGTACTTGTCGCATTCCGCGGTCGCCATGCGGGGGTCGGCCCCAGCGCGGAATTCGCCCGAGGGAATGAGGAGCATGTTGTCGAATTCGGACGCGGCGGACGCGGTTGCAGGCGAGAAAAGAATTGTGAAAATGGAGAAAACTAACCCGGATATGGCATGACGAAGGGACTGGAATTTCTCCCCCTTGTAAAGGGGGCCGGGCTTGCCACGGCGTCGCCTTGGCAAGCCGGGGGGATTCGCACTACTCGCCGTAGGGGCCAGGCTGGGCCTGGAGCCAATGCCGCCGGGGACGCCCCCGGGCGCCTGCCCGGCCAGCCCGTCACGCTGGCGAGCGAGAACATCAAATCCCCCTATCCCCCTTGTATCTTGGAAACAAGCAAATTTTGTTGTAGTTGTGGTAGCAGGTCCCGCGGACTTGTGGAAAACGCTCCGCGTTTTCGCACAGGATCCGCGGGACCTGGTTTCAGGGCATGACAGACCGTATCC
>JACQQK010000158.1 GCA_016207065.1 Nitrospinota bacterium
AGCTCCAAGAGGGGGAAATCCAAAAGACCGGGAAGGAAAAGGCCGCATAGCCTGTATCTTCAGTCGCCCTACGGGCTCCTTCCGATTCAGGCTATCCAACATCGAGGCAAACGCTTTTACAGAAATTTTGTTGCACTACTATCATTGGCGGCGACCCCGCCCTTTCCGCGCGTCTCCTTAAACTGGCCAATAGTTCGTTTTACGGGTTCCCTTCGAGGATCGAGACCATCACCCACGCCATAACCGTCATCGGCATGTCGCAGTTGCGCGACCTGGTGCTGGCCACCACCATTGTGAGTCAGTTCAAGGGCCTGCCCGAGAGCACGGTCAACATGGAGTCTTTCTGGTATCACAGCATTTGCGTGGGGTTGGCCGCGCGGATCATCGCCATTTATCACAGGGAACCCAACGCCGAGCGTTATTATGTGTTGGGCATGTTGCATGACCTGGGGCATCTCGTCATGTTTCTGAACATGCCGGACGAGATGCAGAGGATTTTCGAGCGGTGCAAGGAAAACAGGTCGTTGGTGTACCAGGGCGAGCGCGAGGCGTTGGGGTTCGATCATGGCGACGTCGGCGGAGCGTTGTTGCGGGCCTGGGACCTACCCGCGCGGCTGGAGGAACCGGTGGCCTGCCATCACAAACCTTCCGCCGCGGCGCGCTATTCCATGGAGGCGGCCATCGTGCATCTGGCGGACATCATTTCCCATACTCTGGAGATCGGGCACAGCGCCGAGGATTGCGTCGCCCCATTGGACACAAGGGCTTGGGAAACGATCAATATTCCCATCAGTCAGTTGTCTTCCATCGTCAATCAAATCGATCGTCAGTTGCCCGACGCTGTCCAGATGTTCATGCCTGAAAAATAGCCATGGCCACGCCGAACGAAGACGAAAACCAGGAACAAAAGATGCGCGTGCGCATCGATTTTCTGGAAAAATTGGCCCAGAAGCATCTCTTTGGGCTGGATTTGCTGGCTTCTCTTGGCGAATTGCAACACGGCGCCAGTCTGCGCAAGGACCCGCAGGGCATTTTTAATATCGCCCGCCAGCACCTGAAGTTTTTAACGGCGTTCGATTTCATGGCTTTCTTCGTCGTGGACGAGATGGATTACGAGTTTGTCCTCCAGGATTTCGAGCCGGAGGGCGAACGTCAGCGCGTCCAGGAGGAAGCCGACCGGCAAATAGAAAACGGGACATTCTCCTGGGCCCTGAACCAGAACCGGCCCGTCATCGTCAGGTCCTCGTCGTCCGGCAAGTCGCTGGTCCTGCACGTTCTCGCCACCAAGTCCCGCGTCCGCGGCATGTTTGTCGGGCTTGTCCCCAAAAGCGAGATCGAACTGAACGACGCGATCACCTATCCCTTGTCGGTGATTTTGCAGAGCACCGCGAATGCCCTGGAAAGCGCCGCCCTGTACAAGCTGGCTTTCGAGCAAAATCAGAACCTCGAGGAAATGGTCCGCAAGCGCACCCAGGCCCTTGAGGAACAGACGGTCCAGTTGAAGGAGGAAATCGCCTACCGGAAGCTGGTCGAGGAAGGACTGGTGGTGGCCAAGGAGGAAGCCGAATCCGCCGCCAAGGCGAAGAGCGAGTTCCTCGCCAACATGAGCCACGAGATCCGCACCCCCATGAACGCCATTCTCGGTTACTGCGAAATCCTGCAATACGAGTGCAAGAAACTGGATAACCTTGGGCTCATGGACGACCTGAAGGGGATCGAGTCCGCCGGAAGGCACCTGCTGAGCCTGATCAACGATATTCTGGACTTCTCGAAAATCCAGGCCGGCATGATGGAGTTGCATTTGGAGGTCTTTGACATCCAGGCCATGGTCGCCGACGTGGCGAATACCATCAGGCATTTGGCGGACAAGAATAAAAATTCCCTTGAGATATTTTACTCCGAACCCATAGGTCTGATGCAGAGCGACATGACTCGCGTCCGGCAGGCGCTGTTCAATTTGCTCGGCAATGCCTGCAAGTTCACGGAAAACGGCCGTATCTCCCTGCGGGTTTCGCGGGAAACCTGGCAAGAGACGGAATGGATCCGTTTCGTCGTCTCCGACACCGGGATCGGCATCGAGTCCGACAAGTTGGAAAGCATTTTCCACGAGTTCACCCAGGCCGATTCCTCCACCACTCGCAGGTATGGGGGGACGGGTCTCGGATTGTCCATCAGCCGTCGTTTGTGTTTGATGATGGGCGGGGACCTCCGCGTTCAAAGCGAGGTGGGCAAGGGATCGTCCTTTACGTTCGTCATTCCCGCGGAAGCGAAACCCGGCTCCAGAATTTCCATCGACAAGGACTCTCCTCTGTTCAGGCCCGATTTCGTGGGGGACAAGCGCCGGGAAGCCGCCGTTGTCGCGCCCCTGAAGGCGGAGCCGCCTCCCGGGGAAAAGCCGGCCGTCGCCGCCAGAAAATCCCGGCAGAATAGCATCCTGATCATAGACGACGACGGGGTTACCCGCGATCTGATCTTGCGGTTCCTCAAGAAGGAAGGCTTGGAGGCGGTTACCGCGTCCAACGGCAGGATCGGGTTGCAAGTGGCGAGGGAGTCGCTCCCCTCTCTTATCATCCTCGATATGATGATGCCGGAAATGGATGGGTGGACCGTTCTGCGAGAGTTGAAAACCGATCCGGCTTTGGCCCACATCCCGGTCGTCATCCTCTCCATGGTTGACGAAAGAGAAAAGGGGTTGAGCGAAGGGGCGTCCGATTATCTGACCAAACCTCTGGATTGGGAGAGTTTTCTTTCCGTATTGAACAAATACCGCGTACCCCATCTTTCTTCCCCCATTATGCTGGTGGAGGACGATCCGAGAAACGCCGATATGATGATTCGAGTCTTGAATAAATCGGGCTGGGCCATAAGCCATGCGGCGAATGGACATGAGGCGTTGGATTGCATGCGGTCAAGCGCCCCCAAATTGATCTTGCTCGATCTCAAAATGCCGATCATGGACGGGTTTGAGTTTTTGAGCCAGGTCCGCAGGGCCGAGGAATGGCGTTCGATTCCCATTCTGGTCCTCACTTCGAAAGAGTTGAACCAGGAAGAACGGTTGCGCCTGTCGGAATATTCCGACGGCGTCCTGTTGAAAGGCAATTACAGCAAGGAAGACCTGGTCAACCAGATTCGGAGATTTGCCGGATACTTCATTCCCAAGAAGAGCGGCTCGTAAAAGCAAGGCGCGACGGCTCCCTTTGAGAGTTATTCTTGAGAAGGTTTGGAGGGTCCGCCCGGCTTTGTCCCGGGTTCCAGCCTGCTGAAGAAAATCGACTTCGGGCTTATCCGCAACGCGTATTTCCCCTTGTCCTTGCCGGCTTGGGCGTTTTTGGTCAACGCGAATTTCCATTCGGCGACCCCGCCCGGCGCGAGACGGTCGATTTTCAACATCATTCCTCCCTGGTTGGGGTTGTTGACCAAAACAAAATTGGAGGCGTTGCCGTCGTTCCCCTCCTGGTACCGGTACACCCAGCCGAAAATATTGGAGATGGACCGCGCGGAGTTGTTTTTTATTTTAAAGACGATGGAGCTCGCATCCGGGGCCAGGGTGTAATCCGGAGAGTATGAAACGAGGCCCAGATTGATGAAGTTCTCCTTTTGGGCTTGTTTTTCCTGCGCCGACCCCTCGCCCGGGAAAAGGGCGCCGGATAAATGGGCCAGGAAAAAAAGCGCAATCCATGTTTTCCGCCACGCGGTTTTCATGGGCCTATTTTATCTCTTTGTCTCTCATTGTCAAAACGCATTGCTCGCGGTTTCCGGGGAAAACGGAATGGCTCCGGATGGGGCCGGTATTTACAATCGCGCTTGAAAGAGGTATGTTACAGTTAAGGTGTCTTTGATTCTGCGCGGGTATTTCGCCGGCGCGGGAACCATCGGGCATTTCAAGGAATCCGGGCAATGGGCGATAAGAACGATTCCCCCGCGGTTTACAAGGTCCTCTTCGTGGACGACGAGGCAAAGGTTCTCGATATTGCCCGCAAGTCGTTGAGCGGCCCGAACTACACTCTGTTGACCTCCGCGGGTTCGCTGGAAGCTTTGGAAACGGTGTCGAACCGGGGGCCTATCGCCGTCGTCCTCTCCGATAACCGCATGCCCGCGATGACCGGCACGGAATTCCTGGAAAAGATCAAGTCGATCTCCCCGCATACCGTCAGGATCCTGACCACCGCCTATTTGGACCCACAGGTCATGGAGGACATGGTCAATAAGGGCGAGGTTTTCAGGTTCCTCAAGAAACCCTTGGACTTGCAACAGGCAAACCAGGCCATCCTGGATGGGTTGAAGCAATACAAAAAAAATGTCGAGGAGTCGGAGAAACGGTCTCTCCTGAACAAGCTTTCCGCCCGTCACATCAAACTGCGGTCCAGGTCTGAGGAACTTTCCTCGAAAGTGTCCCGCCTGGAAAAATGGGTCAAGATATTGTCGCTCGCGATCGTCCTCATGGTGTTTTCTTTCGCGGGCTACGAAGTCGTCGTCAACTATTGGAAGCCGGAAAAACCCGCCGGGGAGCCGGGGACGGTCAACGGCTGGATAACGCGTCCCGACGGGACCGCTCTGGATATCAGGAACAATCTGATGTGGATGACCCGCGACTTCCGCGGTATTGAAAAGAGACAGCCCAAGAACTGGACGGAGGCCATGGAATGGGCCGATAAAATGAACAAGGAAAAATTCGCCGGTCACGGCGATTGGCGGGTCCCCACGATCGCCGAGTACGGCGGGACCTACGACGCCGACAGGACCCGGCTCGCCTTTGACGGGAAAAAGGATTACCCCGTGGGGTATCCGAAGGCGTTCGAGGATGGCGGCGGTTATGGGTTCTGGTCCAGGGAACAGGCGGGCATGGACAAGGCGAAATATTATTTCTTCATCGGCGGATACGAGAAGACCGAGAGCGTTGAATACGACAACCCCACCATGAGCGTCCGTCTCGCGCGTTCTCCATGACCTTTTTCACGGTCGCAATGCCGCGAGGAACAGCCAGTAAACCAGCGCGTCAATCGCCGTGAGGGGGATCCCCACGCGGGCGAACTCGAGAAAAGTCAGCGTCTCATGGGACCGTTTTTCCGCGTTCTGGATGATGATGACGTTGCTCGCCGCCCCCAGGATGAACAGGTTGCCCGCGATCGTGCTCCCCGCCGCCAGCGCCATCAACTGTCCGGTCGCGTCCCCGGAAGGAGTCAGCATCGGCAGATACAGCGCGACCAACGGCACGTTGGATATCAACTGGCTGAGCAGGACGCCGATGGCCAAAACCGCCGGTATGGAAGCCATGCCCCCCGTTTTGCCGGCGATCCGCGATTGAAAGAAACCCGAGTCCCAGACGCTTTGCATCAGCACGAACATCGCCGCGAAAAAGACCAGCGTGTGCCAGTCCAGGTTTTTCAAGATGACCCGCCGTTTCCGGCTGAATACCAGGATCGGCAGGGCCGCCCAAACCGCGATATAAGTCAGGGGAAATCGAACGTCGATGCCCAGATGGGCGATGACCAGTTTGGTCGCCGCCAGGACGGCGATCAGCCCCAGGGAAACTCGCGACAGGACCGCGAGTTGGTGGTCCCGGATCGGCTCCTGCGAGTGGACGAGGGGAACGGAGTGAAACTGCTCCTTGTAAAAGAATTTCAGCAGGAGATAGGCCGACAGCAGACTCAAAAGGGTAGGGGCCAGAAGAAATTTCGCGAATGTCGCGAACGGGTTGGCGATGCCGCCGCGCAGGGCGATCAGCAGGTTCTGCGGGTTGCCTATCGGACTCGCCACGCTCCCCGTCGTTATCGCGAAGGCCAGGGCCAGTAGCAACAGTTTCGGCGAGACGCCGTGTTTGCGCGCCAGCAGGAGGACGACGGGGACGCCGATGATCGCCAGCGTGTCGTTCATCAAAAAGGCGGAGGCTATCCCCATGCCGAAGAGGATGAACAGGACCATCTGGTCCGTCGTTTTGGCCTTTTCGAAGAACTTGTAGGAGATATGCGCGAGGTACCCGCTCTTTTCGAGCGCGTGTCCCACCACGAACATCCCGGAGAGGAACAACATGACGTCCAGGTCGATCGCCCGGAGCGCCGCGGGCGGAGAAATCCGCCCCGTCAACAGGACCGCGCCCGCGCCCGCCGTCATGATCTGCCAGATCCTCAATTTCGCCCGGAAGACTTGCCGGAAGGCGATCAGGAGGAATACGATCGACAGGACGATAATCGGGATGTTCATCGAGTCAGGAGGAAGGGTAAGCGTTCGCTAAACGGCCGCATGAACAAAAGTCTGTTACGAAGGAAAATCCCCTGGGTAAAATCCCCTGGGTAAAATCCCCTGGGTAAAATCCCCTGGGTAAAATCCCCTGGGTAAAATCCCCCTCAGTCCCCCTTTGTTAAAGGGGGATGGATTCTCTCCCCCTTGTAAAGGGGGCCGGGGGGATTTGTATTTGCTTCCCCTGTTATAACCTGGCAACCCGGTCAGCGTCCGGGAGGACCGCCCGGGCCGCCCCGGTCGTCGCGCTCGCCCCGGTCTCTCCGGTCCCGGCGTTCCTCGCGTTCGCGCATTTTTTCCTTACAGGCGCCGGAAAGGCTGTCCTTGTGTTCGCGCATGCAGTCGCGCATCCTGCCGCTCCCCGGCTCGACGTCGCCGCACAACCGTTTGATATCGTCATGGCAGGGACCCTCGCGTCCGCCGCGTCCGCCCGGACCGCCGCGGTCGTCGCGGCTTTCGCGTCCAAAACGTTCCCCGCGGTCGCCCCTGTCGTTATCATCGTCCCGGTCCCGGCGCTCCTCGCGTTCGCGCATCATGGCCTTGCAGGCGTCGGACACGCTGTCCCGGTGTTCGCGCATGCAGTCGCGTATTCTGCCGCTTCCGGGGTCGATGCCGCCGCACAGCCGTTTGACGTCGTCATGGCACGGGCCTTCGTGCCGTTCGCCGCGTCCGCCGGGTCCTCCCGGACCGCCGCGGTCGTCGCGGTCCTCGCCCAAGGCAAGGTTTGGAGAGGAAACGAGCAGAATCAATCCGGCAACGAGCAGGGGAAGAATTCTCATACATCAAGTCCTCCAAATAGAGTAAGAGACGGCGGAAAACGGGTTAACCAAGGGGAGCGAGAACCCCCCTTGCAAAATCCCCCCGGCCCCCTTCGACGAAGGGGGAAAAAATCTACCCCCCTTGCAAAGGGGGAGGGGGGGATTCGCGCTACTCGCCGTCATCCCGGCGACAGCCGGGATCCAGAAGGGGTTGCGCCGGTCAATGATGGTGGCCGCCCTCGCCATGGGCGTGACCGTGCGACAGTTCTTCCTTCGTGGCGTCGCGGACCGAGACGACCTCGACGTCGAAGTTCAAAGTCTGACCGGCGAGCGGATGGTTGCCGTCGAGGAAAACGTCGTCGCCCTCGACTTCCTGGACGACGAAGTGCTGAGTATGACCGCCCCCCGTCTCCGCCGAGAACTGCTGGCCCGGAAAGATTTTCAGTTCGGCGGGGAAGTTCGACCGGCTGGCCTTGATCTTCAGTTCCGGGACGACCTCGCCGTAACCCGCCACCGGGGAGACCGTGACTTTCCTCTTGTCCCCGATCCTCAGCCCCTCCAGTTCCTTTTCCAAACCCGGCACGATTTGCCCGTTGCCATTCAGATACGATATCGGCTCGCCGGCGACGGCGCGGTAAAGCTCCTGAACCTAGGAAATCGTCAAACAATAAGTCAAGCCAACCACGGAATTTTTCTTAATCATGAATAACCTCGAAATTGAAGATTTAATATTTAATCGAGCAGTTTATAACAATCGCCAGAAAATGGGAAGGAGAATGCGCCGCGCCTTTCTTCCTCCCCCTTGCAAAGGGGGCTGGGGGGATTCGCGGATTTCCCTGCGCCCATCCGCGGTCATGACCGCCCCCACCCGTATGGCCCATCCTGGCCGAATTCGACCTTTCCAAAGCGCCGGGATTTTCATATACTGTCGGTATATTTGGCATGTCAAAAATTTGCATGTCCTCCGGGAGGCAATGAATCCATGAACGAAAAACGCGGAAACTATAACCTGCTCGAAGAGCGGTGGATCCCCGTCCTGATGACCGATGGGAGGTTCTGTCGCTTGGGCATCAAGGACGCGCTCACGCAAGCGGGCCGGATACGGCAAATCGCGGCCAGCAATCCCATGGATCGCGTGGCGATCCTGCGGTTCCTGCTCGCGTTGCTGTATTGGTGCAGGGGAAACCCGCCTCAAGAAGGGAGTGTCACTTCCGTCGATTCATTCCCCGCGGATTGGTTTTCTAAACTTGATGACAATAAAGATTGTTTTAACCTTCTTGGCGACGGGAAGCGGTTTTATCAGGATTGTACCGCACAACGGCCCCAAGCGGTTACTCAGCTAATCCAAGAGATACCGGCGGGCAACAACTTCTGGCACTTCCGACATTCGACAGATAAGAGGAGTGGGCTTTGCCCTGCGTGTTGCGCTATGGGGTTATTACGGTTGCCGCTATTCTCCGTAAGTGGCTTAAGCGGCCCGAAAGAGCCTAATCTGATGGCCGGGATCAATGGCGTTCCACCGGTGTATGTTGTGCCTTGGGAAAAGTCGCTTTTTAGTACACTCTTGGCTAACTGGGCGACATGCACGAATATCGGCGAACCTTCATGGATCCAGCCAGGCATCGGCCAAATTCAAAATAACGATGTTCCTCTGCTAGCTGGCTTGACGCTACTGTCTAGGCGAGTTTTGTTGCATGATCCCGTTAAAGAATCGGTTACATGCATCGGCTGTGGCGAGAAAACCGCAGTTATTCTAACCTGCGAATTTCAGACGGCTGGCAAACAGGAGAATGATAAGTGGAATGATCCCCATGTGGTCTATTTAGACCGCAAACCGCGAAAGACCTTGAGGGGAGCTGATTTAACTTCGGCGGGCAAGTTCAGAATGGATCGTCCCTGGCCCGATCTGCTTGCCCGTATAGTCGAAACACGCAAGCCGGTATCGCTACTTATTGTCGGTTTTGCAACAAACAAGGCAAAGAACGTTGATGTATGGGAGCGCCTTGTTACCGTGCCGCAGAATCACAGCAATTCGACATCCTTGTATCAGTGGCAGGATAAAAGTAGAGGTTTGGAGGACTGGTTGCGTGAAATCGTACGGGGGAGGAGAAAAACAAGGAAAGACGATGCTCGCATTGCTGTCTCAGCTATCGCCGCCATTCGGCCCCATGTCGAAGGCAGGGTTTCCTCGAAAGTGGGCGAGTTGCTGGCCGGAGGCGACGATGCGTGGGAGCGCGCGGCAAGGGAATATCGTCCGATGATGTGCGCTATCGCCAGTTCGCTTTCTCCAGGCTTCACGACGGCGGCGGTAGAGCGGCGACAGCAGATTGCCAGCGTAATGCCCAACATGCGTCAAAAACAGATACAACTAAAGAAAAATAGCCGGAAGAAAGGAGGGGATAAGTGACCGCAACGGAGGAGTATATTGAGGAGTATATTAAGGTCCTGACACGTCTGAAGTCTGGCGAACTCGGGTTGTTACGCACGCACGCGGGGCTGGGTCTTGACGAAACGGTGGACGGATTCGATCTGTTCGCGGGTCTCTGGTGGCCGTTGCGCCAAAAAAACGAGCAGGCGCCTCGCCGCGAAGTGGCCTGGCTGATCGCCAAGCTTTACGCCTTCCGTCCAATCCCGCATTCGCCGCGAGAAACGCTTGCCAGCCAACTGCGGCGATGCCTGCCCAGCAAGGACCCGGACAAAGAGCGTTTCACGCAAAGGTTTGACAGGATGCTGGTCCTGCCCCTCGACAAAATCGAGCCCGCCCTGCAATGGGCGCTTGACTTTGTCGCATCGAACGACTTGAAGCTCGATTGGGTAAAACTGACGGGCGATCTTTCCAAGTGGGAGGGCGAATCCAAACGGCTCGAGTGGGCGAAGCAATTTTTGGAAACCGACGAAAGGAGACAATCATGTTGATCGAGATTCACGCCATTCAGAACCACAGCCCGGCCAATCTGAACCGGGACGATCTGGGAGCGCCCAAGACCTGCTACTTTGGCGGAGTCTTGCGCTCGCGCATCTCAAGCCAGTGCATCAAGCGGAGCATCCGCGCGAGCAAAGAGTTCGAGAAACTGCTCGGCGGCGTTCGCACCCGGAAATTGGCGGAATTGATCGCCGACAAGGTTACAGGCAAGGATGTTAAGAAACGCGCGGAGAATATTCTCAAAGCCTGTGGATTTGAGCCTAAGAAGACAAAAAAACAGAACGAAGAAGATGAGCAAGAAAATGCTGACAAGAGCAAGATGCTTGTCTATACGACCCATGAAACGATCCGGGAGATGGCCGCCCTCTTGCAGAACGGGGGCAAGGATGAACAAGTGGCTGAAGAGTTTTGCAAGCTGATCGCCGAACGGGTGGCCGTTCCCGACATGGCTTTGTCGGGACGCATGTTAGAGCCGGACAAATCCGCTAAAAAATTGTGGGAAAAACTTAACACGACCGTGGATGCGGCGTTGCAAGTGGCCCATGCAATCTCGACGCATGAGGCCCGCCCTGAGGTGGATTACTACGTCGCCGCCGACGACATTCCCGGCGACGACGCGGGTGCGGGCTATGTGAACGAAGCCATGTTCGCCTCGGCTTGTTTCTACAAGTACTTTTCAATCAATTGGGAGGTTCTCGTCGAGAATCTCAAAGGCTTCAAAGGCGATAAAGAGCATTTGGCCGCCCATACAGTCGGCGCATTTCTACGCGGCGCGGCGCGGGTCAATCCCACGGGCAAGCAGAACAGCTTTGCCGCGCATAATCCTCCGGATGGAATGCTGATTGAAATCAAGGGCGCCCCTGTCAGCTACGCCAACGCCTTCGCCAGCCCCGTGTCCGGCAAGGGCAAACGCGATCTTATTTCGCAGAGCGTCGCGCAGTTGGGACAATACATTTATGACCTCGATACCGGATACGGCAAGCCAGAAAAGCGATTCTGGTTCTCGCCCAATCTCCGCTATCCCTTGAGCGTTGTGGAAGACAAAAAGGACATCTTTCTTGCCGAAAATAACATCAAATCGCTCGATGAATTGATTCCCGCGGTAATCAAAGCCATCGGCCATGACTGGGAGGAGGTTAAAAAGGTAGTCGTAGACGCGGAGGTGGTCTGATGAGCGCCAACACCCTCTTTCTCCGCCTTGAGGGTCCCTTGCAGGCGTGGGGCGCTCAGGAATCGAAGTTTGTCGTCCGGCGGACGGCCGAGGCCCCGACCAAATCGGGAGCGCTCGGAATGTTGTGCGCGGCATTGGGCGTTTCCCGTCCAGAGGCCGCCGAAGAGTGGCTTCCGAAGCTTGGCGCCCTGCGCATGGGAGTCCGTGTTGACATGCCGGGCGTCCGCTGGTGGGATTATCACACGGTCGGCGCCGGAATGCAGATGCGTATTGCGGAAGACGCGGCAGAGACGAAATCCGGCGCAATGCTCACCCGGCGCGAGTACCTGTGCGACGCTTCTTTTCTCGTTGCCCTGCAGGGCGAACCGGCGCTCATCGCCGAATTGGAGGTTGCAATGAAAGCTCCCCAATGGACACTCTACCTTGGCAGAAAGTCCTGCCCTCCGTCCCGCCCGTTGCTGGAGCATTTCCCCGGCGAATTTCCCAATTTGCTTTCGGCGCTCGCATCGGTTCCCTGGCGTAAGCGGCTCAAGGAAGACACTCCCCCGCAAGCCGTGGATTGCCTGCTCGACTGGGAACCGACGCCCGATCAAGCTGAAGCGCCAGACGATGCGCTTGTCTGGTACGACGTGCCGCTGACATTCGAGCCGCCGTCGCATCGACCGCGATTCGTCATCCGCAAGGAATTGCGCGTGGGTGCGAATGGCGAGGTCGGCATCGCGGAAAAGCCCGCGCAGAACCTTACGCCACCGCCTCTTCGTCCTAGGGCCGACTATGGAAATACTGAATACAAGAAACGCCGGCTTGAACGGCTTGACCTCGACCATCACCTGTGCGTTTTCTGCAAGGCCCCCATCGGCGGCAGGGGCGCGACCGTGCAACACGTCACCTATCGCCGCGCCGGAGGAAACGAAACCTTGGACGATCTGCGCTCCCTCTGCCGCCTCTGCCACGATGCCGTGACGATGATCGAATACGGTTTGAGCATGGGCTTGGACCGCATCAAGCCTGAAGAACCGCGCTGGCGCGAGACGATCATCGAGAAGCGCACGGAAATCATCAAGTTCCGGTCGTTGGAAACGCGGCGGCGCAAGCTCGCTGTCGAGGAGGTGGAATAGATATGTACATGTCCTGTCTCTTGATCGACGTGGGGAGCAACCCCGACCGGCCCCGGCCCGGGCGGTTGTGGTTACGCAATGCCTACCATGTGCACCAGCGTCTGTGCATGGCGTTCCCGTCGGCGTCCAGAAAATCCGACCAAGTTCATGTCAAGCGGGGAGCGGGCGCCGGTTTTCTCTTCCGCATCGACCCGCAACCCGGCGGCGGGGTCGCGATTCTCGTACTGTCCGCCGTTAAGCCCGACTGGGATTACGCCTTTCGCAACGCCTGTTATCTTCTGTCGGCTCCCCCGGAGGTGAAGCCATTCAATACCTGCTTCGCAAAGGGACAACGCCTTCGATTCCGTCTCGCGGCAAATCCGACCAGACGCTTGAGTAAAAACTCGATGGGACCCGACGGCAAGCCGGTAAAGGAGGCGTTGATCGGCAAGCGCGTTCCCGTGCCGTTCGGCCAGCTTAAGCCATGGCTCGCTAAACGGGGCGAGGAGGCGGGATTCGCTATCGACATGGATTCCACCGTCGTTCAGCCGTCTTACGTCTATGTGAACAAACCATGGAACGGAAAACGGTGCGACAAATGCGGTGGGCCAATGAAGGAAGATGGACAGGGGAAAGAGATGGTCTGCGAAAAATGCGAGGCTCGCGTACAACTCTTCCGGCACCGTCTGCTCTCCGTCCGTTTCGACGGGGTCCTCACGGTTACCGACCCGGATGAGTTTCAGAAGATCTTCGCCAGCGGCATCGGGTCCGGCAAGGCCTTTGGTTTTGGCCTTCTCTCCGTGGCCCCCGACCGTCCCTCTTTCCCGGAGGAATCGACATGAAAATTCAAGATCTGCATGTTCTGCCGAAGTTCCGCGACGGGTGGAGTTACCTCTACGTCGAGCATTGCCGTATCGACCAGGAGGCCCGGGCCATCGCGATCCATGACGCCGCGGGCAAGGCGCCCGTCCCCTGCGCCAACCTGGCCCTGTTGATGTTGGGGCCCGGCGTGTCGATCACTCATGCCGCCATCTCGGTACTGGCGGACCACGGGTGTCTTGTGGCCTGGTGCGGGGAACAGGGCGTCCGGTTCTATGCTACGGGCATGGGGGAGACGCGTAGCGCGTCGAACTTCCTGTATCAGGCGCGGACGTGGGCGTACGAGGAACTCCGCATGCAGGTTGTGCGCAGGCTCTACCAGTTGCGGTTTTCCGAGAAACTCGATCCGGCGTTGACTCTCCGGCAAATCCGCGGGATGGAAGGGATGCGCGTCAGGGAGGGCTATTCCAGGGTCTCGCGTGAGACCGGAGTTCCCTGGTCGGGCCGAAGCTATCGCCGGGACAAATGGGACAACTCCGACCCGGTGAATCGGGCGTTATCGACCGCCAACTCGTGTTTGTATGGCATTTGTCACGCCGCGATCGTGTCGGCGGGTTTCTCTCCCGCGCTTGGATTTATTCACACCGGTAAGATGTTGTCGTTCGTGTACGACGTCGCCGATCTCTACAAAACGGAGGTCACGGTTCCGGCGGCGTTTCGCGCGGCCTCTGAAGGGAAAGACGGGCTGGAGCGGCGGGTGCGCATGGCATGCCGCGACGCGTTTGTCTCGACGCGGTTACTGGAAAGGATCATTCCGGATATTCAGAAGGCGCTGGCGCTTCCCGCGCGGGGCTTGGCTGGCGTCGGCGAACGGTTCGACCAGGAACTCGCCGCTCCGGGCTTGTTGTGGGACCCGGTGGAGGGACAGGTGGAAGGCGGACGCAACCATTCGCCGGAAGAGGACGAAACGGAGGCCGACGATGGTCGTTCTGATTCTTGAATGTGTTCCGCCGGGGTTGCGGGGCGAATTGACGCGATGGTTCCTGGAACCGAAGGCTGGCGTATTCGTGGGCCGGGTATCGGCCATGGTGCGGGACCGGATCTGGGAGAAGGCGTGCGGGCAGGCAAAGGAAGGCGGTTGCGTGATGATCCATACGAGCGACACCGAGCAGGGATTCAAGATTCGCAGTTGGGGGCGCACGGCCCGGACGATAGAAGACTTCGAGGGACTATTCCTCGTCCGGATGCCCTAACGCTTGTTTTTTGCAGTATCTTCCCCACGCGTGTGGGGGTGAACCGAGTCGCCGTTGACCACGGCGTAAACGGCGGGCATCTTCCCCACGCGTGTGGGGGTGAACCGCAACGTCAAACCAATGCGGATCAAGCTCAACGATCTTCCCCACGCGTGTGGGGGTGAACCGCTGTTCGACGTTTCGCCGGTAGTGTTCCCTGCATCTTCCCCACGCGTGTGGGGGTGAACCGTGCCGTTCATCCTCGAACACCCCCTCCAAAATATCTTCCCCACGCGTGTGGGGGTGAACCGTCGGGGAGGGCCGCGACGACCTCCTCGACGAAATCTTCCCCACGCGTGTGGGGGTGAACCGTATCGCCCGGCGTACCGGGCCAAAACCGTGAGATCTTCCCCACGCGTGTGGGGGTGAACCGACCGCCGCGACGGGGCAGGACGTGGCCGTGGAATCTTCCCCACGCGTGTGGGGGTGAACCGAAAGCTGTATAATCATGCTGTAGGAAATGTTGATCTTCCCCACGCGTGTGGGGGTGAACCGAATCCTTGGCCACGAGTCATATTGCCAGTTAAATCTTCCCCACGCATGTGGGGGTGAACCGTAGCGTCGTATGCGACAGCCCGAGAGGCTGACATCTTCCCCACGCGTGTGGGGGTGAACCGTGTATCGCCTCGACCTAAACATTTATACCGCCATCTTCCCCACGCGTGTGGGGGTGAACCGGTTAGCGCCCGAAAGGTTGGCTCTCGAAAGGTATCTTCCCCACGCGTGTGGGGGTGAACCAGGGGGGGATTCGCGGCGCCAGCGGTTGTAATCATCTTCCCCACGCGTGTGGGGGTGAACCAGATTGGCTTTCCAAAGGTTGGCTTCCGAAAGAATCTTCCCCACGCGTGTGGGGGTGAACCGATGGCGAATGGTTCAAGGAGCGTATTCAATAGATCTTCCCCACGCGTGTGGGGGTGAACCGGGCATATCGATGCCGGTGTCAAGGCTGACGCTATCTTCCCCACGCGTGTGGGGGTGAACCGTATGATCAAGGATCGGTTTATTTGCGCGGAGAATCTTCCCCACGCGTGTGGGGGTGAACCGGGCATATCGATGCCGGG
>JACQQK010000021.1 GCA_016207065.1 Nitrospinota bacterium
GCGCGTGGCGGTGAAACTGGCCGAGGAAAAACTCAAGGCCGAGGAAAAGAAGTTCAAGGTGGGACTGTCCACGAGTTTCAACGTGCTCCAGTTCCAGGAGGACCTGGCCAAGGAGCAGAGCAACCAGATCAAGGCGGTCATTGACTACAACAAAACGCTGATCAAACTCCGGCAGGCGATGAGCAATACGCTGGAACGCCACAACATCCAGTTGTCCACCAGGACCATGGGCAAATGAAGAAAACGCTGGTCCTCGCGGGCATCCTCATTCTGGCGGCCGGGACATTTTTTTTTTGGTATGACTCCGACAGCAAGGAAACCAAACCCAAGTCCAAGCTGAAAACCGAGCGGGTCAAGGAAGGCCCACTGACCGTCAAGATATCGGCCACGGGGGTGGTCGAACCCAATTTCCAGGTCGAGGTCAAATCGAAAGCCAGCGGCCGGGTGCTGTCCTTCCCCTTCGAGGAGGGCGACCGCGTCAAGAAGGGCGAGCTTCTCCTGCAATTGGACAAAACCGACGAATTGCACAGCGTGGCCAAAATACAGGCCGACTTGCAGAGCGCCGTCGCCCGCCTGAGGAAAGCGGAAGTTTCCCTGGTCCTGCAGAAAAACAAGTACGAAACCGACGTCCGGCGCTCCGTCTCCGAAGTGGAAGCGGCCCAGGCCAACCTCAAGGAGTCCCAGGACAAGCTCAAGCGGCAACAGGACTTGTTCGAGCAGAAGATCGCCGCCCGGGAGGCGTTGGACGCCGCCGGGACCGCGTTCAAGGTCAACCAGGAAAACCTGGTCCAGGCCCAGGCGAGGTTGGAGGCGGCCAGGGACTCCGTCAACGACATCGCCGTCCGGGAAAACGAGGTCGAGCTGGCCAGGGCCGACGTCAAACGCGCCCAGGTCTCGGTGGAGGAGGCCAATATACGGCTTTCGGAAACGGAAATATACGCCCCGATTTCCGGAACGCTCACCAAGAAACTAGTCGAGCAGGGGCAGATCATCGCCTCGGGGATCACCACCTTCAGCGGCGGGACCCCCCTGTGCACGGTCGCCGATTTGTCCCGCTTGTTCATCACCGCCGACGTGGACGAGACCGACATCGGCTCGATCAAGCTGGGGCAAACGGTCTCCATCGGCGCCGACGCGTTTCAGGGGCAGACGTTCGAGGGCAAGGTGACGCGTATCGCTCCGCAGGGAGTGGTGCAGAACAAGATCACCATATTCAAGGTTAAAATCGAAATCCTGGGAAGCGGGAAGGAAATTTTAAGGCCCATGATGACGGCCAACGTCGATATCGTTACCCGGCATCTGGAAAGCGCCCTGTATTTGCCTAGAGAAGCCGTTTGGAAGGAAGGCGGCGAATTTTACGTTGCCGTTTTCGAGAGGGACGAGCCGAAAAAAATCCCCGTGACCGCCGGGACCCAGAATCTGACGCAGACGCAAATCCTCGCCGGCGTGAAAAGGGACCAGGAGGTCATCCTCGGCGATTGGAAGAAAATAATGGCTGAACGGCAAAAAGATCAAGGAAAAATGTCCACCGTGAACCGGATCCTGTGGATCATACGTTCCAAGTGAGCGTCCGATGATCGAGACCGAAGGACTTGGCAAAACGTACAAGATCGGCAAGTGGGAGGTCCCCGCCCTCAAGGACGTGTCCTTGAAAATCGAGAAAGGCGAATTTGCCGCGCTCATGGGGCCGTCGGGGAGTGGCAAATCCACTCTGATGAATCTGCTGGGGTGCCTGGACCTTCCCACGGCCGGGGTCTACCGGCTGGAAGGGACGGACATCCAAACGCTGTCCCAGGACCAATTGGCGGAAGTGCGGAACCGCCGGATCGGGTTCGTGTTCCAGAACTTCAACCTCCTCCCCCGCGCCACGGCGCTGGAGAACGTCGAACTGCCCCTGCTCTACGGCAAGGTCCGGAATCCCCGGAAGATCGCCGGGGAGGCCCTGGCCCGGGTGGGTCTGGAGCTTCGCGGCAGGCACCGCCCCAACGAGTTGTCGGGCGGAGAGCGCCAACGCGTCGCCATTGCCCGGGCCATCGTCAACGACCCGGCGATCGTCCTGGCCGACGAACCGACGGGCAACCTCGATTCCCGGACCGGCGAGGAAATCCTGAGCGTCTTCCGCCGCCTGAACGGCGAGGGCACGACGATCGTTCTGGTCACCCACGACCCGCAAGTGGCGCGTCATTCGCGCCGCATCCTGAACATGAAGGACGGCATGTTGTTCGACGACGTCCCGGTCCTTGTGGAGCAAGACCTCCGATGCTGATCTGGGACCTGGTGAAAATGGCCCTGCGCAGTCTGCTGGCGAACAAACTGCGCGCCTTCCTGACGACCTTGGGGATCATCATCGGGGTGGCGTCCGTCATCTCCATGATCTCCATCGGCGAGGGCGCGAGGAAGCAAACCCTGAGCACGATCGCCAAATTCGGCACCAACATCGTCACCGTCAAGCCCGGCGAGCAAACCACCCGCCACGTCAGCGAGGGCAAAGTCGCCACCCTCACCCTGGAGGACGCGGAAGCCATCCAACAGCAAGTCAAATCGATCAACGGCGTTGCGGCCCAGGTTTACCAAAACGCGCAGTTGAAATACGCCAACAAGAATTCCAATTCCATCGTGCGCGGGACCGGCGTCGACTATCCGCGCCTGTCCAATTTCGCGGTTGAAAAGGGACGTTATTTCGCCAGGGAGGAAGTCCATGCGGCCCGGCGCGTCTGCATCCTTGGGGCGACGGTCGTCAAGAACCTGTTCAACGGCGAGGACCCCATAGGCAAGGTCCTCAAGGTGGACGGCAACAACTATACCGTCATCGGGACGATGGAAGCCAAGGGCGCGTTGAGCTGGTACGATCCCGACGACCAGATTTTCATACCCGTCACCACCGCGCA
>JACQQK010000161.1 GCA_016207065.1 Nitrospinota bacterium
CATCGCGGAATTTGACAATAAAATTTTCTCTCCCGACAGCAAAACCATTTATTTCAACACCCCGGCCTGGGCAGTCTCCGACGCCATCCATGCGATTGATACGGATGGGGAAAACGAGCGTTTCGTCACGCCGGGAGATTTGGTCGAGGTGATTAAAAAACCGGACAAGTTACGGTGCCGTCCGATACGGTGAAAGGAGTCCATCTCCTGTTATGATCTCCCCCAGACGCTTAATGGTCCTTTCCGAAATCCTCATGCCGCATCCTCCCCTGGAAGAACGGAGCGCACAGCATCTCTGACCTTTTTTGCAATAACAATGGCTTTTTCCGCTTCCGCGCGCGTAATCGGTCCCCAATCGCCAGGATACCTGGCCTCAATCGAGTACCTGTTTAAAACATGCAACTGGATGCCTTTCAAGCCGGGCGAAACAGCCATCACAAGGTTTTCCAGTAGCACGAGGTCATGGGTTTTGGGGAAATCCACCTCATGAAAAACTAAGGAGGGCCTTTAGATATTTTTCGGCGCATTGCTGGGTATGGAAGCAGGCCGTATCGAATGGGCAATCGTCTTTCAGGGTCAAGGCATGTTCCGCATTGCGCAGGTCGTGCTCGGCCTTTTCAACCCATTGCCGGACCAGTCTTACCATGTCAGGCGGCCCGCTCATAAACCACTTTCCCCTCCTTCAACGCCGGATAAATGAGGGCGCCTTTGGCGTTACGGTATTTCTCGACTTCGTCTTTTGCGCCTCGCCACATGGTGTCTACGTTTGGGCGAAAAAGAATTTCGCCTTAAGGTGACGGCATTCCCGGGACTTCGGAAGGCCAGAATCATTCGCCGTTTTACCAGCCATTCCTCCTCTTGGAGAGATATTTTTCGGCGTACCGGAACCTAGCGCATCACAGTGTACTGGAATTGCGGGTATCCATCAAGCTGGTTGAACCCGCCGCGAATTCCCCCTTGACAAGCCGGGGCGCCGATGAAATAATCGCTCATCGCCTCTGAAGCCCTTGAAACCTCGCTTCGCTAATAACGAATTGCAATTGAACGCGTTATTGACAAAGATATTATCATATCGGGACATCTCGTAACGGAAAGGCCGGAAAATGAAACGCACGTATCAGCCGAAAAACATTAGAAGAAAACGCACCCACGGGTTCCGGGCCAGGATGGCCACCGTCGGCGGAAGAAAAGTTTTGTCCAGCAGAAGACGAAAGGGAAGAAAACGGCTTACTGTCTGACGATGGCCGGTCAATCGTTTGGGAAACGCGAAAGACTGCTCAAACGGTTCGAGTTCGAAAACGTGATGGACAAGGGACGGAAGACCCGTATCGGGGACATCTGCACGGTCTTTTGTCTGAAAAACGGCTTGGACCGCCATCGGCTAGGGATCATCTCCTCCCGGAAAATAGGCAACGCGCCGCAACGCAACCGCTCCAAGCGCCGGATGCGCGAGGCGTTCCGCCGTATCAAGAACGCCATTCCAACGCCCATGGACATCGTGATCATCGTGGGAAAAGGCGCGGCCCCTCTGTCTTTTCCGGTTCTCCAGGAAAAAATCGGACAGACCCTTCGCTGTAAGAGGCAACCCTGACGCGACCGTCGCCGCCCATCCAAGGTCAAATCGATGCTGAACCGTCTCCTCAAATCCGTCATCAGATGTTATCAGAAGTTCATGTCCCCTTTTCTCGTCCCCTCCTGCCGCTTTTATCCAAGCTGTTCGGAGTACGCGGCGCAGGCTTTGGAACGGTTCGGTTTTTTCGGGGCTCTTCGCCGCATCGTCGCGCGGCTGTCCAAATGTCATCCGTACCATGACGGGGGATTCGATCCCGTAAAATAATTTTTTTGGAGGTTGCGTTGGAAAACAGGGCGTTGCTTGCCTTTATTTTGTCGTTGCTGATTTTTATCGGATGGGGGTATTTCCTGTCCGTCGTGCAACCTCCGCCCAAGGAGCGGATAAAACCTCCGGCGCGGGAGTCCCAAATTTCCGGAGAGACCGCCCAGCCATCGGCGTCGCCGGAACCGCAGGCCGCTTTAACGGCCCCTGGCGCCGCTTCAACCATGGAGACGGCGCCGCCGGCGCCGCGGTTTGCCGGCACGGAGAAAAAAATCAAGGTGACCACGGGCCTGGCCACGTTCGTCGTCTCCAACCAGGGCGCCACGATCGAGGACATCCTCCTCAAAAAATATCCAGAGAAAAACGGCGAGGCCACCAACCTGGTCCACAAGGTCAAGGGAGCCAAGGCGCCCCTGACCCTCGAAGCCAGCGTTCCCGAAGTCTCCGAAATCCTGCGGGAGGCGTACTACGAGGCTTCCGCCGACTCGCTGGACTTGTCGGAATCCAACCCGTCCGCGAAATTGACGCTCCGGCTGAAGCACGAGTCCGGCCTGGAAGCGTTCCGGGAATTCACTTTTCACTACAACCAGTATATCGTCGACGTCCGGACCGAGGTGAACGCTCCGGCTTTCGCCGGTCAGAACGTGCGATACATGTCCCTCTGGGGGCCGGGTCTCGGCGGGGAGACTGACGGGAGCCAGATGTTCATCCATACCGGGCCGACCGTTTTCGTCAACAACGACCGGCTGGAAATCAAGGAGGACGACGTTGTCGACGTCGTCCGTCATCAAGGAGACCTGGAGTGGGTCGCGTTCCAGAACAAATATTTCGCGGCGGCGCTCGTCCCCGGCCAGGGCGTCAAAGCGGGCGCCGTCAAAAAGGAGAACGGCTCCCTGTATGTCGGGATGGAATTCGAAAGCGTTCAGTCCTCAGCCTCGGCGTCCTTCAGCCTTTACGCCGGGACCAAGGAACTGTTGGTCCTGGAAAGCATGGGCCACAAGCTGGTGCGGCTGATCGACTATGGCTGGCTGGGCAACAAGTTCGCGTTCCTGGTCAAACCGCTCCTCAGGGTCCTTCAATACTTTTACGACAAGACGGCCAATTATGGCTGGTCGATCATCGTCCTGACATTCATCATCAAGCTGGTCTTTTTCCCGCTGACGCACAAAAGTTTCAAATCCATGAAGGGGATGCAGAAAATCCAGCCCTACGTCAAGGTCATCCAGGAAAGGAACAAGAACGACCGCCAGAAAATGAACGAGGAGTTGATCGAACTGTACAAGAAACACCGCGTCAACCCGCTGGGCGGCTGTCTGCCCATGTTGTTGCAGATCCCGGTATTCATCTCCCTGTACCACGCCCTGTTTTTTTCCATCGAGTTGCGCGGCGCCCCATTCCTGTGGTGGATCAAGGACCTGTCGTCCAGCGACCCCTACTACATCACGCCCATACTGATGGGGGCCACCATGTTCCTCCAGCAGAAAATGACCCCCTCGGTCGGGGACCCGGTCCAGCAGAAAATCATGCTGTTCCTGCCCGTGGTCTTCACCTTCATGTTCATCTCCTTCCCCGCCGGACTCGTCATTTACTGGACGGTGAACAATATCCTGACGATCGCCCAGCAGTATTATATTTATAAATTGACCAAGGATTGACCGGCGTGTCGCCGGACCCAATGCCGCCTCCCGCTTGCGCGGAGACGGAGGATCGCTCCCCCTTGCAAAGGGGGCTGGGGGGATTCCCAGCCCTTACGGCGAATAGCCGCCTTACAATGCAGGTCCCCATGAACGACACCATCGCCGCCATCGCCACGCCCCCCGGCGAGGGGGGGATCGGCGTGATCCGCCTCAGCGGAAACCTGTCGCCGACCATCCTCGCGCGCCAGTTTAAATCCGCCTCCGGGAAACCGCCCGGACGGTTCCTGCCGCAACGCGTCTACTTCGGCGAAATCCGCGACCCCGGCACGAACCTGTGCGTGGACGAGGTCCTGGCCGTCTATTTCAAGGCCCCGCGCAGTTATACATGCGAGGACATCGTCGAGATCAGCAGTCACGGCGGCCCCTTTGTCGTTTCCAAAATTTTGCGCCTGGTCCTGGACGCGGGGGCCCGGCTGGCCGAACCGGGCGAGTTCACGCGGCGGGCTTTCTTGAACGGAAGGATCGACCTCTCCCAGGCGGAAGCCGTGGCGGACCTGATCGCCGCCGCCTCCGACGCCGCCCTGCGCTCGGCCGTCGCCCAGCTCCAGGGGAAACTCTCGGCCCGGTTGACTTCTGTCTATGACGGACTGCTGGGCGTCCTGACGCAATTGGAGGCGGCCATCGATTTCCCCGAGGAAGGACTCAAGCTTCAGGAACCGGACGCGCTTTTATGGCAAGTCCGCCGGGCGCGGGAGGAGTTGGACGGCCTGATTTGCTCCTACCGGCAGGGAAAAATCGACCGCGAGGGGGCGCGCGTCGCGCTGGCGGGCAAACCCAACGTGGGCAAATCGAGCCTGCTCAACGCCCTGCTGAAGGAAGACCGGGCCATCGTCACCCCGCATCCCGGCACCACGCGGGACCTGATCGAGGAAAGGGTCCGCGTCAAGGACATCCATATCAACATCGTCGATTCCGCGGGCTTGCGCCATAACCCCGCGGCCATCGAGGCGGAAGGCATTTCCCGGACCCGCGCGGCGCTGGCGCGCGCCGACCTGGCGCTGGTCGTCTTCGACGGCTCGCAACCCCTGGGGCCGGACGACAACCTGCTCGTCCAGGAGGCGGAAGGAAAATCTTGCCTGATAGTCGTCAACAAAAGCGACTTGCCGGAGCAATTGGAAACAAGCCGGCTAGTCGAGCGCTTCCGGGACCGGGAGTTTATCCGCATCTCCGCGAAGACCGGCGCCGGGATGGACCGTTTGATCGACGCCATCCACCAATCCGTCACGCAAGGCCGACGGGCGGAAGAACCCGCCCTGGTCACTCGCGAGCGGCACCGGGAACAGTTGCGGAAAGCCAACGACGCGCTGGACAAAGCGGGCGACTCGTTGGAGAAAAAACTATCGGAAGAGTTGATCGCCGTGGACATCCAGATGGCCTTGGACAGCATCGGCGCCATCCTGGGCAAAACCTTCGCCGAGGACCTGCTGGACCAGATCTTCGGCCAATTCTGCATCGGAAAATGAAATGAGGAGAGCTTTTGGCCGGGGTTCCGACCCAACCCATAACTAATTGTAAATATTGCCTGTTTTATTTTGACAAACCCCCGGATCGCGTTATAATACCGTCAATTTATGGAAATCAGTTGTCGTTCCGATTCATTGAACATCATCGGCAAGAGCCAAGCGATCCAAGAAGTTTTTGAAATCGTCAAAAAAGCCGCCGCCTCGGACAGCACGGTCATCGTCTTCGGCGAAAGCGGCACCGGGAAGGAACTGATCGCCCGCGCCCTCCACTTCAACAGCCAACGGAACGATAATCCATTCGTCACCGTCAACTGCGGGGCCATCCCGCACGATCTCCTCGAAAGCGAACTGTTCGGATACGAAAAGGGGGCGTTCACGGGGGCGATGCATACCCGCGTCGGACGACTGGAGCTGGCGGACCGGGGGACGCTGTTCCTGGACGAAATCGGCGACATGCCGCTCGCGCTCCAGGTCAAGCTACTGCGCGTCCTCGCGGAACAGGAGATCGACCGGATCGGCGGATCCAAATCGATCAAGATCGACGTGCGCATCATCGCCGCCACCCACCGCAACCTGGAACATGAAATCCAAAACGGCAAGTTCCGCGAAGACTTGTTTTACCGCTTGAACGTCATCCCCATCCACATGCCCCCGCTCCGGGAAAGGAAAACGGACATCCCTCTGCTGGCGAATTATTTTCTGGAAACGTTCAACAAAAAGAGGAACAAATCCGTCAAGGGCATCAGCGACCAGGCCATGGACCTCATGGTCAACTACGGTTGGCCGGGGAACATCCGCGAGCTGGCTAATTACATCGAACGCATGGTGGTGTTGAGCGCCAATTCCGTCCTCACCCCGCGCGACCTTCCCGAAAAAACCATCGGCTCGGCGCCGAAGGAAATCCGGGACGCCCTCCAGGAACCCGAACCCTCGGGAGACCCCAGCGAAATGTTGCGTCAATCCATGACCCGATCGTTCTTCGTCGGCCTGCCGGAAGAAGGCATCAACCTCAAACAGGCGGTCGAGGATTTCGAGCGGGAACTCATCATGGAAGCCCTGGAGCGGACCGACTGGGTGAAGAACAAGGCCGCCATCCTCCTCGGGTTGAACCGCACCACCCTCGTCGAAAAACTCAAAAAGCTGAATATCGTGCGCCAGGAACAATAATCCCGCTCCGCCCCCCCTGACGGGGGAAGGTCGGGGTGGGGGGGCCCTACAAGAACCGGAGGCTCTCCCTTTAATTTCATTCATGCAATATCCGGGCGCGACGGGCTGGAATTTGGAAACGATGAGAAATCGGTTCGCGGGGCTTGTTTTTCAGGAAGGCGGACCATGAATCTCGCGCCTTCGAGGGGAACGCTTTTGGCGGCGATGCCCCCATTATGGCGACAGGCGATTTTCTGGCAAATGGCCAATCCCATACCGGTTCCCTCGAACGCGCTCCTCCCATGCAACCGCTCGAACGGTCTGAATATGCGGTCGCCGTGTTTCTCGTCGAAACCGATCCCATTGTCCTCGACGGCGATTTCCCAAATCCCGCCGGCCAGCCTCTGGCTGGTCAACGTCACGACGGGCGGCACGCCCTCCTTGCGAAACTTCAGGGCATTGGCGATCAAATTTTGAAATAACTGACGCATTTGAAAAGGGTCCGCATCAAGGGAGGGCAAACCCTCGACTATCACGGTCCCCCCCGATTCGGCCAGGCGCCCTTCAAGGTCCGCGAGGACATCGGAAACCGTATTATTCAAGTCGATGGATTCAAACGGTTGAGCTTTCGCGGTAATTCTCGAGTATTCAAGAAGGTCCGCGATGAATTGTTGCATTCGCCGGCAAGCGGCGGTCATGCGTTTAAGGCAGTCCGCTCCTTTTTCGCCCAAGGTCGAGGCATAATCTTTTTCCAGCATCTCCCCAAAAATTTTTATCTTGCGCAGGGGTTCCTGCAGGTCATGGGAGGCCGTCGCGGCGAACGCTTGCAGTTCCCCGTTGCTACGCTTTAATTCGTCGGCGAACTGCTGGAGAGTCCGATTGGCGAGAAAAAGCTCGCGCGTCCTTTCCGAAACAAGCTTTTCAAGATTTACGCGGGCCCTCTGCTGGGCCTTTTCGATGCGTTCGCGCTCGGCGACGCGGCCGAGCAACGCGCCGACGTGACCCATTAAGTCCAAAAGCGGCGGATCGGGTTCCTCGGGCTTGGCGGAAAAAAACTCCAATACTCCGACGACTTCCCTCTCGATCAAAATCGGGAACGCAAAGCCGCCCCGGACGCCGATATCTTTTGCCTGCCGCCTCCGTCGCGGAAAGTTGGGGTCATTGTCGACATCCTTGATCCATACCGGTCTTCCTTCCTTCAAGACGCTTCCAGGCAAGCCGAAGCCCGGATTGAAGCGCATCTCCATGGTGGTTTTCATGAAGGCCTCAAATTTGCCGGCGTCATCCAGGCGCCAGACCTCGGTGGGCAAAAGAAACCTTTCCTCGCCATCGCCAAGCGCCAGCAAATGCCCCACGGGCCAATGGGTCAAAGCGCAAATCTTTTCCAGGCAGATCCTCGCTCCCTCTTTCAAACGGGAAGTTTCGTTGGCGGCCACCGCGATGTCCTTGAGCAATTGCAAGAACAGGTTCTCTTTCAACAATGCCGCTTCCGCCTCCTTGATGGCGGTGACATCCTGCACGATACCGATAAAAAATCTCCGGTCGTCCAAGCGCAGTTCCTTGATCGCGATTTTCGCCGGGAAAAATGCGCCGCCTTTCCGTTGCATGTTTACCGACCGCGTGGTATGGATGACCCTTGGGACCGACGTCGCCAGGTAATCGTTCATATGGTTCGCGTGCGCGCTCTTGTGCGGTTCCGGTATCAGCAGGGAAATATTATTGCCGACCATCTCGCAACAAGAGTAGCCGAAAATCCGCTCCGCCGGGCGGTTACACGATTTGATGACGCCTTTCTCGTCAATGGTAACGACACCGTCGATAATATTGTCCAAAACGGCGCTTAGACGCGCTTCGCTCTCCCGCAGAGTCTTTACCGCGGCCAGGCGTATTTTATTTTCATGATGCAAAAGTTCGTTGGCGACCTCCAATTCGACGGTGCGCTCTTTCACCCTGGTTTCAAGGCGTTCGCGCGCTTCGCGCAACGCCTCCGTCCGTTCCCGGACGTTTTCGATCGTCCTGTGAAAGGAACGCGCCAAAATGCCCATGTCGCCTCCGGCATCGATCGGCAGGCGCTCCTCGTATCTTTCGTTCGACAATTCGTCCGCGGCCCGAATGATTTGGCGGAGCGGAGCAGTCAGGCGACGCAGATAGAATATCGCCAGGAAGGAGCAAACGCCGATCGTCCCGACGACGAGGAACGCGATTCGTTCGCGGACGGTCGAGAATTCGGCCTGCATCTCCCCGTAGGAAACCGCTTTAACAAGGGCGAGAAACCGCTCCGGTTTGGAGGGGTCGAATTCAACCTTAAAAAAAACCAATACGGGGTCGTCCCCCCGGGGATTTTCCGGGAGGGAAGAGGCGCTGACCTCGCGGTTGCCGGGCTGGAACATCCGTCCCAGCCTGGGGAAGGAATCCTGGATCCGATGGGGTTTTCCAAAATCGAATCCAAAGGTTTTTTCCGGGTCGGGATGCAAAAGAAAATCGCCGGAATCGTTGGCAATGAAAATTTGGCGGGCCTGACGGCCGAGGCTTCCCAGCATTGCTTTGAAATCGATGTTGAGCGCGACGACTCCAAAAACCCTTCCCTCCGCGTCAAATACAGGAACGGCGATCCTGATCACCGGGGTATGCGGCTCTTCTATCCGCCCATTTTCGCGGTTCAGGTTGACTTCGGAAATGTACACCTGATTTTCCGGAAGCCCGATGGTCTCCTGAAAATAATCCCGGCTACCTTTGCGTTGCAAATTGTCTCCAGCGACCTCCAGACCGCCGTCGCCCGTCCGATGGGCGCGCACAATCTCGCGCCCCTCGTCTTCCACCCCGATATAGCGCGCCTGAAGGACTTCCGGCTTGGCCTTGAGATATTCGAGGAAAATAACGGCCAGCCTTTTCCTCCAAAAGACCTCGCTGGAGCCGTCCGCCGGATCGGCGCCGCCTCCTTTTCGGGCGCGGACGATTCCCTGGATCGGGGGAACGCCGGCCAGAAAACGAATGTCTTTCCGGAAGGCCTCAACGAACGCCCGGATTCGGGCCCCCTCAAGACCCAACTCATATTCCAACCTCTTCAAATCCTTATCGACCAGGGAGCCGGTCGCTTGCTTGTAAAATTCAAAACCCATGATGAATGCCGAGGAAAGAATCAAGACAAAGGTCAGCGCGGTGATTTTGTTTCCGATGTCGAACTTCATGGGTCGGGGCAAGGAAAACGCGTAAGCGCGAATGAGTCGAACAAGTTTCGGTTTTTCAAGGATTATGACCGTCGTCCGATTCGTCTTTCTCCATTCTTTTCATCTTCTCAAGAAACGCACAACGGCAACTCCATAAATAAACCTATACTTTCAAGGTGCATTGAAAATAAGATACCTTTCCTCGCGAATTTATTCCCAACCCCGCGACAACATTTAAGGTCAAGTTTATACTGGGAGGGGAAGGCGAGGCGTCCTGGGAATCAGGGTCGCCAGGAAAAAAAAGGAGGCAAGACCGGAAAAAACGGAGGGAAAGGCGCGGTAACGAGGACGCGGACCGGGATTACTCTTTCTTGGCGAAAGACAGTTCCTTCGAAATGCGGACGGCTTCCTTGACGAAATTCTGGAAAGCGCGGTCGTCATCCTTATGCTGGGTCTGTTTGATCAGCTTTTCCTCGTCGGTCTCGATGACCAAATCCAGAACGTTCACTCCGGGAGTGACGTGATGTTTTCTGATCTCGATTTTTATTTGCTTCACTTCCATTAGAAGATTCTCCAAACGAATGGGCTGGGTTCAAAGGCAATAATAAATAACATTTCGCGGCTGGAGGGTCAAGGAATAATTCCACCAACGTAAACGTTGGATGCAACGCCCGCCTCCGGCTGACGCCGAGGCGGGGGCGCTCCCCCTTGCAAAGGGGGTTGGGGGGATTCATGCTACTCGCAGTAGGCGGCGAAGGGAAATGGGATTTAACCCTGGATGTCGAGCAGTCTGCCGGGGATTCGCAGGTTTTGCCGGTTTTGGGCGGCCAGGGCTTGCAGGGAGGCTTGCGTCCGGACTTGGGACAATTGCAGGTTCGAGACTTCCCGGGCGATGTCCGTCCCGGCCAATTGGCTTTCGGCGGCGGAAAGGTTTTCGATCCGAGAACCCAGGGCGTTCACGGCCACGGACAGCCGGGCGCCCATCGCTCCAACTCTGCCGCGCGTAGCGTTGATTTGATCGGCCGCGTCCCCCAGCGTAGCGAACGCCTGTAGCGCCCCCTCAACGGTGGAAATGCCGGCTGTCGCGATCCCCAGCGCCTGCGTCCCGGCATTTTCGATCACGTTCAGGTTGACCTGGTCCTCCGGACCGCCCCCCGTTCCGACCTGGACATTCACCTGGTTCGGCGAGTCGGCCCCCAGGTTGCCGTTCAACAGGGGTTGCCCATTGAACTCCAGGGAGTTGACGGTCCGGTCGATTTCGCCGCGGATGGCCGTGAACTCCTGGTTCAGGCTTTGCCGTTGCGCGTCGCCGAGGGTCCCGTTGGCGGCCTGGACCGCCAGTTCCCGTCCCCGGGCCACAAGGTCGGAAATTGTCGCCAGCCCGCCCTCGGCGGTATTGACAAAATTAGCCCCGGCCTCGGTATTGCGGACGGCCTGGGAAAGCGCCTGGATTTCGGAACGCAATTGGGCGCTGATGGAGCTTGCGGAGGGGTCCTCGCCCGCGCCGGTCAACCGGTTGCCGGAAGCGATTTTCGCCAGCGACGCGACGGTCTCGGAACGATTGTTCTCGACCGCGCGCAACAACCGATCGTTCACATTGCCCAATCCGACGCGTTCGACCATGGCGACCTTTCCGCGGGAAGATAGCGAGGCTCTTGCATGACTCCAAATTAATACGAGACGGCCCCCTTTGTCAATCCGGACGGGCGTCCCCCGATCCTTTATATATTGCAATGGGCATTTTCTCCTTATATTATAGAGGCGCTACCCGGAAGCGGACCCGAGTTTCCCGCCACTCCTTAATCCAAAAACCAAGGCTCTTCCATGAAGATTTTTATCAACGGGATAGAAGACGCCCAGAAGTATGAAGGAACGACCCTGGGCGACGTCTTGCGCCAAATCAGGCAATCCAAGGTCCTGAAAGGCACGTTCATCAGCAATTTGAAGCTCAACCGTCAGGAATCGGACCCCCGCTCGGAGGAAGTCTTGCGGACCTCCATACCCACAATCGAGACTCTGGAAATCGAAATCAGTTCCATAGGCACGCTCATCACAAGAAACATCGCCAACGCCGAGGAATACCTCAAAAAACTGATTCCCGGAATTCAAAAAGCCGCCGGGCTATTCCATTCGGGAAGCGAACAAGAAGCCAACCAGTTTTTCATCAAAATCGTGGACGGAATCGACTGGCTTTCCCAAGTCGTGGATTCGGTCGTCGATGCCATGGGCAAGGACGCCAACGATATCCATGTCAACGGGAAAACCGTCATGGAACGCAAAAACCAGCTCGTCGACCTGATCCAGCAAATGCTGAACGCCAATAAAAACAAGGACTGGGTGCTTCTGGCCGATTTATTGGAGTACGAAATCCTCCCTTTTTACCAGGAATGGCAAACCTTCCTCCCGCAACTCCGCCAAGCCGGATTGGAAAAAGTCAACTGACCCGCTCGCCAGGGTCATTTCCATAACAAGAACAAATCCAACAAGTTATCCGGTAGCAAGTTTCCCGCCTCGCCCGCTCCCTAAAAAAAACCAAAAAAAAAACAAAACAAGGCTAAAGTTTATTTTTTTTTTGCCGATAAAGAAATTGGCGAGGTCTCGATAACCGAGACACGGGAGTTTCTTTCAACTCGGCTAAGGGATATACTTAAAGCGAGAAGTCCCGGCATCGCCCCAATACAAGCGATACGGGAAGGAGGGCCGCTAAAAAGACCGAAAATTCATTTTGAACATTAAAAAAATTTTTACCCTTTAAGTCGGGACGGAGATCCTGAAAATCCTGAACAACTTATCGGGAAAAAACGTTAATACCTTAATCGAAAAGACGACGTTTTGGCGAAAAAGCCCGCCGGGGGGTGTGGCGAACGAAACCTTCATAACGCCAAGACGGGATGGAGTCCATTACAGGGGAGAGTACCGCCATGGCTCAAGTCGACAACGCACAAGGCATTCAACAGATCATTCCACGCCCGGGGATTGTTCCCGAACAGCAAAGAAACCAGCCGCAAAACCAACGCGTCGAGGAAGAGGACAACCAGGACCGGCGACAAGCCAGACGTCTGGAAACCCAGGACCAAAACCGCGTCCAACGCCAGGAAGAGGACCGGGTCGATATCCAGAGGACCAACCAGGAACAGGCCCAGTCCGCGAGGGCGGACGACCGCGCCCGGCAGGAAGACAGACGTCAGGAAGTCCGCGACCAACAACAGACCCAGCGCCAGGAAGACCGGGCCGTCGCCACTGGAGAAAACCAGAGGGGCGTCCGCATACCCCGTCCGGGAAGAGTTCCCATCCAGGGAGGGGGCGAAGGGATTCAACAAAGGATACAGCAACAGGAAGAGGTCCAGCAAGAGAGAGAATTTCGCGAACACCCCGCCTTGGAAGCTCCGCCGCAAAACGTCGCGCGCATCAGCCTCGATCAAGGGCCGCCCGAACCGCCACAACCCGGCGGCGCCGAACAGAACAGGCCTCCCACGATCGTTGAACGGCAAATCCGCGACGCCACGGAAACCACCTTACGAACCCGGCAGGCGCAAAATCAGCGTCCGGAAAGGACTCGGGAAACGCAAAACCGTCAACAGGTCCAGGCGAATGAAGCCAACGACCAGGCGCGCGATCGGGAGACAGAACAACAACGGACAAACGAAACGCGGAACAACGAGCGCCAGCAACGTAACGTGGTTTCGACGCAAACTCAAAGAGGACGCAACGTGGACCGCCTGATTTAAGCCGGCGGATCCGATGGAGTCCGACTGGATAGCGCTCGAGCGGGATTAAAAGGAAGCGTTTCGGCTCAGCCCCCTCATCCTCGCCTTCTCCCGCCAAGGGAGAAGAATAGCGTGTCACCCTCTCCCTTGACGGGAGAGGGCCGGGGTGAGGGTGAATTGGAGCGTCCCGGCCCCTTAACTCGGGACGTTTGTCCGAAGGCGGCTCGCAGAAATCGATTTCAACCTGTTTCCGGTCGGCGCGTTGGGTTCGATCTTTTTCCGGGTCGCCTTTTTTATCGTTTTTTTATTTAAAAAATCGTAAGGCAAACTTGAACTTATTGTCCTTTTCGGCTTAAAACATTAAAACTTTAGCGTTATTTTTCAGCGCCCCGGATCGACCATGGAAGTCAACGGTTTTCCCAGCTCTTACTTTCCGCCCTTTTCGTTCCTGCGGCCCGCGCCGACGGAGTCCCAGGCACGGGACGCGCGGACCCAGTTGACGACGCCCGGCAGTCCGCCGCCTTCCCCGAGCGATACCCTGTTCTCTTCCTTTATATTCGTCTCGCAAAAAACCCCGCCAGCCGAGCTGACGGGTCCCCTGGCCGCCATGCGCGTCCTCGATTCGTTCAACACGCTGAAGACGCTCTCGGACCAGACCCGGATTCCCATCGTTTCCGACCTGGACAGGAAACCCCGGTTTTCGGAACTGCAACAGGACACGTTGAACGGCATAAAGGATTCCGCCCAGACTTTGAGCTCGACCGTCGATCGATTGTTGCGGAAAGAATCCTTGAACACCCGCGCCGTCAGAACGACGCCGACCGGTATCCTGAGCGCCCAGGCCGGCAACGCTACTCCCTTGACCGCGGTCTCGGTGGTCGCCAGGCAGGTTTCGACCGGGAACGCCCTGTCCTCCGACGTCCAATCCTTCCCTTTTCCCGCCTTGGGTAAAACCGGGAGTTTCGTCGTCAACGGGGTCAGCGTCTCGGTAGTCGCCTCGGACACCATCGTCACCTTGAAAAACAAAATCAATCGCGGGGAGGACGCCAACGGGAACGGGATCCTGGACGGGCGGGAAGACCTCAACGGCAACGGCGTTGCGGACGTCATCACCGTGGCGCCCAGTCCTTTCGGCGCCGGCGTCTTCGTTGCCGAGGACGCAAACGGCGACGGCCAGTTGGATCCCAACGAGGACGCAAACGACAACGACCGTCTGGACGGCGGGACCGCCGAGCACAAAGTCGTCGCGACCATCGAGGACGACCGTCTGAAACTGACCAGCCGCGCCGGAGGCTCGACCAAAATCGACCTTCAAGATCCGAACAACATCCTTTTGTCCCTGGGTTTTTTTGAACTGAACGGCAAGGGCTTGCCCATCCAGAAAGAGGCGCAGTTCAATTCCGACGAGCCGCCGCGAAATTTGATCGTCAACCCCCGGAAAGCGGAGATCGAGGTCGGCGGAAAAGTCGTGGCCAGCGACTCCAACGACTTCTCCGGCGTGATCGACGAGGGCGTTTTGACCGTCAAGAAGACGTCCGGCAAAAAGGTGGCCGTGGACATCTCCCTTGACGCCGACTCCGCCATGAGTCAGATTAAAACGTTGTTCGAGAACTACAACGATACGATTACAATGGTCAACCGGTCGTTGCAATTTTCAAAGGCGTTTCAAACCGATCCGGACATCCAGCGCGTGCGTCAAGACCTGGTATCCAGCGCGCAGGGGGAAATCCCCGAAATCACGAAACAGAACCGGGAGATCGACAAGATACGCGGCAAAACGCAGAACCTGAACATCATCGGTTTCAAGTTCCAGAACGCGGAAAAGGACGTTTTGAACGAGACGATGGTAACCAGTAACGTTCAGTCCATCAAGGACGGGCTCACTCTCCCGTTCAAGAACGCTCCCAACGACCTCTTGCGGCGGTTGTCCTCGGTCGGCATACAGACCGTCGAGGACGATACCGTGGCGGTGAACGAGGTGGAACTGAGGAAAGCCCTGGACATCAACACGGCCGGGGTCCTGGACATTTTAAACAACGCGGACACGGGGATTCTCCCAAAACTGCAAAACCAACTCTCCGCGGTCCTCGCAAAGGATTTTGGGGCCATCGACGTCAAGCGGACCAAGATACAAAATACTTCCCAAATTCCCTCGGCCCTGCGGGAGATCTATCAAAAATTCATCCAGAACACGACGGAAAAAGATAAAACTCAAACATTGATCGCGGTGGCATGAAGTGAAACCTAAATCGCAAATGGAGACGGTCAAGACGTGGTTGCGGGAAGAGCTGTCCCGCTATCTGGCGATTTTGAATAAACTGGAGGAGCAGAGGAAGGCCGTGGACGGGGACGACGAGGCCCGCCTGCTGGCCGTCATCCAGGAAAAAAGCTCGCTCATGGCCGGCATCGAAAAACTCGAACGCAAGATCGCCGGGGCCCGGAAAAGCTTTTCCGCGGAGGAGCAAAAGAACTTGGCCCTGCAGGCCGGCCCGTTGACGGCCCAGATAGAAGACGTCCTGAAAAAAATCATCGCGCTGGAGGACGCCTGCGCGGAGGAAATCAAGAAGAAACAGTTGAAGATCCAGGAGCGGATGTTACAGGTCAAACAGGGGAAGACCGGCTTGAAAGGATACGGAGATCGCGGGAAAAACAAATCCTGGTTTTCCAACAACGCCTGAGAAAGGCAAGGTGTCGTCATGGATTTCGCAATTTCGGAAGTCAACCGAATCGTCAGGAGTTACCAGGCCCAGGAAAAAGTCGCCGAATTGATCCGGGAAACCCCGGTCAAAACCGTCCAGGGCCAGGTGGACCGGGTGACCCTTTCGGCGAAGGCCCGGCAGTTGGCGCAATCGGCGGCAAAACCCGAAACTGCCGGGGAACCGCAAGGCATCAACGCGCAAGACCTGCAAGCCATGGTGGACGGCCTGCCCGCTGTTTCCGAGCCGCCGCCAGAGGAGGAACTCCAATAAAATGAAGTCCCCCTAACATGCAAGGGGGAAAGCCAGGATGGGGGTGTAAATTCAGCGCGTTTCCCCCCACCCAACCTCCCCCTGAAAGGGGGAGGGGATTTGTGGATTCCATTTTGTCAGGCGCTCCAAGAAGCGCGGCGGCCCCGGCGCCGCAAATACCCCTTGCAAATTCCTCTTTTTTCCATTAAATCATGCCCATGATTTGCGTGCCCATTGTCTCCCCCTCCATGAAGGAATCGCTGGCCGATATCGCCGCGGCCCGCGAATTCGCCGACATCATCGAACTGCGCGTCGACCTGATGCAGGATTTCGACCTGCCCGCCCTACTCAAGGCCGCGGGCAGACCCTGCATCGTCACCAACCGGACCAAGCTGGAAGGCGGGCAGTTCCGCGGGACCGAGGAACTAAGGGTCCGCGTCCTGCGCCAGGCCATCGACGCTGGAGCCGACTTCATCGACATCGAAGCCTCCACCCCGCGCCACCTGTTGAAATCCGTCCTGGAGTCAAAAGGAAGTTCGCGGACGATCCTGTCTTATCACGATTTCACCCGCACCCCGGACCGGCTCGAAACCCTTTACGAAATGATGCGCGAACTGCCGGCGGACGTCCTCAAAATCGTCGTCTACGCGACGGACATCAACGACAACCTGGCGGTTTTCGACCTCCTCAAGCGCGCCTCCCGGGACGGCAGGCGGTTGATCTCCTTTTGCATGGGAGAGAAGGGGGAGATCAGCCGGATCCTGTCGCCGTTAATGGGCGGATTCCTGACCTTCGGCTCGCTGGACGCCGGGAAGGAAAGCGCGCCGGGGCAGATACCCGCCGAACGCCTCAAAGACGTCTATCGCGTCGACCGGCCCAGGGAAGGAATGAAAATTTACGGGGTGATCGGCGACCCCGTTTCCAAGAGCATGGGATATTTGATCCATAACCGGGCCTTCCAGGAATCCGGCTTGCCGCATATCTACGTCCCGTTCCGCGTAAAAAATCTGCAAAAATTTTTCGCCGGGTTCGAATCCGTTTTCGCGGGGCTCAGCGTCACCATGCCGTTCAAGGAGGAGATCGTCCCACTGCTCGGCAAGGTGGACCCGGTCGCCCGGAAGATCGGGGCGGTGAACACCGTGGCGAGGGAGGGAAACGTCTGGACGGGGCACAACACCGACTGCTCCGGCGCCTTGAAGGCGTTGGAGGAAATCGCGCCGTTGGCCGGCAAGAACGTCCTGATCGTCGGCGCGGGCGGGACTGCCAAGGCCATCGGTCACGGGGTTGCCGGGCGCGGAGCGCGCCTGACCCTGACCTACAACCGGGACAAAAACCGCGGCGAGGTCCTGGCGCGGGAACTCCAATGCCGTCTCGTCAGCGTCCGCGATATCGAGGATTGCCCCGCGGACGTCCTGATCAACTGCTCCCCGGCCGGGATGGCCCCGAAGGTCAACGAAACGCCCGTCCCCGCGCGGGCCCTGCGCCCCGGGATGGTGGTCTTCGATTCCGTATACAATCCCCCCGAAACCCGCCTGATCAGGGAAGCCAAGGCCGCCGGATGCGCGACCATCTCCGGAATCGAACTGTTCATCAACCAGGGAGCGGCGCAGTTCGAGCTATGGACCGGAATGAAGGCCCCGGTGGCGGCCATGCGCTCGGCCTTGACGACCGCGCTGGGCGGCTGAATCCGCAAACCGCCTCCGGACCGTCAAAAGAACCCGATAAAGGACCAGTACGCCAATAGCGTGAAAACGTAGGACAGAATTCCCAGCAGACCCATCCACAACCCCGACCGGACCATTTCGTTGAGCGAAATGAATTTGGAGGAATACGCCAGGGCCGAGGCGGGCGTGGCGATCGGCAGGATGAAGGCGAAATTGCTGGGCAGGATGACGGTCATGGCCGCCACGGCGGGATTGATGCCGTATTCGGCGCACAGGCTGAGGGCCGGCGGAAGCAGGATGGCGATGACCGCCGAATTGCTCATGAACGTGGTGAGTATCAACGACAAAACCGCGATGGCGACCAGAAACACGGGCGCGGAATGAATAAATCCCTCGAAGAGTTTCCTGGCCAGCCACAACGCCGCCCCCGAATCGGCCATCACCTCGCCGAGGCAGATGGCCCCGCCATACATCAGGATAATCGCCCAATTGACGTGTTCCTCCACCATGTTCCAGGTCGCCAGGTTGAAGGAAAACAGCGCGACGATGGAAATGATGGCAATGTTGGCGATGCCCAAAGTCTCCCCGAACCCGAACCATAATACGAGGGTGACCGCCATGACCGCGGCGATCCCCTTTTCGCGCAGGGTCATCCTTCCCATGGAGCGGGACTTTTGATGCAGGACCTCGCGCGCCTGGCTCACGTCGGAAGTCTCCGGGGGAAAAAGAAAATACAGGACCGCCAGTCCGCTGGCCAGCAACAGGAAAACCATCGGAAGAGACAACAGGGAATACTGGAGAAGTCCGATGGTGCTCGCGCCCTGCGTGCTCTTTTCCAAGATTTCGATCGCCAAGGGGACCCGCCCGCCCCCCAGGACGGTGGCGGACCCGCCAATGATGCAACCCCAGGCCATGGCGAAAAACATGGACTTGGCGAGCGGCGATTTCTTCTGGCTCAATTTCAGGGCGTTGACGATCTCCAGGACGATGGGGAACAACATCGCGGCCACCGCGTGCTCCGACATGAAGCAGGAACCGACCGCGCCGAAAAAATAAATCGACATCACCAGGCTCCGGGAGTCCTTCCCCCAGTTCTCCAGCGTCCAAAGCGACAAGCGCGCGCTCAGCCCGCACCCGATCATCGCCCCGGACAAAATAAAGGCGCCCAGGATGAAAAACACCGCCTTGTTGCCGAAATACGCGTACGCCTGCGAGGCCTTCATGATGCCCATCAAGGGAATGGCCGCGATGGCGAACAGGCTGGTGATGGACAGGGGGATCAGGTTGGTCGTCCACAGGGCGACACAGAAAACAAACAGGCAAAGGACCTTGTACGCCTGCGGCGACAGGTCCGCGGGGCCTTCGCGGAACGCGAAGACGACGAACAGGGCGAACAATACGGCGAGAAAAATTCCTCGCCGCAAGCGGTCGAAAATGACGATCCACAAAGGCCGCCGGTCAATGACGATTTGATGAATTTCCTCGGTCGCGTTCATCTTTAGGGTCTCGTTTCCGGCTGTAACCTACAATAATTGCAGGGCCGTTGCAATTAAATTGCCCCGCCGCCACAATGCCCGCCGGAAACGCGGGAAAGGGGGCGCGGGGTCGCAAAAACGGCGCTTTCGAGAGCGCCTGTCCCCAGCGAAACGCGGACGGATATCCGCCGCTGGAGATCGATGCCAAACGGGGATTTTCTCCGGCAAAAACAGAGGAGGAACCGGGGAGGAGTTACTTGTCCACCATCTCCACGGTCCACAGGTCGCACGAACCGCAAGTCTGGCGGTAGTTTTCCCTGAAATGGTTGAACCGGTCGCTCCGCCAGATGCCTTCGAGGTCCCCTTCGATCACGTTTCCCATCTTGGCCCGCGGAAGCAGACAACACGGGGTGACGTCGCCCAGGCGGTTGACGTAGGCGTAATTGAAGGTTTTCAGGCAGTAGCGTCCGGATTGATGCAGTTTCTTGCGGAGGAGACGATAAAAAAACCGGGTCAATCCGCTGGAGACGGAATACTGCAACCAGTCGAGCTGGATTCCCAGCGAACGGGCGAGGCTGTCGGCTTTATTGAAGATGCGCTCCTCTTCCGCCTGGTCCGGGCGTTTGAGGTCCGGCGCGTATTTGCGGTCGAGCCGTCCCACGTTGACGATATCGCAACCGATCCTCGCCCCGTAGCGGATCACGTCGTATAGATCTTCCTCGCGCCCGGCGTGCAGGGTGGACTGGAGCCTGAGCGAAAGCTTTCCGTTTGCCCGGACCCGGGCGACGGTCTCGATATTTTCGAAGACCTTGTTGTTGGTATGCCCCTCCTCCACGTGGCCGCTCACGCTGTCCACCGAGAACGTGATGGCGTCCAACCCCGAACTGGCAATCTCCCGCGGGACCGTCGGCCGGATGAACAGACCGTTGGAGGTGATCATGACCTTGTGGCCGCGCTCCTTGCAATACGCGATCATGTCGAATATCCGGGGATGCAGAAATGGTTCTCCCCAGCCGGTGAGGGTGATGTCCTCCCGGTCCCTCAATTTATCGACGACGGCGGCGAATGTGTCCCACTCCATGTGCTCGAGTTCGATCCCGAGGACCTCGCGGGGGCACATGTGGCAGTCCATGTTGCACCGGTTGGTGATCTCTATTTGTATTTGACGCGGTTTGCGCGGCAACTTGTAGCGCAACCGGTCGAATGTCTCCAGCGCGACTTTCAGCATAAAATCCCGATTTGACCCCGGTTATAAAAACTCATAAAATTCAAACTTGTTGCGGCTCCGCCGCAACATGCCATGATACCTCTAAAAGCGATCGGTTTATAAAAATTTGTCGTGCCGCGACAAGTTTGTTTGTTATATTGAGACGACAAAAATCTTTTTTGGAACAGGAGCGTTTTCATGGGAATGACCCTTACCGAGAAAATCCTTTCGGCCCACGCGGGCGGCAAAAGCGTCCGCCCCGGCGACAACGTCTGGGTGGACGTGGACGTCCTGATGACGCACGACGTGTGCGGGCCGGGGACCATCGGCATTTTCAAACAGCAGTTCGGCAAAAACGCCAGGGTCTGGGACAGGGAAAAGGTGGTGATCATCCCCGACCATTACATTTTCACCTCCGATCCGCACGCGCGGAGGAACCTCGAAATCCTGAGGGATTTCGTCAAGGAGCAGGGCCTGCCCTACTTTTACGACGCGGGGACCCGGAACTATAAAGGCGTCTGCCACCTGGCGCTGGCCCAGGAAGGCCACGACCGGCCGGGAGAGGTCCTGTTCGGCACCGACTCCCACACCTGCACGTCGGGGGCCTTCGGCATGTTCTCGACCGGCATCGGCAATACCGACGCGGCGTTCATCCTCGGCACGGGGAAACTCTGGGTCAAGGTCCCGGAAACCATGTACTTCGAGTTCAACGGGACCTTCCCCCCTTACATCATGGCGAAAGACATCATCCTGCAGGTCATCGGCGACATCGGCGTCGACGGCGCCACCTACCGGACCATGGAATGGGGCGGCGACGCGATCGCCAAATTGTCCATGGAGGAACGGATGACCTTGTGCAACATGGCCATCGAGGGGGGCGGCAAGAACGCGGTCATCGAGGCCGACGACACCACGCTGAACTACGTCCGGCAGAGGACGCAAAAACCCTATACGGTCCACCGCTCGGACAAGGACGCCAACTATTGCTTCAAGAAAATCTACAACGCCGGCGCCATGGAACCCGTCGTCGCCAAGCCCCACTCGCCGGACAACAAGGCCCTTGTCAAGGAATGCCAGGGAGTCAGGCTGGACCGTTCGTATATCGGTTCCTGCACGGGCGGAAAAATCACCGACTTCAAGGCGGCGGCCCAACTGCTCAAGGGCAAGACCGTGAAGATCGACACCTTCATCATCCCCGCCACCAAGGAGGTGGAGGAAGACCTGCACAAGGAAAAAATCGGCGGCCAGTCCCTGATGGACATCTTCAAGAACGCGGGCGCCCATCTCGGCCCGCCCTCGTGCGCGGCGTGTCTGGGAGGCCCCCAGGACACCTTCGGCAGGACCCAGGCGGAGGAAGTGGTGATTTCCACCACCAACCGGAACTTCCCCGGCAGGATGGGGTCGAAAAAGTCCCAGGTGTACCTGGCCTCGCCCTACACCGCGGCCGCCTCGGCGCTTACGGGACGCATCACCGACCCGCGGGAGTTTCTCTAAATAAAACCGTTCGCAACCCACGTGGAGTTTCGTCATACATGCAAAAAATCATCGAAGGCAAGGCATACGTCCTCGGCAACAATATCGACACGGACCAGATCATCCCCGCGGAACGCCTGGTCTACAGCCTGAGCGACCCGGAGGAGAAAAAGAACTACGGCAGGTACGCCCTCTCCGGCGTCCCGGCGCCCGCCGCCGGCCTGCCGGACGGCAACCACGCTTTCGTGAAGGAGGGGGGCCACCGCTCGGAATACGCCATCATTATCGGCGGAAAAAACTTCGGTTGCGGCTCCTCCAGGGAGCACGCGCCCGCCTGCCTGCAAATCGCAGGCATCCAGGCCGTGATCGCCGAGTCGTACGCCCGGATTTTCTACCGCAATTCGGTGGACGGCGGATTCTTCATCCCGCTGGAAACGACGACGCCGCTCATCGACGAAATCCGGACGGGCGACCGGCTGTCGGTCGATATAGGAGCCGGGACCGTGACCAACGTTTCGGCAAAAAGGCAATACCCGCTGAAACCGCTGGGAGACGTCCTCGAAATCCTCGAAGCCGGGAACATCTTCGAATACGCCAAAAAAGCGGGGATGTTGCCGAAGGACTCCTGTAACGAGTTCGGTAATACGTCCTCTCCGTAGGCCCAGCGTTCACCCCCCTAAAACAATTTGCAACCGGGCAAGGGAACTTTGATACAATCGCTCAAAACCTCATTGGCTCCCGGCCAGATGAACATCCCCGCCATAAATCCCCAAACCGCGGACGACATCCAAGCGCAAAAACATCCGCCCTTCGCGGCAGTGGCCCTCAACATTCCGCTGAAAGATACCTTCACGTACGAAATCCCGGAGACCCTCCGCGGCCTGGTCAAAACCGGGATGCGCGTTCTCGTGCCGTTCGGCAGGCGCAAGCTCACGGGCTACGTCGTGGGCCTGCCGCGGAAGCTCGAAAAGAACATCCCGCTGAAACCCATCGAGGAACTGCTGGACGCGGAAGCCGCCCTCTCCGAGGAACTCCTGTCGCTCACGAAATGGATCGCCGGCTACTACCACGCCTCCTGGGGAGAGGCCATCAAGGCGTCGCTCCCCGCCGGGCTGGACGACGAAAGCCATGAACGGCTCGTCCTGACCGATGAGGGACGGCAAACGTTGGAGAGCGGTTCGCTCCAAGCCCCCGCCCTGCTGACCCTGCAAACCGTCCGGGACAAAAAGCGGCTGACCCTCAAGCAAATCCGGCGGCTCTTGAAGAAAAAATTCAGCTCCGCGGTCCTGGCCCGCTTGAAAAACGAAGGGCTGATAGCCGCCGAAACGGTCATGCGCAGGAGCCCGGTCAACTACTCCTACGAAAAAACGGCCCGGCTGGTCTCCCCGGCCAAACTTGATGAAGAGGCCGAACGGCTCCTCCGCGGGAGTCCAAAACAGAAAGATCTCTACCGGGTCCTTCTGGAGGGAGAGATAAAATTGCCGGACCTCGCCCGCCGTTGCCCGTCCTACGCGGGACCTCTGAAAAGCCTTCGGCAAAAAGGGTTGGCGGAAATCGTCGCCGTGAAAATGCCGCGCCGGATTCAAACCGCGCCCCAGGCCGGAGGAGCCGACGGCCCGTTGCGCTTCTCCCCGGACCAGGAACGGGCTTACGGACGGTTGGAGGAAGCGATCTCCGCCTCCGAATATCGCGTCTTCCTTCTGCACGGCGTGACCGGGAGCGGCAAAACGGAAATCTACATCCGGTGCATCGAACGCGCCCTCCAATTGGGGAAAACCGCCATCATGCTGGTCCCCGAAATCTCGCTCACCCCGCAGACCGCGTCCCGGTTCAAAGGCCGGTTTGGAGAGCAGGTCGCCATCCTCCATAGCGCGCTATCCAACAACGACCGGTACCAGGAATGGAAAAAAGTCCAGGAGGGGCGCGTTTCGGTCGTCGTGGGGGCGCGCTCGGCCATCTTCGCCCCGTTCAAGGACCTGGGCGTCGTCATCGTCGACGAGGAGCACGACCCGTCCTACAAGCAGGATTCCAGCCCGCGCTACCACGCGCGGGACACGGCCATCGTGCGGGCCCGCGACCAAAAAGCCGTCGTGGTCCTGGGGTCGGCGACCCCCTCCCTCGAATCGCGGCGCAACGCGGAATCGGGGAAATACGTCTATCTCGCTCTCCCCAGCAGGATCGAGGACCGCCTTCTGCCCATCGTGGAGGTGCGCGACATGCGCGCGGAAAAAACGGAGAAAAAAAACTTCTCCATCCTCTCCTCCGGCCTCAAGACCGCCATCCGTCTCCGGCTGGAGCGCGGCGAGCAAACCTTTTTGTTCCTCAACCGCCGGGGCACGTCCAACTACGTGTTCTGCAAGGAATGCGGTTTCGTCTTCCACTGTCCGCGCTGTAGCGTGACCCTGACCTTCCACGGCTCCCATCACAGCCTGCTGTGTCATTACTGCGACTTCCGGACGCCGCCTCCGGGAACATGCGCGGAATGCTCAGGCGAAGTCATCCGGTTCGCCGGGTTCGGCACGCAAAAGCTCGAGGAAGACGTCCGGCGGCTCTTCCCGCAAGCTCGGATCTCCCGGCTCGACCGCGACACCGCCCGCAACCACGCGGACTTCGAAACCATGTATCGGAGCATGACCGCGGGCGAGATCGACATCCTGATCGGGACGCAGATGATCGCCAAGGGGCACGACTTCCCGAACGTGACCCTGGTGGGCGTGGTGCACGCCGACTTGTCGCTCAACATTCCCGACTTCCGGTCGGGCGAACGGTCCTTTCAACTCCTGACCCAGGTGGCGGGCCGCGCGGGACGGGGGAACGTCCCCGGTCAAGTCATCATCCAGACGCACAACCCGGAACATTACGTGTTCCAATTCGTGCGCGACCACGATTACGAGAAGTTCTACGAGACCGAGATCGTTTTCCGGAGGAAATTGCACTACCCGCCGTTCACCCGCATGGCCCTGCTGGAGGTGGAAAGCGCGGACGAGTCCCTGGCGGCGGACGGCGCGCGAACGCTGAAATCCATTCTGGTCCGCCAGATCCGTCCCGGCGAGGGGATCGAGCTACTCGGGCCTTCGCGGGCCGTCCTGTACAAGATCAACGACAAGTTCCGCTGGCGCCTGATCCTCCGTTGCCGGGACAACCGGCCCCTGCAATCCCTTTTGGAGCAAAGCAAGGGTCTCCCGGATTGGCGGAGGCTGGCCTCGGGAAAAATCAAGCTGACCATCGACATCGACCCCGTAAACCTCCTGTAATCGCGTAAAAGATCAACCGCAATCTCTCAAATCACTTTTTCCGGAAAGGCACACATGGCGCTTATTAAAAAACTCTACGACTGGGTCCTGCACTGGTCCGCGACCCCTTACGCGGTACCGGCGTTGTTCATTTTGTCGTTCGCGGAGTCCTCGTTCTTTCCCATCCCGCCCGACGTGTTGCTGATCGCCATGGCGGTGGCCGTGCCCCGGCGCTCGTTCTATTTCGCGACGGTATGCTCCGTCGCGTCGGTCGTGGGCGGGATGTTCGGATACCTCCTGGGTTACGGCTTCATGGAAGCGATCGGCGACCGGATCGTCGCTTTCTATCATTTCCAGGACAAATGGGACAAAATCGGGTTACTATATAAGGACTACGAGGCTTGGGCCGTGGCCATCGCCGGTTTCACGCCGATCCCATACAAGCTGTTCACCCTGGCGGCGGGGGCGTTTGAAATCAATTTCCCGATTTTCGTGATCGCCTCCGTACTCAGCCGGTCGGCCCGGTTTTTCCTGGTCGCGGCCCTGATCTACAAGTTCGGGGCGCCTATAAGATCTTTCATCGAGAAATACTTCAACTTGCTGACCGTCGTGTTTTTCGCGTTGTTGATCCTGGGCTTCTACCTGGTCAAATACGTTCTCTAGCGCGGGAGCCGCCATGAGCGAACACATCGTCGTTCTCATCACCGCCGGATCGGAGGCGGAAGCCGACAAGCTGAGCCGCGGCCTGGTCGAGGAGAAACTCGCCTTCTGCGTGAACGCCGTGCCCGGGATCAAATCGACCTATTACTGGGAAGGCAGGATCAACGTCGATCCGGAAATCCTTTTGATCGTCAAAACCCGGAACGATCTGTTTGGGCCCCTGGAAAGCTGGGTCAGGAAAAACCACGGCTACTCCGTCCCCGAAGTGATCGCCCTGCCCATCGTCAAGGGTTCCGGACCCTACTTGAAGGGGATCGACGACTGGGTAAAACGGTAAACGCGCGTCATCCCGTTACCAAGGGATGAACGCCTGGATCGGCGCATATGAGCCGCTTGAACGACCGCGAAGTCCGGAAAATTACCGGAGGCAAGGCGACCCCCGAATCCGCTTACATGGACCGGAGGCGTTTTCTCAAAGGGGCGGGCATGATCGGCCTTTACTCCGCGGCCCTGGCGGCGGGTTGCTCTCCGGGAACAAGCGGCCGGGAGGCGGACCTTCCCCTGGAATTGAGCGAGGTCGAGAAAACGGTTTATCCCGCCAGACGCAACGACCGGTACGTGTTGGACCGCCCGCTCACCCGGGAGGAGATCGCGGCCCGGTACAACAACTTTTACGAGTTCACCGAAATCAAGGAAGACGTGCGCGTCCACGCGCAAAAACTGGTCATACGCCCTTGGGCCGTCGAGGTGACGGGACTCGTCCGGCGTCCCAAAACGTTCGACCTGGACGACCTCCGCAAGACCATGCCCATGGAGGAACGTCTCTACCGCCACCGTTGCGTGGAGGCTTGGGCCATGGCGGTCCCCTGGACCGGGTTCCCCCTGAAAGCCCTGCTCGACGCGGTCCAGCCGCTTTCCTCCGCGACCCATGTGCGTTTCAAATCCTTCTATAAACCGTTCGCCGCCCAGGGACAGCTCGCCTTCTGGTATCCCTGGCCTTATACGGAAGGCTTGACCCTCGCCGAAGCCATGAACGAGTTGGCCTTCATGGCCGTCGGCATCTACGGCCACCCGCTTCCGAAACAGCACGGGGCCCCCGTCCGCCTGGTCGTCCCATGGAAATACGGGTTCAAAAGCATCAAGTCCGCGGTGCGGATCGAACTGGTCGATTACCGTCCGGCGACGTTCTGGAACACCGCGCAGGGCCTGGAATACGATTTTACCGCCAACGTCAACCCGACCGTTCCCCACCCGCGCTGGTCCCAGGCACGGGAAAAAATGATCGACACCGGCGAGACCCGCCCCACCCTGCTCTACAACGGCTATGAGGAATATGTCAGGCGTCTCTACGCATAAGTCCCTTGCGCGGACGCGCGGGCGGTCCCGCAACCTGCCGTTTCCCAACAACTCGTTTTTCAAGGAAAGATAACCGTCATGGCGCTCATCCCTCCTTTTTCGTTCAACTGCGTGGTGGCGATCGGCACACGGGATTCGGGCACGTACCCGCGGTGGGTCGGGACCGGGACCCTGATCGGACGCTTCTTTAAAAAACGCGCGGACAATCAGCGGCAATACCACATCTTCATCGTCACCAACAAACACGTCGTCGAAGGGCAGAAATCCATCGTGGCGCGGTTCAATCCGCTGGCGACCCAAAAGGCGAAGGATTACGACATCCCGCTCGTGGACCGGTCCGGAAAGACGCTATGGAGGGAGCACCCCAGCGAGGCCATGGACATCGCCGTGATCGGGATCAACGCCGATTTTTTGGCCGAGGAGAACGTGCGTTACGATTTTTTCCAGTCGGACAACCACCTGATGCCCATCGCGGAGATGTCCGCGTTGGGGGTGTCGGAGGGGGACTTCGTCTACGTCCTGGGGTTCCCCATGGGGATCGTCGATCCCGACAGGCAATATGTGATAGCCCGGTCGGGCATTATCGCCCGCCTCCGCGACGCCTTGGAGGGGCACAAAAAGGACTTCCTCATCGACGCCTTCATCTTCCCGGGCAACAGCGGCGGCCCGGTCCTCTACAAACCGGAGATCGTCAGTTTGGAGGGCACGAAGTCGGTGGTGAAGCCGGGCCTCATCGGGATCGTTTCCGGTTATTTGACGTACAAGGACACGGCGGTAAGCCAGCAGACGGGGCATCCGCGGGTGGTGTTCGAGGAAAACTCGGGCCTGGCGGCCGCGGTCCCGGTGGATTTCGTCATGGAGGCCATCGAGGCCTGTTTCGCCTCGCTCAACATCAAGGAGCGGGATTCCATTCGACCGGCGAACTCCTGACGACCGGAGTCCCGCCTCCGGGACGGCGGGTCATTCCGTGAAATAGGTGTCGGAATCGGAGAAAACGGGCGGGCTGTGGAAATTCAGCATCTCCAGCGGCTCATCCTCCGCGGCGAAGCGGTGGACGGTGTTGGGGGGGACGCGGAAAAAACACCCCGGCTCCAGAGCAAAACTTTGATCGCCCAGTTGGGCGGTTCCCGTCCCCGACAGGACGTAATACAATTCCTCGCCCTGTTTATGGAAGCTGGGTTTCTTGACCTGGCGGGGTTCCATGCGCACGCGGTAGGCCGAAAACCGGTCGCAGTTCTCGCGCGGCAGGAGCTGGTCGATGCGGATTCCCTTCAGGACAAAGGTCGAGCCGCCGTCCGGCCCGGCAAACACGACTTGTTTCTTGAGGTCCATAGCGCGCGGCGGCGAAGAGGGGCCGCTCTCTCCGGCTCATCGCCGGACTTTCAATTCCTTCAGGTTTTCGCCGTCCCACTTGATGGACAGCTTCGAACGTTTTTTGTAAAGTTTTTTCTGGAACGCGTACCCGAAGACCAGGGGCAGGGACACGCTGGGCTCGACAAACGCCATGGCGAAGTTGGCTTCCTTGTTGATCTTGCCCCAGGACTGGGCCTCGCCGAGGGTACTGCCGCTCAACCCGCCCCAATGGGGGACGTCCGTGGTCAACTGCAAGGCGTATTTGTGCCCGCCGGTATAATTCCCGAAAATGTAGGACATGATGATGGAGTCGTTGATATAGTTCTTGGGCACCCCCCCGGCCACGTAAAACGCCGCCGTCGCCCGGGACTTCACCACCAGCTGGGTGATCTCGTAGTTGTCGCGTATGGAATCGATGGTGAGGGGTTTCCTCCCGGCTTTTCGGGCCAGGTAATAATGCTCCGTCAGACCGATGCCGATGCTGGAATCGTTGAGCGCGGGGCAGAAGATGGGGACCCCTTTTTTGCGGGCCGTGACCAGTATGGACTCGTCGTCGTCGATCGTCTCGGACAGGCGCAGTAAAAACTCCCGGCTGGAATAGTCCTTCG
>JACQQK010000168.1 GCA_016207065.1 Nitrospinota bacterium
CATCGCGGAATTTGACAATAAAATTTTCTCTCCCGACAGCAAAACCATTTATTTCAACACCCCGGCCTGGGCAGTCTCCGACGCCATCCATGCGATTGATACGGATGGGGAAAACGAGCGTTTCGTCACGCCGGGAGATTTAGTCCAGGTGGTGAGAGGTCCCTTGCCATCGTATAGAAAAAAATACCTCGCCAATTTTTTAAAAAGAGACGACTGGCGAATTTTCCCAAAAAACGAGGGAGTCTCTCTTGTCCGGAAAGCTCTAAAGGACGATGTCCTGGGGCATTTAATCGTTAAAACAAGTAGAATCAAAACCGTGAGTTCCCCGATTCCCCTCGAGGACTCCTGGGAAGGGGACGATGGAAAATACTATGTTTCGAAGGGAAGACGATTATGGACAGAGTTGGTAAGCCCTGATGGGAGCATGTCTATTCCATTAGGCGCGGAAATCAGGTAGATGGGAAGAGTCGGGAAATGCCCTGCCAGCCTGCGTCCTCAAAGCACATTAACCCCAAAAACAGAATCGGAGACAAAAATGAGAAAACCCATAAAAGCCTGGGGCGGAAACGGCCGCTCCGCGATTTACGAATTCAGCGACAAAACCGGGGAAATGAAAAATGGCGGCACTAAATCCTGGAGAAATACTAACCCGGGAAACCATCAAAAAATTAAGCGCGGTGTATACCTGGCGAACGATGCGCGATGAACATGCGCGGCCCGAACATGCTAAAAGAGAAGGTGTGATTTTTAGGTGGGACAAGCCGGATTTCGACCATCCCGGCGAAGCCCGCGGATGCCGTTGCTGGGCCGAGTGTCATGAGTGTGAGTATGTCGCAAAAGCAACCAACCCCTTCGAGCTCCAAGTTGTAATCAGCTATTGATTCCCGTATAAACTGGAACCGTCGCGAAAAGCGTTTCCCGCGCTTCCAGTCTGACGCTCGATGGGATGAATCAGGTGGGGATGTCCGTGCGGGTGGGGGGCTTTGCTTCCGGACGGGCTTGCAGGGCTTCGTACCGGGGATCGAGTTCGGACGGTTTCTCTTCCTTTTTTCTGAGGGCCTGGTTTTCGCAAACCAGGACGATATGGTACCCCAGCCTGGTCTTCACCGGTCCGGGAATGACGAACCTCTCCGCCTGGACGATGGCGTCGATCAGGTCGCCCGTCATGATCTCGTCGTTGAACTTCATGTCCTTGTAAACCCAATCCAGGTCCCCGCCAATGGACCGGCTGGGACAGGAGCTGTATTTTTTGGCTATCCTCCCGAAAAAGGCCTCGACCTTTTTCCGGTCCTCAAACTCCTTGTCGGGGTCGTCGGAAGACTGGCCGGCCAGCTCTTTCTGAAAATCGAGGATCGTTTGCCGCAATAAATTGGCCGATTCCAACGAGGCGACGCGTATGTGCCTTGTCCTGTACTCTTGCGGCTTGTCGGTTTTCGCGACGACCTTCCTGGGGACAAAAACCTTTCTGGGCTTCAGCGTGGGAGGAACGGCCTGAGGAGGTTGGGGAGTCTCCGGCACGGGATCCTTGGCGGTCTTGTCGCGTTCAAATACCGGGTTTTCCGGTTCTTTCGGCTGTTCGGCTTCTGACATGGGGAATCGTCTCTCGCTTGCGCTACGCCCGTCCTTGGCGCCTGGGCCAAATACGCGTATGCATTTATTATAACCCTTTTCGCCGACTCGGCGCGCGCGTTATTTTTCAAGCGCCCGCGATTCCAGGTATTCGATCACCGCATATGCGTGGTTGCCGCCGATCACCTCGTGCGCGGCTTCCTTGACCTCGGGCAGGGCGTTGGCGACGGCGACCGCCCGGCCGGCGATCTTGAACATCTCCAGATCGTTCAAATAATCGCCAAACACGACCACTTGGGAAAGGGGGATGCCCAGCCTTTCGGCCAGCGTCCGGACCATGCTTCCCTTGTTCGCCCCGTAATGAAAAATTTGAAGCCAGTAGTAGCCGGGCATGGCTATGTCCTCGGCGAAATACATGTTCAGGTCGGAAGGATATTTCCCGGCGAGTTCCCGGTATAGAGGCTCGAGGACCGCGGGCTCGTCGATCAACAGCATCCCGGAAACGCTTTCCGAATCGTCGATGCGGTAATCGGCCGAAGGGCGGAGTCTTCCGTCGCCGTTCAGACTGTTCAAATAATTCCTGGCCCCCGCATTGGCGATGGCGCGATAATATACCTGGTGCTTGTCCCCATAGGCGTAGATGAACGGGTCGAACCCCCTGCTGAGGATGAGCGACAGCAACTCATCAACGAGGTCCCGGGCGAGGTAATTGGTGGACAGAAGATTCTTTCCCGTATGAAACTCCGTAAGATATACGCCGTTGAACAATATGACCGGGATGTTCAAGCGGAGATTCCGCAGGATGGGATAGGCCGAATCGTAGTTTCGGGCCGTGGCGACCGTGAACAGCAAACCGTCGTCGATGAGGCGGTTCAAACGCTCAATACCCTCATCGCACAAGGAACTGTCGGGCCGGAGCAGGGTCCCGTCCAAGTCGGTAATATAAAGACAACGTTTCGGGTCGATGGGAAAACCTTGCAAAAAAAGGGTTGATGGGGAACGCTATCGGATCATGACGGGACAAGTCATGAAATTTTACCACCCGCCGGAAACGCTTCGCCAGCGAAAAATTTGCCGCGCGGCCAAAAGGGATGTAAGGCTGACGGGGTTTCAGGGACTAAACGACGATCGTTCCGCGATTGCAAACTTCAACCAGGAGGATTGGATTCATGCGCTCGGAGGAAACTTTGATGCGGAGGAAATCCGGAAAGTTTACGCCCGGATTCCAAAGTTGGACTTACTCCCATATTCTCCCCTCCCTTGATGGGAGGAGCTGGGGGACGGTGAATGGAAATGAAACCCGCGCGACTTTCCGCGCGTCCCCTCATCCCGCCCCTCTCCCGCAAGGGGAGAGGGTGGAGGATTTTTTTGCGATTTCCAACTTTGGAATGCGGGTTAAAGCGACTTGGCGGAGTTTGGCGGTCGCGTTTGCCTTCGTCCTGACCTGTGCCGCGCCGTCCGGCGCCGAAAGCTTCGATTTTTCCGGCTGGGACGCGCTGTTGAAAATACACGTTTCTCCTTCAACGCGATCGGGAATCCGCTTCAACGCGGTGGCTTACGCACGGTTGAAAGAGGACCCGCGCTTCGCCCAATTGACCGGCGATTTGGGGAAATTCCCCCTGGACCGCCTGAACAACCGCGAGGAGCGGTTGTCGTTTTGGATCAACGTCTACAACATCCTGGCGGTGAAAACGGTATTGGACCATTTCCCGGTCAAGAGCATCAAGGACGCGGGAAACATCGTCAGCACGGTATGGAAACGTCCCGCCGGGACCGTGGGGGGGAAAGAAAGGACCTTGCACGAAATCGAACACGAAATCCTGCGCAAGATGGGCGAACCCCGGATCCATTCCGCCATCGTCTGCGCTTCCCTGAGTTGTCCCGACTTGAGAACGGAAGCCTTCGTCCCCGGCGCATTGAACGCCCAGCTCGACGGCCAGATGAAAACGTTTCTCGAAAACAGGGAAAAAGGACTGCGGGTCGATGTCCAGGAGGGCAGGATTTACCTTTCCTCCATATTCAAATGGTTCGCGGAAGACTTCGAATCCAGGGGAGGGGTCCTGGCGTTCGTCGCCCAATACGCCGCTCCGCTGGACAAAAAAATCCTGACGAGCGGAAAAAACAAAATCTCCTACCTGGATTACGACTGGAGCCTGAACGGGCCCTGATCCAGGTTTCCGCGATCTTCTTCCCCCGCGCGGCATAAGGGTTCCCTTCCCCGCGATGCGCGCGGGGAAGGAGACCGGAAAAGGACCCGTTTCAATCCGCGTGCTTTCTCAGGAACGCGGGCACGTCGAGGTTGGCCGTCCCGTTCATCAACGAGTACTCGGCGTGCTCTTTCTTCAGGGCGTTCGCGAGATTTTTTATGCGTTGGAACGTGGGGATATCCGGAATTCTTTCGGGATAAGGCGCCTCGTTGTCCACCACCTTTCTCAGCACGGGTTTTTCCTCGACCAGCTTGCCTTTCTCGAATCCCGTGGCGATGACGGTCACGCGCATTTCTCCGGACATGTTTTTGTCGACCACCGCCCCGAATATGATGTGCGCGTCCTCATGCGCGCTCTTCTGGATGAGGCAGGAGGCCTCGTTGATCTCGTGCAACGTGAGGTCCTCGCCGCCGGTGATGTTGATCAGGACCCCGTGCGCGCCGTCCACCGTGGCCTCGTCGAGGAGCGGGCTGGAGATCGCTTTCCCCGCGGCCTCGACCGCGCGGTTTTCCCCGGAAGCCACCCCGCTCCCCATGAGGGCCTTCCCCATGTTGGACATGATGGTCTTCACGTCCGCGAAGTCGAGGTTGATCAGGCCGGGGATCACGATCAGGTCGGAAATGCTACAGACGGCTTGTTGCAACACGTCGTCCACCATGGAAAACGCGCTGGTGAAGGACGTCTGCTTGGTGATGATGCTCAACAGTTTCTGGTTGGGGATGACGATCAAGGTGTCCACCGCGCTCTTTAATTCCTTGATGCCCGACTCGGACTGTTGCAACCTTCTTTTACCCTCGAAGGCGAAGGGTTTCGTCACCACCCCCACCGTCAGCGCGCCGACCTCCTTGGCGATCTTGGCGATGATGGGCGCCCCGCCCGTGCCGGTGCCGCCGCCCATGCCGGCCGTTATGAACACCATGTCGGCGCCCTCGAGCATCCCGCGGATCTGAGCCTCGCTTTCCTCAGCCGACTGCCTTCCGATCTCCGGGTTGGAACCCGCGCCCAGGCCCTTGGTCAGGTTCGACCCGATCTGGATCTTGTAAGGGCAGGCCGAGGCCTCGAGCGACTGCACGTCGGTGTTCGCGACGATGAACTCCACCCCGCGGACGTTTCCGCGGATCATCGAGTTGACCGCGTTGGTCCCCCCGCCCCCTATGCCGATCACTTTAATGCACGCCGAATATTCGTTTTCATGTTCGAATTCGATCAAACCCATGTTCCATCCTCCTATTTTAATAAGCAAAAAATTCTTTTCATGCGGCCCCTCCCTCCAGAAGCGCCGTAATCGTCGAAAACCCGGACAAACCGTCAAAAAAATTCCTCGACCCAGTCGCGCATCCGGCTGAAAATCTTCTCGAACAAGTTCCGGCCCTGAAGCTCGCGGACCTTTCCCGCCCGCGCGCTTTTCTGTCCGTACAAAATGAGCCCCGTGCTGGTCGCGTACCTCGGGTTGTTGACCACGTCGATCAATCCGCCAAGGCCGCAGGGGAGGCCGACGCGGACCGGAGCCTGGAAAACGTCCTCCGCCAGGTCCGCCATGCCCTCCATGGACGCCGCGCCTCCGGTGATCACGATCCCGGAGGAAATCAGGTTTTGAAACCCCGACACCTTGACCTCGTTGTCCAGCATCTCGAACATTTCGCGCGCGCGCGCCTCGATGATCTCGCTGAGGATCTGCCGGGAGATCGAGCGGGGGGCCCTTCCCCCGACGCTGGATACCTCGATGATGTCGTTTTCCTGGACCAGCGACGCCAGGGCGCACCCGCGGTCCAGTTTCAGCTTCTCCGCCTCGGCATTCGGGGTCCGCAGTCCGATGGCGATATCGTTCGTGATCTGCGATCCGGCGATCGTCAACACGGACGTATGCTTGATGGCGCCCTGGTAGAAAATGGCCAGGTCCGACGTGCCGCCGCCGATATCGATCAAGGCCACGCCGAGTTCCCTTTCGTCCGGCGAGAGCGCCGACTCGCTGGAGGCGAGCTGTTCCAGGACGATGTCCTGGACGCCCAGCCCCGCCTTATTGACGCACTTCACGATGTTCTGCGCCGAAGTGACCGCGGCGGTCACGATATGCACCTTGGCCTCCAGCCGGATCCCCGCCATTCCTAGAGGGGTCTTGATCCCGTCCTGGTTATCGACGACGAACTCCTGCGGGAGCACGTGGATCACCTCCCGGTCCAGGGGGATGGCGATGGCCTTGGCGGCCTCGATGACCCGGTCCACGTCCAGTTGGTTGATCTCCTTGTTCTTGATC
>JACQQK010000169.1 GCA_016207065.1 Nitrospinota bacterium
CCCTCAAGGGAGGGGAGCATTTAGACCATCAATTTCATTTTGTTAGACGCTCTAAGGATAAAAATCTCCCCGCCCTTCTTTTTCAAAGAGGGGAGCGAAAATCCCCCCCTTTATCAAAGGGGGGGAGGGGGGGATTTGAAGCGCCACGATATCGCTATATACGCAAAAATATAACGAATGTCAACCCTAAAAACCTTGACGGACAAATCCGCTTGCCTTTGATGGACCCGAGAATGCGTTTGAAAAAAGAGAGGGGCCGCCGGGACTCTACGTCCGGGGGAGACGGATGGAGAAGACGCTCCCCTTGCCGGGGGAGCTTTTGACCGCGACGGTCCCGCGATGGGCCTGGGCGATGTGCTTGACGATGGCGAGGCCGAGGCCGGTGCCGCCCAACCGCCGGCTCCGGGCCTTGTCCACGCGGTAAAACCGTTCGAACAGGCGCGGCTGATGGTCCTCGGGGATCCCGCACCCCTCGTCATGGACGCTGATCGTCACCTCGTTGGCGGATTGCAACGCCTGCACCAGGATGGACTTGCCGGGTTCGCTGTACTTGACGGCGTTATCGATGAGGTTGACGATGGCCTGTTCGAGGAGCGGCTGGTTGATATTGGCGCGCATGTCGCCGTCGCATTTCATTTCGACGGTCAGGTTTTTCTGGCGCGCTTTCGCCGAGCAGTCCGCGATCGCGGCCTCGATCACCTCCTGGATGTCGCCTTTCTCGATGACGATGGACATGGTTTCCGCCTCCTGTTCGATGCGCGACAGGCTGAGGAGGTCCTCGATGATGGCGTTCAGCCGGTCGGCCTGCCGGGCCACGATCTCCAAAAATTTCCTGGACTGGGCGGGGTCGTCCGCGGCCCCGTCCAACAGCGTTTCGACCCAACCCTTGATGGAGGTGATGGGCGTTTTCAGCTCGTGGGAGACGTTGGCCACGAAATCGCGGCGGATGGTTTCCAGCCGCCGGAGCCGGGTCACGTCGTTCAAAACGATCAACGCGCCCAGTCCCTTGCCTTGCGCGTCCCGGAGGACCGTCCCCCTGACCTGCAGGATGCGCTCCTCCCCGTCGACGCGCGCGACGATGTCCTCCTCGGCCAGGTCCCTGCTGGACAAGGCGCGGCCCACGAATTTCCGCAAAAGCGTGTTGCGGACCGCCTCCTGGAATTTCCTTCCCCGCGCGTGTTCGGGATCGATTTGGAACAGCCGGGCGGCGCTCTGGTTCATGGCGATGAGGTTCTCCTCGCCGTCCACGGCCACGACGCCCTCCAACATGCTGGAAAACACCGCTTCCTGGAGGGCGCGCTGGGACAGGACGGCCTTGAATTTCTCCTCCCAATCCGCGGCCGCCTTGTTCATCGTTTCGGCGACGAGGGAGATCTCCATGGGCGCGCTGATATCGATCCCGGACTTGAGCTCTCCCCGGGCAAATTGCTGGACCCCCCGTTTTACCGTGTCCAGCGCGGCGGCGAGACGCCGGGAAATCAAAAACCCCGAAGCGGCAAGAAAAACCGCCAAAACGGCCATGATCCAGAGCGAATAAACGCGGAACGCGCGCAGGGTCCTGTCCACGGCGGCGGCGGACAGGCCCGTCCGGACGGCCGCGACGACCTCGCCGCCTTTCGCGACGGGGACGGCCGCGAAAATCAGCGTCCCCCCATCGCGCCCCCCCCCCCCGCCTCGCCAGGCCGGTCCGGCCCGCCAAGGCCGCCCGGATTTCCGGACGGTCGGCATGGTTGTCCATCCGGGCGGGGTCGTCCTCGGAGTCCCCCGCCACCTCGCCCGACTTGAGGACGAAGGTGATCCGCATGTCCGAATTCTCCCCAAGCTGTTTGGCGAGGACGTCGAAATCGGACCATTTCCTGGCCGCGATGACGTCCCTGACCTGCGGGACGATCAATTGGGCGCGGGCCTCCGATTCGGCTGAAGCGCGATCGTACAGAATTTTTTCCAGGGAGAAGAAACCGTATCCGGTCAGACAGGCCAGAAAAACCAGCAGGAAGGCGGAATAGACCAGGAACGCTTGCCAGAGGCGCCGTCTTTTTCGCATGGTCATTCCTTGAAGCGGTAGCCGACGCCCCGCACGGTCTCGATATACTTGGCGCAGGGACCCAGTTTTTTGCGCAAACCGACGATCTGGAAATCGACCGCGCGGTCCGTCACGGAATAGTCTTCGTTGCGCACCGCCTCCACGATCTGCCCGCGGGTGAACACCCATCCCGGACGCCGGGCCAGAAATTGCAAAATGCGGAATTCCGTCAACGTCAATTCCGCGGGCTTGCCTTTCACGAGGGTTTCGTGGCGTCCGGGATGGATCGTGATGTCGCCCACGTGAATGACCGACGAGTCGCCGGGAATGGCGGCGTTTTTCCGGCGCAGTACGGCCCGCACGCGGCTCACCAGCACCTTCGGGCTGAAGGGTTTGGAAACGTAATCGTCGGCGCCCAATTCCAGGCCCGTCACCACGTCCGCGTCCTCCCCTTTCGCGGAGACCATCACGATGGGGATGGCGGACGTGCCGGGGTCGCCCTTCAGCCGCTTGCAGACCTCCAAACCGTCCACGCCGGGCAACATGAGGTCCAGCAACATCAGATCGGGAGGGTTCGAACGGGAGGACTTGACGGCCTCCTCGCCCGTGATCACGCACTTGACGCGGTAATTCTCCCGCTCCAGGTTGTAGCGGATCAAATCCAGAATGTCTTCCTCGTCTTCCACGACCAGAATCGTTTCGTTCGCCATAGGAAACCTCTTTAAATTCGTCTCCATTATATGTTATGGGGAAAAAGTTGGCATCCTATTTGAATTTTATTAGATTCGAGTTTGTTTTCCGCCTTCCGGATCGAAACCTAATATAAACCCGGCGGTTTTTTCAAAAAGACCCCTGCCCCGCTAACCCGGACATTGCATGAGTCATTGGATGGAATCGCTCCCCCTTGTAAAGGGGGGCGGGGGGATTCCCGCCCTCACCGCGAACGGGTATTTCAAATCCCCCTATCCCCCTTGTATCTTGGAAACAAGCAAATTTTGTTGTAGTTGTGGTAGCAGGTCCCGCGGATCCTGTGCGAAAACGCGGAGCGTTTTCCACAAGTCCGCGGGACC
>JACQQK010000028.1 GCA_016207065.1 Nitrospinota bacterium
GACGATATACGGCCCGACGACCGGGATGGGCTGGGGGATGTTGGTGGCCACGGTGGTGGCCCAGAAGGACAACTGGCTCCACGGCAGAAGGTATCCGGTGAAGCAGATGCCCAGGGTCAGGAACAGCAGGGCGCATCCGGTGAGCCAGGTGATCTCCCTCGGTTTTTTATAGGAACCCATGAAGAGGACGCTCAACATGTGCAGGATGACGACGAAGATCATGGAATGCGACCCGGCGGCGTGGGCGCTCCGTATCATCCAGCCATAAGGTATGTCCACCATGATCCGCTGGACGCTCTCGAAAGCCTCGTCCGTCGAGGGGACGTAGTACACCAGGAGGAATACCCCCGTGACCAGTTGCATTCCGAAGATAAAGAGGCTCAATCCGCCGAGCGAATACCAGAAGTTCAGCTTCGGGGGGACCCGGTACTCCGTGAGTTGGTCCTTGACCAGGTCGCTCACCCCCGTGCGGTAGTCGATCCATTCCAGGACGGCGAGGTAGATTTTCTTGAGCCAAGGGTTCATTTTTTTCAGACCAGCACGATCGTTTCGTTTTGAATTTCGAACTTGACGGGGTGAAGAGGTTCCGGCGGCGGCCCGGCGATCACCTTGCCCGTCAGATCGAATTTCCCCGCATGGCAGGGACACAAAAGTATGTTTTCGTCGCGGACCCATTTGACCAGGCATCCCAGATGGGTGCAGATCGGGCTGAAAGCCACGAACCCGACGTCGGAATGGACGATGATGACCGGTTCCCCCTTGTGCTCGACGACGAGGCTGGAGCCCAGGGGGATCTGGGCCGTCGGGATGGAAAGCTCGGTGGCCTTTTTCGCCTTGGGCGGCGGCATGAGAAACCGGACGGCGACGTTGGCCGCCGCCGCGAACGCTCCCAGCAGGAGGCCGGAAATCAGCCATTGGAGGAAGGTCCGCCGGTCGGTCCCGGCCGTATTGGACGCGGTTTCGTTCATGTCAGGGCCCTATCGCTTGCTGGACTTCGTGCAATTTGATATGGATGGGCGACGGCTGGACGATCCTGGGGGTATGACTGTAAAAAACCGCCGCCGATACTTTCTGGTCCTTTTCCTCGGGGACGAAGAAGGTGAACTTTTCCCGGCGCGTTTCCAGAGGCGCGATCCGGTTGTCGGAAAGAATCCGGACCGGTTTCCCCAACAGTAAATCCGAATCGTGGACCACGGGCTCGCCGTTGGCGTCGACCATGACCTTCTGATAGGTCTTCTGGTGCATCTGATGGACCTCGCCGGTCTTGGACTGGATAAACACCTGCAGGACGATCTTTTTGGAAGGTATCCCGGTGGGGATCATGTGGCCCGCGCCTTTGTTGGTGACGTCCACCGTCACCTCCACCTTCTGCTTGAACCGGTTGACCTGCGCGATTTTTATGCCGATGGATTCCTCCCTTTGGGTGAGGGAATGGCCGCCGGCGATATCGTGACTGCTGATCTCCTTTTGCGGGACGGCCTTGACCTCCTCGGCCACGATTTTCCCGGAAACCTTCCGCATATGGCAGTTTTGGCAATGGATACCCTTGGCGGGGTACGGTCCCTTCGCCCATTCCGAATAGGTTTCGATCAGCTTGACGCCGTTGGCCGTCTCGAATTCGTGACACCCCCAGCAAAACCGCGACTCCTTGAACGTTTCGTTGTAGCGGGTCTTGTGGACCGGCGAGGAGACGTTTTGCAACGGGCCGTTCTTCACGAGGCCAAACTCAAAACGGTTATGCGGACCGTTGCCTCCCGGCTGGACCTCGGCGATCGAATGGCAGTAGTCGCAATTGATCCCCTCCCTCGTTATTTCCCCGGTCAATTTGAAATCCGCGTTCAGGGCGGCGATCGGGGCGTGGCAGGCGAGGCAAACCTGGCGGACTTCCTCCCCGCGCTCGAAGTAAGCCTGAAGATAGGCCGTCTGGAAGACGAAATTGTTCGGGGCCTCCGCGTGCAGGGAGTTTTTCCAGGTGGAATAGATGTCCTTGTGGCATTTGCCGCATTCCGAACTCGGAGAAAAGCCGTTCGGATTCAGATGAACGTCCGCGTACTTGTCCTTGGGAGGAGGGGCTTCGGAGGAAGAATATCGCGGGGAAGCGAACAATATACAAACCGCCAAAGCGCCAACGAAAAGACTCATGAGCCGTTTGGAGGTTCCCATCGTACCGCCTTCCAGCAATTGGGGATTCGCGTTTCGTTTATTTTGTCGCGTCGACTTTCTTGATGATCTCGTCCATTTCCTTATTCGAAAAAGCCCTGTAGGTCGTGGTGCGGACGTTTCCCCAGGCCCCGACCCTCAGCAATAACGCGGATATCGACAGGTCGCTGTCGGCTTCGACGATGTTGATGACGTCGTAATCTCCCAAAAGCCACATGATCTCCTTGACCTCCACGCCGCACTCCTTGGCGATCTCCTTGAAGCGGTCCGCCCGGGCGGTGGTTTCCTTGACGTTTCTGATGCCTTGCTCCGTGAATTTGCCCATGATGAGATAGGTCGCCATATTCCCTCCTCCAGCGGTCGCTTTAGTATCCGGAATCATATGGTATCTTGACAAATCCGGCAATTACAAATTTAATGCTTTGTCGGAACAAATGCCAGCAAATGTTTGAACGCTTTTGCGGGCTGGCGGGTATTTTATCCCCATTTCCGTTTTCTTGATTCCTCAAGGCCGTTGACCCCTATGTTCAACGATGATCGAAAGTTGCTTAAATACCGGATCGTCATTGCCCTGCAGGTCTTTCTTTTGCTGGCCGTGGTCGGCGCGGGGTCGCTCCATCTCTACGATTACACGGAGCACGATCCGGAATTCTGCCTCAATTGTCACGTCATGAAGGAGGCCTTCACGGCTTGGAAGACCAGCATCCATAAAAACGTGGAATGCCATTCCTGCCACTACGCGTCGGTTTTCGATCGCAACAAGATGTTGATCAAGGCGTTTTTGGAACGGCCCGACAGGGTTTCTCCCCGGCCCCACGAGAAAATCATCGTCCCCAGCGCCATGTGCATCAAGTGTCATTGGGAAGGCAAGAACAAGGCCAAGCAAATCTCCAATTCCACCGGTCATGCCATGCATTGGTTCAAGGGCGGTATCGAGTGCACGTCGTGCCATGCGATCAAACTGCATCATTTTTCCGCGGAGCAACGCCTATGCGTGAATTGCCACGCCAGGGGAAAAGTGGTCCTGGCAAAAATGAAGGACATGTTCTGCACCGAATGCCACGATTTCCGCGGAAGCGGTCTGTTGCCCAGGACCGAGGCATGCGTGAAATGCCACGAGATCCGCGGTCCGCCGCCGAAAGCGGAGCGGTCCCTGGCGCATCAACAGTTCGACTGCAACACCTGCCACCAGACGCACGACCCCGGACGGCCGGCCAAGGGCGCCTGCAAGAACTGTCATTTCCTGACCATGAAGCGGGGGAAACACCCTCTGCACCTGGAGGAATTGGGCGGCGACTGCCTGGCCTGTCACGTTCCCCATAGATGGCATATCGATGACGCCGACGCGCCCAAGCTCTGCGCCGATTGCCACAAGCCTTATCCATTGAAGAAGTTCGGCTGATCGACGGTTGTAAGCCGGCGGGGATCCGGGAATAAAAACAGGGTTGACACGATATGAAATCGTTGTAGATTAAGGCGAGTTTAGGTTCTTTATAAACCCATTGGCGGGGGAGAACGGGGTGAAAAAGAATATCTCCATGACGCTTTTCGGGTTTTTCGGCAACATGATAGACAAGGGAGGCCTTTCCATATTTTTTTCATAACCTTCGTAGTGAGGAGGGTCGTTCATGCTGATGAAAAAAAGAATTTCTCTTGCCGGTTTTTCCCGTTTTATTATTTCCTCAATTTTCATCTTGCCCTTGTTGGTTGCCGTTCAGGATGCGGAGGCTCTCAGCCAGTGGGCGCGAAAATACAAAGTCGATTGCTCCACCTGCCACTTCGCGTTTCCCCGGGTGAATTACTTCGGCGAACAGTTTAAGCGGAACGGTTATCAATGGCCCGGAGAGCCCGCCGATGGGGATACCGAAGCCAAGGAGAAACTTTCCAAAAATTTGTTCATCGACAATGTCGGCAACTGGTTCGGCGCGCGGTTGAGCCTGACCCCGCTCAAATACGTCGCCGAGGGTCAAAAACGGAATGGCGTCGACGAGGACACAATAAATGTCGGCAACACCAATTGGTTGCAGTTTTTCGTCGGCGGTTCGATTTTCAAGGATGTCTCCATTTTTATTGAACAGGAGATGGAAACCGACGGTTCCAAAACCAACTGGTTCTACATGAACTTCACCAACCTCGCTGGTTCCTATGCGAACTTCCAGATCGGGCGTTTGTCCCCAGTGGACTTCACCCCACTCTCGGACCGGCTACGGGCTTGGCAAAAGTCGGACGTGATGAATCTTAAATCTTCCGGCGGCAAGGGTGAAAATTCGCAGGACATCCGTTCGCCCCGCCCGGGAATTCAATACTACGGTTATCAAGGTCCGTTCGTTTGGTTCGCGGGAGTGGACAACGGCAAGGATTCCACCGACACCGACAAGGACAAAAATTACTGGGGCGGCGGCAAGCTCGAAATTCCCGACTCGGTTAAAAGCGCCTTTGTAGGTAGCGGTATCGGTTTTCACTATTACCAGGGGACCGATACGTCCGGCGGCTTGGGATCCACCGCCACCTCCTTGCAGAGGACCAATGATTTCCGGCGCTATACCGTCTCGGCGGACATTCGCTATAAAACGGACCTCGAGTTGCAGTTCGCATACCAGTACGGCGAGGACGAAAACTACACCCTCGCCGCCTCGCCCGTGTACGCCGACTTTGACGGCTACACGGCCACGGGCGCCTATCGACTTAGGGATTGGTACTACATATTGCAATACGACCGGGTCCGTTCAAGTAGAATCGCCAATATCGACGTGGACAAACTTTCTCCATCGGCCTGGTACTTTCTTAGAGATAACTGGAAAGTGGGGGTAGCCACAAGGTTCGACGTGGGCGATTCCCCTGTCAGGAAACATGAGGTCGCCTTGGAAATAGAAACCATGTTCTAAAGCCAATGGGGCGCGTCAATCTTTTCGCGCCGCCGGACTACAACGCCCACATAGGCATGGCGTTCGCCACCTACCACTTCGACGTGAACCACCGCTGAGCCCCGTTATCAACTCCGCGTCGGCTCCGGGCGCTTGCCCGGCCCCAATGAATTGGGCAACCGCGGTTTTCAGCGGACCGTTGGACCGCGGGCGGTCTTTGACCCGGATATTGCACGAGCGAATGGCGTATGGAAGCGCTTCGGGTTTTGGGAACGGGGCTTGCCGATCTGTTGGAGAGGGAAAATACTCGGCGCAAAAAGCGCTTTTGTTTTGTCCCCCCTTTACAAGGGGGAGCAATTCAATTCTATTACGCCTGCAATATCCGGGTTAAAGAGTAAACTCCCTGCCTTTATTTTCCGGCCCCGTTTTTTCCTCCTCTTTCAAGAGGGGGTCGGTTTTGATCTCATGTACCATTTCCCGGTACGTTTCCTTAAACCCTTCCAGCGAGAAGGGGTACTCCCAGCCCTTGAATCCTATGAACCGTACAAGGACCCTTGTTCCGTTGACCATTTGCTCCAAGAGGACAAGAGCGGTATCTCCATCCGCAATGCCCGACTTGGATAAAACCGGCTTGTTCCGGTCGACTTGAATTAAAGACTCTTTTTTGCCAAGACCGATCGTCAATGTTACGGAACCGTTCTCCCAAAGCGCCCATTCGAGCGGCGAACTTCTCCTCCCCATGTCGCTTACGGCGGTTGCCCGGCAAACTTTCCGCTCGACGGACTTGTCGATTTCGCAACGGACGCTCCAGGCGCTCGCCGGCATCGCGGTGGACGGAAAAAGAAGCGCCAGCAGACAAACGGCGGTCCAACTGGCCGCAAAACCTCGCTTCAGGTTCATCGTTTGGAACATGGGATCAATCCTCCAGAAATTTATTCGCGTTTTTGCCCGATCAGACTATTGCGCGAGTTTCATGGGTTCCGATTGAGAGGGAACAAAAATTCCCCCTCACCCTGGCCCTCTCCCGTCAAGGGAGAGGATGACACAATGTTCCTTCTCCCCTGGCGGGAGAAGGTTAGGATGAGGGGGACCAGAAGGAAGACTTTCCTCATAATTTCGCTCATGCAATATGCGGGTCAAAGGAGCTTTAATATTTCCCTTCGTTTCATTTCATATTCGTCGTCGCGGATCAGTCCGTCTCTCTTGAGTTCCTCGAGCAGTCGCAGTCGCTTTTTGACGTCCCCCTCGGCGCCGGGTTTCGCGCCCGTATCGGTCATCTCCTCCAGGCGGGGGGATTTGATTATTTTGGCCGGATCCGGCGTGACGTTTTTCAACACGATCCAGTTCGTGATGTCCACCGTCAGGTTTTCATAGGGTTTTTTGGTTTTATAGGCTTGATGGTCCAGCGGGACCAGCCGCCAGGTTTCCCCCATGACGCTGAAATCGTCCACCTCCCGCGTCTCCCCGTCCAGCTTCGTGAACCGCCAGTTCAAGCCTTCCGGCGTCAAAAACGCGTCCCCCGCCAACGCCGTCTTTCCATTCTTGTTTTTCAGTTGAAAGCCCACTCTTTGTTCGACGGTCGCCTTGGCGAACAGTTCGACGATCGGGGGGCCCAACGCCTTGATCATGGCAGAGGTGAACACGCGTTTCTTTTTCGACCAGGCCAGGGCCTTCGTCTGGTAGGCGATGGAAGCCATGCCGGCGCGGATGGTCTCAGGGTCGAAAGCGTACGGATGGAGGATTTTCAGGGCATATTTCTCCTTTTCCGACTGGTGGAACGGGACCAGCTTGGCTTGATAAGGCGGGGATTTCCCGGAAGCTTCGATCGCGTACGCTCCGCCGGGGGCAAGGACGAACAGGCCAAGGACCGCGCATATCGGGAGCGCGGTCCATTTCACCGGATTCGGACGGCCGGTCAGGGCGCTACATGGCATTTTTTGCAGTTCTTCCTTGCGGTGAACGCTTTCTCGTCGTCATGGCAGGCGCCGCAATATTTCCCTTCCTTCAGGGCGTCCATGTCCATTTTGCCGCCCGCGTCGGCGGCGCCTTTCTTTTTCTGAAAGATTTTATCGTGACAGTCCTCGCATTTGTTCTTGGCCTCTTTGTGCTTTTGATGGCTGAACACGACGGGCGGCTTTTTCCCGGTATCCTCGTAAACGATATCGCCGCCGTCCGTCTCCGCGGAATAGAGGGGATGGACCGGGACCATGAACGCCAGGGCGAACGCGACCAACATGAGAAAAAGGGCGAATCGATTGTTCCGCATAGAGGGCCTCCGAAAATGCGAAGGGCGATGGGATACCGCCAGGTTCGGATCATTCTATATTCGGGCCAATCTCGTTTGCAATGTTATTTTGAGCGCCCAACCGGTATAATGATCGTTGAAAACCGTCAACCGCCGTCAGGCTCGGCGGCGGCGCGAAAGTTCGAGCCGCGGGCCCGCAATCCGAATGGTACCCAGATTTTACCAGTCATTTTTGTCTAATTTTCTCGTCGCGTTTCTAGGCGTTTTTCTGCTCGGGGCGGGAGAGCTGGTTTTGCGGATCTGCGGAGTCGGTTCGGATTTCGATTTGGTCGTCGAAGGCGATACCCCGGCCGGCATGGGAAAATACTCTCTCAACTCCCAATACGTCGCCTTGCATTATTTCCGCCACCTCCCCGTCAAGCTGACGTCCCTGTTCAAGGAGAGCCCCTGGTTTCCGGACACCGAGTTTTCCAGGAAAAAGGCTCCCGGGACTTACCGCATTTTTCTGGTGGGCGCCTCGACCACGCGGGGGTTCCCCTTCAACGACCGGAAGATCAGCTACTCCGGGTTCCTCGGCCAGATATTGAAAGACGTTCTTCCCGGACATGCCGCGGAGGTCGTCAACGCCGGTTACGACGCCATCAGCAGTTATGGGGTGGAGGACATTTTCCGCCAGCTCCTTGAATACGACCCGGACTTGATCGTCGTCTATTCGGGGCATAACGAATTCATCGGCCACTTCGGCGCGAATTCGAAAGTCAATTTCGGAAACCGGTTTGTAAACGATTTGACGACGCGCCTGTACCGTTCGCGCCTCTTCTTCGTGAGCGAACTGCTGACGCTGAAATTAGCGTCCCTGGCAAAACCGGAGTCCAGCCGTTCCGAGCGGGTCAATATGTTCAAAGTCATGATGAAAGAGAATAAAATGACCTGGACCGGGCGGGACCATGCGGACACCCTGGAAAATTACGAGAGGAATTTGGGGGACATGGCGCGGATGGCAAAGGAAAAGCGCGTCAGAGTGATTTTTTCCACGTTGGCGTCCAACCTGCGGGACTTCTCCCCGGTCCGTTCCGAAGCCGATCCCAACCTCGGCCCGGCGCAACGGACCGTTTTCATGTCCGGTTTGCAAAAAGCCCGGGAGGCGATGGCAGGGGGAGGGCTCGACGAGGCGATCGCCTTTTTCAGGGAAGTCCAGTCGGTCGATCCCCACTACGCCCAGGAGCATTTCGAACTGGCCCGCGCCTACGAGCGAAAGGGCGATTACCGGAGGGCCCACGAGGAGTACGTCAACGCGCGCGAGGACGACAAGGTGCACCTCAGGGCCTGCGTCCTCTTCAATCAGGCCGTCGAGCGGGTGGGCAAAACCGAAAACGCGCCGGTCATCGACATGGAGACGGAGCTTGAGCGTCTGTCTCCCAACGGGTTGATCGGTTCCAACTTTTTTCTGGAACACGTCCATCCCAACATCAACGGCCATTTGATCATGGCCGACGCCTTGGCGCGGTTTCTTGCGCGGAACGATTTCATCGAGCCCCAGGACCGGTGGGACTGGAGCAGGCTCCGCTCCGCGCGGGAATACGTCCGGGAATCGGGGTTCGATAAAAAACGGCACGTCAGCGCGCAGTATATGGTGGGCCGTCTGCTTTTGGATTTTCCCTTTTACAAGTGCGCGGAGGGCGTCGAATACCTGGAGCAAATCGGCGCGGCGAGCGAGGAGAAAGACTTGATCGGTCAATGTTACGAGCGCGCCAAGGCGCCGGAGGAGGGCGCCGTCATGGCCGCCGCGAAAGGATGATCGTCGATTGGAGTTTGAAGGGCAGGCGCGCGGCGGTGGCGGGCGGCGGACGGGAAGCGACCCGCAAGGTGGAAGCCCTCCTGACGCAGGACTGCGAAATCCTCGTCTATGCCGAGAAGGTTTCGCGCCCTCTCCAACGGTTGGCCGACGATCGCAGGATCGTCCTGAGGAAACGGCGGTTGATCGACGGGGCGTTTCTGAGGAAACTCGACCGCCTCGCGTTGGTGATGGCGGCCACCGACGATAAAGCGCTCAACCGGAAAATCGTGGAACAGGCGCGTAAATTGCGGTTGTTCGCCTACGCCGCGGACGATCCGGAACACAGCGATTTCAGCCATCCCGCCGCGATCAATCTTTACGGGACTGTCCAGATCGCCGTCTCCACCGGCGGCAAAAGCCCGCTGATGGCTGGAGAGATCCGGAAACGGGTCGAGCCCGTACTCAAGAAATTGATCAAGAAAATCGACGCGCTGAAAATCGAATTGCAGGGCAGGATAAGGGTCCCCTGCCAGAGGAAGCTTTCCACCCCCAAGGCTCGCAAGGCTTTTTTACGGGGAATCCTCGTCGACAAGGCGATCAACCGGCTTCTGCAAAAGGAAGACATCGACCGGGCGGAGACCCTGGCGCTGGAAAAGTTGGAACGGCGCCGTTCGAAATCCCGCTCCAGCGTTTCCCGCGATTCTCTTTAACGTGTTAAAATATTCGAAAGCGCCCCAGGAGAGAAAGGCCCATGGACTCGCCGGTTGACCGTTTTTTTTTCGAATACGTCGGAAGATTTCTGGAGGAAAACCATGCCGCCCGCATACTCGCCGATTCGCTCCGGCAATGCGGAGTGGGGCTGATGCCCCTGGTCGACCACTGCACCCTGCGGACCCACGACGTGGACCGGCGGGCGCAAGAAGTCATCGGATACGGGTTTGCCTTCGACGAGTCGATAGGCGTCCTGGAATTCGACACCTGGTGGGCCAGGGTGTTCCGCAAACCGGGATATCCGGCGTTGTTCATCGACCAGGCTTTCGCGGGCGGACGCGGCAAGGGGAGCCTGATCCCCGGCTGGGTGGACGCGCATGGCGACCGGCGTTTTCATCACATCGCCATCCTCGTCGAGGACATCGAAACCGCGATCGGCGCTTTGCAATCCAGAGGCGCGGCGTTCGCCGGGGAAATCGTCGGCGCTCGCGGTTCCGACTTGCGGCAGATCTTCACCCGTCCGGAGTTGAGAGACGGGGAGGCGTTCACCGTCCTGGAACTCATCGAGCGGCACAACGGCTACGCCGGTTTTCTCCCTCCCCAGGCCGACGGCTTGATGGAATCCACCCGGCTGTCCTGACCGCGCGGACCAACCCTCATGATACGCAAGACCGATCCGCAGACCGTCGCGCCTTATTTGATCGACGCTTCCAACTATTCCGGAGGTTGCGCCTCGGAGGCGGTCATCCCCGAAAGCCTCGATGAGCTGATCGGGTTTCTGCGGGCCAACCGTCAGCCGATCACCGTCTCCGGCGCGGGCACGGGGGTGACGGCGTCCAGGATACCGTCGTCGGGGACCGTCGTTTCCCTGGAACGGTTCAAGACCATCGGCGAAATCGCGGACGGTTCCGTCGAGGTAGGGGCGGCGGTTTCCTTGCGGGACCTACAGGAGTTCCTGCAGGACACGCCGTACTTTTATCCGCCCAATCCCACGGAAACGCTGGCCTCCATTGGCGGCACGTTGGCCACGAACGCCTCGGGCTCCAGGAGCCACAAGTTCGGCGTCACCCGCGATTTCGTGCTGGAGGCCCAAATCGTCTTGGCGGACGGGCGCGCGTTGCGCTTGGCCCGGGGCGCGAAAATCGACCGGCCTCTGGAATGCGAGGGAGGCCCGCCGATCGAATTCCCGCATACGCGGTACGAAAGCCCCCGGTGCAAGAACGCCGCCGGGTACTACGTCCGTCCGGGCATGGACTGGCTGGACCTGTTTATCGGATCGGACGGGACCCTCGGCATCATGACCGGCGCGCGGCTGAAGCTTCTCCCGCGCCCGGCGGATTTTCTCAGCGGCGTCCTGTTTTTCGACGGCGAGGAACCGTGCTGGCGGTTGGCGGCATCCCTGCGGGAACCGGACCGCCAGGGGATTTCCCCGTGTTCCCTCGAATATTTCGACTCGTTTTCATTGGGCCGGTTGCGGAGGAAGTTCCCCAACATTCCCGGACGGGCGCGCGCCGCCTTGTTTTTCGAGCAAGATATCGCGGAGCGAAAGGATTACGAACCGGTCCTGGAGGCGTGGTCCGATTATCTCAACGCCCGCGAGGTTTTGCTGGACGATTCGTGGTTCGCCCGGGACGCCAGGGATGTCCGCGCGTTCCACGAGTTCCGCCACGAACTTCCGCAAATGCTCAACGAAGAGAACAGCAGGCTGGGACGGGTCAAGGTCGGAACGGACATGGCCGTTGCGGACGAGTATTTCATGGAGATGATGCGGTTTTATAGGAACATCCTTTCCGCGAGCGGGATCGAATACGTCGTGTTCGGTCATATCGGGGACAATCATCTGCACGTCAATTTGCTCCCGGAAGAGGGCCAGGTTGGAAAGGCCGGGGAGGTTTATCAGACTTTGATGGACAAGGTCCTGGAATGGAACGGGACGGTTTCCGCCGAGCATGGGATAGGCAAGCTGAAAAAGAAGTATTATCGCCAGATGGTTGGGGAACGGGCCTTGGAGGAATTGAAACGAATAAAAAAAGCCTTGGATCCGAACCTGATTTTGGGCATTGGCAATACGTTCGATATTTGATCCTTATTTGATCCTTTTATCTTGGGCCAGCAGGGTTAGGAGCCTGTTCTGCAAGGTTTTACCGGGCGGAAATGATATTGACAGCGGGAACGCGCAAAGGGTAAACTCGACAATTGTAAAAAAGGCTGTCGATTTCGAATTGGAGGTAGAACCAACGTCCCCGAAAGGGCAGGGCGTTTGCTTTCGGGGCCAGGAGATATAACTGGAAGTTCCCCATGCTGGACTCCCTGAAAATTCTGGTCCTCAATCATACGTACGAACCTCTTCAGTTCTGCAACGCCAAACGAGGCCTTGTCATGGTATTGACCGGGCGGGCGGAACAACTGGAAAGCGACGGGTTCGTCGTCCGCTCGCCGTCGGCGGAGTTTCGTCTCCCCACGGTCATCCGCGTATTGAAGGCGGTCAAGCGCGGCGCCAAGAAAGGGCTGGCGTTCAGCAAGAAAAATATTCTGCGGCGGGACAATTACACCTGCCAATATTGCGGACAATCCAGTTTGCATC
>JACQQK010000029.1 GCA_016207065.1 Nitrospinota bacterium
CCGTCGAGGACGCCGTTTCGGCTAAAAGGGAACTCGACGCGGGCGTCGATTTCCTGCAATTGGTGGAAAAGTTCAGTACCTGTCCGTCCAAAAAAGTCGGCGGCGACCTGGGATGGATGAACGAGGACAGCGCGCTCTCCCTCCTGGGCGAGACGGTGTCGCCACAGGACAAGGGCAAGGTGATCGGCCCGATCCATTCGCAATACGGCTACCACATCCTCCTGGTCACCGACGTGCAATTGGAGGAGGCGGAAGCGGTTTTTTCATCCGGCACAAGTATGCAGGACTTGAACGCCCGGTTCCCGGAGGCGCACTCCCTGCTGTTCAAAACGTTCCGCATCGGCCTGCCGGTGGCGGGTCATCAGCCCGGCGAGACGGTCGGATCGGTCTGTTCAGCGCACGGCAAGCCTGTGGAAACGGTCCTGGCGGCGCTGAACTCGGAGTTCGCCAAAAGAAACGTCTCTACCCTTTCGCCTCGGGACTTGAAAGCGCGGATCGAGTCGGGGGACAAGAACCTGATCGTCCTGGACATACGGGAGCGGTGGGAACACGACATCGCCGCCATGGAAGGGGCGACGTTGATCACCCGCGAGAATAACGAGGCCGTCCTCGGTTCCCTGGGCAAGGACCGCGAGGTGGTCCTGGTGGACTGGAAAGGCGACCGCTTCCCCAGCTTCCAGAAATGGCTCAAGCAGAGGGGGTTCTCCAACGTCAAAGGCCTGGAAGGCGGCATCGACGCCTGGGCGGCGGCCGTCGATACGCGCATGGCGCGGTACGACATCGACGAGGACGACGGCTACCGCTACGAGGACATCGTCGAGGAACACGACGGGCACGAGCATTGACTTTACTTGCCGGTTCCAAAGCAAAAACCATTAAATCCCGCTAACCCGGATACCGCGCGGATTTGATGGGTTCCAGTAATAAAGGAAGAATTCACCCTCACCCCGCCCTCTCCCGTCAAGGGAGAGGGTGACAAAATGTTCCTTCTTCCCCGGGAGTCCCTGCGGGGCGACAGGTCAGGATGAAGGGGCTCTAAAAAGCAAAAGGTTCTCCCCCTCTTCATGCAGTCGCTGTTATCCATCGAAAATCTGACCGTCTCTTTCGACACGGAGGACGGGACGGCGCGGGCCGTGCGCGGGGTCGATCTGCATGTGGACCGGGGCGAGACCCTGGCCCTGGTGGGGGAATCCGGGTGCGGCAAGTCGGTCACCGCGCTGAGCGCCATGCGTCTGATTTCCACGCCGCCGGGACGCTTCGAGTCGGGCCGCATCGCGTTCGGCGGGAAAGATCTGTTGACGTTGCCGGAAACGGAGATGGGGCGGATCCGCGGCAACGACATCGGCATGATCTTCCAGGAGCCGATGACGGCCCTCAACCCCATCATGACCGTCGGCGACCAGATCCAGGAGGCGATACAACTGCATCAGGACAAGGGCGAGGAGGAAGCGCGGGCGTTGACCCTGGAGATGTTGCGTAAAGTGGCCATCCCGTCGCCCGAACGGCGCATTGACCAGTATCCCCACGAGCTTTCCGGCGGCATGAAACAGAGGGTGATGATCGCCATGGCGATCTCGTGCCAGCCGTCGCTGTTGATCGCCGACGAGCCGACCACGGCCCTCGACGTGACCATTCAGGCGCAAATCCTGGAGTTGCTGAACGCCTTGCGCGAGGAGACGCGCATGGCCCTCCTGCTGATCACCCACAACCTGGGAATCGTCGCGGAAACCGCCGACCGCGTGGCGGTGATGTACGCGGGAAAAATCGTCGAGGAGGCCCCGGTGGAGGCGCTGTTCGAGTCCCCGGCGCACCCTTACACGCGCGGTCTTTTGAACTCCGTGCCGCGCGACGACCCCGGCCGCCCTCTGGAGCCCATCCCCGGCGCCGTGCCCAACCCGTCCGACTTGCCGCCGGGTTGCGCGTTTCATCCGCGATGCGGAGACGCCCTGCCGCGTTGTCGCCGGGACGTCCCCGTCCGGCTCCCGGTCGCGGGAGGCCGCCCAGGTCACTGGACCGCCTGCTGGCTGTACGCCGAAAGGTAAAGACCATGGCGGCTCCCCTGCTCCAAGTCCAATCGCTGAAAAAGTATTTCCCCGTTTACGGAGGCCTGCTGGCCAGCGTCACGGGGCAGGCGAAGGCGGTGGACGACGTGTCTTTCGAAGTGGGAAGGGGCGAGATCCTGGGCCTCGTCGGCGAGTCCGGGTGCGGGAAGACGACGCTGGGCCGGATGACCCTCCGCCTTGTCGAACCCACGGCGGGAAAGATCTTTTTCGAAGGGGCCGAGATCACCGCATTGAACAAGAAGGCCATGAACCGTATCCGGCCGCGGATGCAAATCGTCTTCCAGGACCCTTACAGTTCCCTCAATCCGCGGTTCACCGTCGAGCGGATCGTCGGCGAGGCCATGCTTGAACACGGTCTGGCGGACCGGGACCGGCTACGCGGCAAGATCGAGGAAATTCTGGAAAAGGTCGGCCTGTCGGCGCGGTACATGAAGCGTTACCCGCACGAGTTTTCCGGCGGGCAGAGACAACGCATAGGAATAGCCCGGGCGCTGGCCCTCAATCCCCGCTACATCGTGTGCGACGAGCCGGTTTCGGCGCTGGACGTTTCGATCCAGGCGCAGATCGTGAACCTTCTGCAAAAAATTCAGCGCGAGGGCGACTTGTCCATGCTGTTCATCTCCCACGACCTGAACGTGGTCAAGCGCGTCTCGCAACGGACGGCGGTCATGTACCTGGGCAAAATCGTGGAAACGGCGCCGACCCCGGCGTTGAACGCCAACCCGGCCCATCCCTACACGCAAGCCCTGTTCGCCGCCAAGCCGGCGATGGACCCTAAAAAACGCGGGCGGCGGACCATCCTCGGGGGCGACGTGCCCTCCCCGCTCAACCCGCCGTCCGGGTGTCATTTTCATCCCCGGTGCCCCAAGGTCATGGACCATTGCCGGACAACGTTTCCCCAACCCGTCCAAATCGGCGAAGACCACGTCGTGCAGTGCCATCTGTACGGGTAAAAAGGCGACCGCATTCCGCTTTTGCCTGGACTATGTCTCTAAAAAATAAGGCTCTTCGTTGATTTTCCATAATGTTATACTTACAAATAATCGATAAATATAAAAGTTCGTTTGCTTACGGGAAGCCGCCGCACAAACCTGTAACATGGTGAAATTATTGCGGAAACGGCCATATCATGTTAAGTTTATTGTAATTATGGCCGAAAATATTGATTTTACAGTAACAATCTAGGAAGAACCAGTGGACTTAGCCTCTCTTTTGGGAATTTTATCGGGCATCGGTCTGATCATTGGCGGTATTCTGATCAACGGGGATCTCCGTAATTTCATCGATATCCCCAGTATAATGATCGTTGGCGGCGGCACCGTGGCGGCCTCCCTGCTCACATTTCAGCTACAAGACGTCGTCACCGCCTTCCGCGCCGCCATTTTCGTGTTTTCCGAGAAAAGAGAGGACCCCAACGACATGGTGGCGACGATGATCGAACTATGCACCCTCAGCAGACGCCAGGGCCTGGTCGCCTTGAGCAAACTGGAAATAGAATCCGATTTTCTCAGAAAAGCCTGCAACCTGATCGCCGACGGGTCCAAGGAAGACATGATCCGGGACTCCCTGCAAATCGAAATCGAATCCATGAAACAGAGGCACTTCATCGTTCAAGACGTCTTCAGAAAAATGGCCGGCTATTCCCCCTCTTTCGGAATGATCGGCACGCTGATCGGACTGATCCAGATGCTCACCCAATTGTCCAACCCGGAAACCGTCGGCCCGGCGATGGCGGTGGCCCTGATCACCACGTTCTACGGTTCCATCATGGCCACCATGTTTTTTCTGCCGATCGCGGGCAAATTGCGGGCGAGGACCCTTCTTGAGGTCATGAACCTGCAAATTATTTTCGAGGGGGCCATTTCCATCCTGGAGAACAACAATCCCCTTTTGGTGTACGAGAAATTATCGTCTTACATCCCCTTGAAACTCCGGCGGCCCATGGAAAAGCAAATTATCAAAAGATAAAAAAGGAGTTCGAGTCGACGACGATTCACGACCGCCCGATTCTCGCGAAAAGACCGTAGACGCCAGGGTCCCGATATGGAAAACATGGAAAACGCCGCTCTCCTCAAAGAACAGCTCCGCCTGAAAAATCTGGAGTTGAAAAAGCGCGAAATCGAAAAAAGCAAAAGCGAGGCCAAGGTCAAACACATTCTCGCCTTGAACCAAAAGACCATAGACGAATTAAAAATCGAGATCGTAAAAAAAGAAGAGGAGTTCAGGCTTCAAGCCGATACGGGGCGGCTCTCGTTCGCCCCGGTCGAGACGCGGGGAGAAGCGCGCGGAGAACATGAGGTGGAGATCCGGGAGGTGGTCGTCCAAGACCCCGCCCTGATGGAAACCCTCGTCCAACTGCGGCAGAAAAACAACGAACTCCAGACCCAGATCAACCAGGAAATGGGGGAAAAGGGCAAGCTGACCCGCGAAAAGACCCTGCTCCTCAAGGAAGTGAAACGGATCAAGGAGGACCCCGACTCCCCGGAGAAGCTAAAGCAAAAAGTCGCCGCCCTGGAGAAACGGTCCCAGGACATTCAAGGCAAATACGAAGCCCTCATCCAGGAAAAAAATAGTCTCGTAAAATCCTTCGAAAAAGCCGCCTTGGGCGTTGACGTGGAGACCGGGGAAACCATCCTCTCGCCGGAAACCTCGTCGAAGCTGAAAAAAGAACTTGAAAACCTGCAAAGGGAAAATTTCGACCTGCAGGACAGGCTCGCCCAGGAACAGAAAAAGTTCAATGTCCAATTCCGCGAGGAGTTGGAGGGGCTGGAAAAAGAGTGGGCGAAAAAGTTGAAACGCGCGAAACAGGACCGGGACAAGGCCGCCCAACTTGCCGATGAGATCATGGACGCGGGTTCGCAGGAATGGCTGGTCACCTACGCCGACATGACCACTCTCCTGCTGACTTTCTTCATCCTTTATTATTCCATCGCCGCGATGAACATGGGGAAATTCAAGGAAGCCATATTAGGCGAACAAGAGGCCAGTATCGGACTTCTGGAATTATTGGACAGCGCCGAAGTCAAGGAACGAATTGCGGATTTGACAGGACTGAAATCCAAGGATATATTAAACGAGGTAAACGAGCTGACGGAAAACAAGCAGTTCGAGTCCCAGGTTTCCGTTTCGCGAGACCAGGCGAAAATCGTGCTTCGCGTGCCCGGGCAGACGCTCTTCCCCCCGGGGACCGCCGACCTGCAACAGACGGCGCGGCCAATCTTGGACGAGTTGGCGAGGGTGTGCAACAACTACCCGGAATACAAGATCAACATCCAAGGCCATACCGACGACACCGCTATCTCGACGGAGCGGTTCCCGACGAACTGGGAGCTTTCGGCGGCGCGCGCCACCGCGGTCCTGCGCTACTTCCTCGACAAGGGGATCAAGGCGCAACGCATGACCGCCACCGGCTACGCCGACATTTTCCCCGTGGCCACCAACGACACGGACCAAGGCAGAGCTCAAAACAGGAGGGTTGAAATTGTTCTGGAAAAAGAAAAAAAATGAGGAAACGGATACGCACAAGTTGTTCAAGGCGCCCAAGGAAACGCGCGGCTCGTTCCGGATCAGTCCCGATCCGGCGGAGCCGATCATCGTGAAGCTCGACGGCATAACCGCGACGGTGGTCGATATCAGTTCCGGGGGACTGTCCCTTAAATGCCGGACCTTGAAAATCGGCGGGATCTACCAGGGGATTGTCACCCTGCCCCGGTCCACGATGGAGATGAACCTGAAATTAAACATCCTGAGGATGGACGAGCATCAAAATTTTCACTCCCGGTTCATGGACCTGACTCCCGATCAAGAGGATGAAATTCACCGCTACGTATTGATCCGGCAAAAAGAAGAATTGCAAAGCCGGAAGAACAAGTATATTTGAGCAAAGGGTTTCCCCTCCCATTGTTCCCTTTCTCATGCGGGAAATGGGCTTGCTTCCTTGTTCCCTCAAGGCCAGCCCAGGACGGGACGCTACTAAAAAGTCCCATGGGCGGTTTTTTTTTGAAGAATCCCACACCCCGGCCCGCTTTCCCGCCATCTTAACCTCATTTCCGCGCGTAAGTTTTTTCAAGTCCAAGCGACTTGTCAGCAGGCGTTTTGCCGGGACAGCTTTTCGGTTCCCCGGTAAAACCCCTGCTTGAAAAATCAAACCGCGCGGTTTTTACCGGGAAAGGGACAAAACCATGAGCAACATCATCCTTCCGCCAGAATGGAAGGTCCCCGAAAACACGGTCACCCCCGAACAGGAGTTCAACGATCGGCGGGAATTTTTGAAATTGATGGGCGCCGCCGGCCTGGGCCTGGCCGGGGCCCTGTACGGACGCCCCGCCTGGGCGGAGACCGGCTGGTTCGACTTCAAAAATCCGCTGGGCGGAAAAAAACCGGATCCGAAAGAGGAATACGCCCAAATCGACCATTTGATACGCAACACGGCGTTCACGGCGGACCGCCCCATGAGCGAGGAGAACGCCGCCCTCAAATACAATAATTTCTACGAATTCACCTCCGAGAAGGACCGGGTCTGGAAACAGGTCGAAAAATTCCAGGCGAAACCCTGGCAGGTCGAAATCGGCGGGCTCGTCGAGAACCCCGTAGTCTACGACATCGACGACCTTGTCCGCTCCATGTCCGTCGAGGAGCGGATTTACCGGCACCGTTGCGTCGAGGCCTGGGCCATGGTCGTGCCGTGGAGCGGATTCCCCATGCGGGCACTGGTCGAAAAAGTCAAACCCAAGGACAAGGCAAAATACGTCCGCTTCGTCAGCTTCATGAAACCCGGGATCGCTCCCGGCCAAAGGGACCCCAGCCTGCCCTGGCCCTATACCGAAGGGTTGTCCATGGAGGAGGCCATGAACGATTTGACCTTCCTGACCTTCGGCATCTACGGCCATGCCCTGCCGCCGCAACACGGCGCGCCCCTCCGGGTCGTCGCTCCCTGGAAGTACGGGTTCAAAAGCGCCAAGTCCATCGTCAAGATCGAGTTCACGGAGACCCAGCCGGCCACGTTCTGGAACACCTTGATCCCGCGCGAATACAAATTCGAATCCAACGTGGACCCGGACGTGCCGCATCCCCGCTGGTCGCAAAAGAAGGAACGGATGATCGGCACGGGCGACGTCCATCCCACGCAAAAATACAACGGCTACGGTAAATGGGTCGCGGGCCTGTATGAATAAACC
>JACQQK010000162.1 GCA_016207065.1 Nitrospinota bacterium
AGTTTAAAGTCGCCATCACCGCCTGCATGCGAAAACTGCTAATCATACTCAACGCCATGATCAAAAACGGCTCTACCTGGAAACCCGAATATGCATCCGCCCCTTGACTTGCATCACAGTTGCTTTGCAAGGGGGACAAAACAAAGGCGCTTTTTGCGCCGGGCATTTTCCGTCTCCAACAGATCGGCAAGCCCCGTTCCCAAAACTCGAAGCGCTTCCATACGTCATTCGCTCGCGCAATATCCGGGCTAAAGTTTTCAACCTCGGCGACCGATAAGACAGATACGGTAAAAACCGTTGTTTTGGTCCCATTCCCCGCTCGGTCCGCGGAATAGGTAATCCGGATATCGCGCGAACAAAAAAGGAGAATGGCGGAGACCGTTCGGGCCAAGAGACGGCGGCTGTCGGGCCGAGGCATGGAGGGACAGTTTGTGCCGGGATTTTTAAATCCCCCCAGCCCCCTTTGTCAAAGGGGGTGGGGGGGATTTTATAAAGGGGGACCGAGGGGGATTTGCAAGCTTTCGATTCAAGTAAGAATTTTTGCCTCGCGCGCTATCCGGATTAAGAAAAAAGACGGGACAAAGTCTTTATCCGGCAACCTCATTCCATTCTCAAACCGTCATGAAAATCAACCTCGCCCCGGAGTTCGCTCCAAAAAACAATACGGAGACCGGTCAAACCCGGTCCGCGGCAAGCTCCTCTCCACCCCCCAAACCCTCTTCCCGCGAGCCGGGAGACAAAGTGACGCTGGGACAGGACGCCTCGACGGTCGTCATGCGACACGAGCACGCCCCGGAGGGCCCCTGCCAGAACTGCGACAAGGCCAGGCTGAAAGGCGGGCTGACGGAAGAGGAGTTGAAGATTGTCGAACAATTGAAAGCGCGCGACCGGCGGGTCCGGGCCCACGAGCAGGCCCATTTGTCGGCGGCGGGCCCCTACGCCGCGGGCGGGCCTTCCTTTCAATACGAAACAGGCCCGGACGGGCAACAATATGCCGTCGGCGGGGAGGTGTCGATCGACACCTCGGAAGTCAAGGGCGACCCCGAAGCGACCGCCCAGAAAGCCCAGGCCATTCAAAGGGCCGCCCTGGCCCCGGCGGACCCGTCCGGACAGGACGTCCAGGTCGCCGCGCAGGCCAAGGCCATGGAAGCGCGCGCCCGGCAGGAAGCGGCCGAAAAACGCGCCGACGAAATCAAGGAGACCAGAGAATCCGGCCAGACCCGGACGGGCCCGGCGCAAGGGGAAAACCCCTCCAAAAGCAGTCCGGATCCCGTCGCCAGGAACATCGACGGATTCGGCGAAAATGCCGCCGGCAAAACGACCGGCTCCCTCCTCAACCTCTTCGCGTGACCGTCGGGTCGGAGGCGGGACCTTTCGGTCTTCCCCTCACGCCGCCCGCCAGCCGATGAATATTTCCGTCTTCTCCGTTTCCAGGTCGATTTTCAGAATGCGGTGGTTGTTGGTATCGGAGACGTAGAGTTTGCCTTCCAGTTCGAGAACGCCCGCCGGTTCCCAGAGCCGGGAGCAGGTCTTGTCGTCGCAGACGATATCGACGGAGGCGTCCACGGTATAGACGGCGCGGGTCTTGAGGTCGAGGACCTTGATCTTGTGGTTGTAGGAGTCGGCGATGAAAACCGCGCCCGCGGAATAGTGCACGCCCAGGGGGTGTTGCAGGACGGCGTCCCTGCCCACGCCGTCGCGGTCGCCGAAATCGAACAGGCCCGTGCCCACGTAGGTCTCGACCCGCTCCTCCCCCTCCAGGCCCACGCTACGGACGGAACTGGTTTCGCTGTCGGCCAGGAATAATTTGCCGCCGCCCACGCTCAACCCGCTGGGTTGGGCGAACGCGCTGGCCAGGCGCGGCCCATCGATCAGCGCCTCGTGCCCCGTCCCGGCGAACGGTTCGACGGAGCCGTCGCGGAGATGCAACACGCCGATCTGGTGGGTCCCGGCGTTGGCGAAGTAGAGCCTGCCGTCGGCGAGGGAAACGTCCCAGGGGGAGCTGACGGCGACCTGGCCGCCCGGCGCCGCGGGCCCGCGAAGGACTCCTCCCTGCATGCCGACGCCCGCGACAGTCGTCACGCGTTCCTCTTTCAGGTCGATTTTGCGTATCAGGTGATTTTCCGTGTCGGCGACCCAGACGGCGCCGTCGCGGTAACACAATCCTTGCGGGCGGAAAAACTCCGCCTTGTTCAGTCTGCCGTCCGTCCGCCCGATTTTGCCGCTCCCGATCCGCCGCGTGATGCGTCCGTCGAGGCCGGCGGTCACGATCTGGTTGTGGTTGGAATCGGTTATGGCGAATTCCCCGTCCTCCGGGCTGTACGCGATTTTCCCCGGGAACTTCAACTGGGTTTCGAGCTGGGCCGCCGGGGCTTGCAGGAGCTTTCCGGCGTTGCCTTCCAGGGCGCCCCTGCCCTTGTATTCCTCCAACAGTTTGGCGATCGTCTCCTCCAGCATGTCGGGGTTGGGTTCCCCCGGAAGCTGTCCGAGAAAATACCCGTCGGGGCCGATGAACGCCAGGGTCGGCCAGGCGCGGATGGCGTAGGTCTTCCAAATCGTGAACTGGGTGTCGTGGACGACGGGATGGACGATCTCGTAACGGGCGATGGCCTGCCGGAGATTGTTCGTGTCCTTTTCTCCCGCGAATTTCGGGCTATGGACCCCGATGACCACCACGTTTTTCGGAAACCGCTCCTCGATCCGCTTGAGGGTGGGGATGACGTGGATGCAGTTGATGCAACAGAACGTCCAAAAATCCAGGATGATCAGCTTGCCTTTGAGGTCCGGCAGGTCGAGCGGGGCCTTTACGTTATACCAAGGCAGGCTCTGGGCTTTCAATGGAGGGGCGTGGACCGGTTCGGGCATTCTCCAATTCTAACGGCGACGGGTTGGTTAATCAAATGGATTCGGCCCAGGCTCGGCCCTAATTTTTTCTCCCCCATTCCTTGATCCCTTAGTATAATTAAAATTTATGCACGGCCCCAAATCTGCCCAGCGAAAACGCGCATTCCACAAGTTCTCTTAACGATGTCCTGGAGAGGGTTTATGTTCGTCCTGAAGCGCTTTGTTTTGGCCTTGATCCTGATTTTCACCGGCATCCCAGCCTTTGCGGCGCAGGCGGAACCGGTCCGGTTTGTCGATAAGGGGAAAGGCGTCGTCCATGACAAGCGGACGGGGCTGGATTGGCAGAAGGCGGACTCGTATATGGAACTCAAGCGCGGCATGAATTGGTACCAGGCTTTGGAATATTTGAACAAAAAGAACCGCGAAAAATTCGGCGGCTTTGGCGACTGGCGCCTGCCCGCCATGGAGGAGTTCAAGGGGCTGTGGGACCCCAAGCTCCCGTTGCGGAGCAAGGACGGCGAACCGATCGGCCTGCCCCCCGTATTCGCGGGCGGAGGCAGTTACTATCTCTGGAGCGCGGACGAGCGCAATCTCGACAACGCCTGGTATTTCGGCCTCGGCCAGCAGGAGAATTATTTCAACTTGAAGGAACTGGGAGACTTGGAGCAAGGGGTGAAAATGGTCCGCGGCCCTAAAAAAGGCGGCAAAGCCAAGGCCCCTTGACGGCTTTTATCATTCAACATATCGAGGATTTGCCATGAAATCGCGCTGGTATCCGCAAAGTATGTGCATTGCCCTGGCGCTTGGGCTGGCCCTTCCGGTCCCGCAATGGGCCGTAGCGCACGAGGTGAACCGGGAGCACGACTTGGAACGTCTGGAGAAAAAACCGGAGGGGATGATCGAATTCGAGGACAAGAAAGCCCCCGCCCAACCCGGACAGGAATACGCGCAACCCACTCCCAAAAAAGATCCCATGGACCACATGGAGCACATGGACCATGAGAAGAAGGACGACCTTTTCCACACCCGCGGCGCCCACCAGGCCATGGGGATGGGAGAGGAAAAGACGGACAAACCCCAGACGCTTCTGGCGCGCGGCAAAAATATTTACCTGCACATGTGTATTTTTTGTCATGGGGCCGACGGCAACGGCGGCGGCGCGGCCGTGGAGTATCTTTTCCCGTGGCCTAGGGACTTCCGCCAGGGGATATTCAAGTTCCGGTCCACGCCCTCCGGGACGCTTCCCCGCGACGAGGACCTTTACCGGACGATCGTGAAGGGCGTTCCGGGGACCTCGATGCCCGCCTGGGGTCCGGCGCTTTCGCCGGAGGACGTCTGGGCGCTGGTGAACCTCATAAAAAGTTTTTCCCCGCGCTTCCGGACGGAACCGCCCGGCCAGAGGATCGCCATCGGAGATCCGCCTCCGGCCACGGACGCGATTGTGGCCCGCGGCCAGGAACTGTATAGAGCGTCCAAATGCGCGAAGTGCCACGGCGACGGCGGCAAAGGCGACGGCGAACTGTCCGAATCGCTGATGGACGCCTGGAAACACGCGGTCTTCGTCCACGGCATCACCAACCCGGTGAACTTCAAGAACGGTTCGTCCCCGAAAGACATTTTCCGCACGTTGTCCACCGGACTGGACGGGATGCCGATGGAATCCTACGCCATGTTGCCGGAAAACGACCGGTGGGCGCTCGTCCATTTCCTACGCTCCCGTTTTGCCAAGGAAGTGGAAAAGGCGGAGACGGAAACGGACATCTATTCGTACCGGACGGCCGGAAAGTTGGACACGGACATCAACAACCCCGTCTGGAAAGGCGTTAAAACCACGACCCTTTATTTGCGTCCCTTGTCCGCCCGGCGTGGCGCGGTGGAAACGGTCGAGTTCGCCTCCGTCAACGACGGAAAAAAAATCGCCATCCGCATGACCTGGAGCGACCCGACCCCGAACGAGTTCATCGAGGGGCGGTCGGATTATTTTAGAGACGGCGCCGCCGTCCAGTTTGCCCTGGGCGACGTGACCCTCCACACCCACGGCCATAACGAGCCGTTTTTCGGGATGGGCAACCGCGGCAAAACGGTGAACATCTGGCACTGGAAGGCCGGCCTGGCGCAATCCCTGGCCGCGGAAGCGGAGATCGAGTACTCCACCGGCGGCGTCGATATGGACTCCCTGGTCTATGGCGGATTGATGTCCAACCCCGTGGCGAAACTGAACCCCACCAAGGAAAACGCCGTGGAGGAACTCAATGCGGAAGGTTTTGGCACCATCAGCCCCCAGGTGGACGAATACCAGAACGTCGAGGGTTTCGGGCAATGGGAAAATGGCGCGTGGACCGCGGTGTTCCTGCGCGACATGGAAGCCGCGGGAAAATGGGACGCCCAGCTCAAGAACAGGAAGGACCCGGCCCTGGTGGCCTTCGCCGTCTGGGACGGGCAGAAGGAGGACCGCAACGGCCGTAAAGTCGTCAGCGTCTGGCAACGGCTCCACGTGCTCGCTAAATGAGGCGCCCGTGCGCCCGCGCAAAAACTCCGCCGGGGGCGTGGTTGTGGGCGCTGGCGGCCCTGGTCTTTGCCCCAGCGTTCCCGGTCTGGGCCTTGGACGCGGGCGTCGCCGGAATCGGCGTGGAGGAACTCGACCGTCTCCTTTCCCTCCACCAAATGCGCAAACTTCCCGCCGGCTCCAGGGCGCCTTTGGATACGCTTCAGCGAAAGGTCGATGAAGGATTTCCGGGACCCGTCGTCTTTTCCATATCGGGAGTCGAGTATTACGGATGCGGCAAGTGTCACGACGGGGAAGCCCTTCTGAATTCCGCCGTCAAACGCATGCGGGACGTCGTCCAATCCATTCCCAGGAACGCGCCCGGCGTCCGGGAAATTCCGCTCCGCCAATACATCATCCAAACCTACCAGGACGACTTGCTAAGCCCCCAGCAGTTCGCGCACGCCACCTTTGACACCATCCGGGTGTCGCCGGGCGCCATCCTGATCGACAAGCGGGCGTATGGCTGGGCCACGCACCTGCACGAGACCCTGCACCTGGCCCAGCCTTTCCTGGGCCATGTCAACGAACTGGAAGCCTATGGGCTGAACGCGCGCTCCGACCCCAGGTTCTTGATCTTGAAGCATCCTTATTTCGCCGACGTGGCGAAGGCTTTTTTCCTCCCCGATTTCGACGATATCGTCGGGACCGTTTTTTCCGGAAAAATCCGGGAGAACTTGTCCGTCCCCGCGGAAGTCCAATTGTATCTGTCCGCCTTCGACGCGCCCGTCCTCGACCGGCTGTCGAGGACGGCGGCCGAATTGGCGCCGTTGCTGGACGAGGCGGGCCGCCTCAACCGGGAACGGCCGCTGGAACTCGCCTACTGGAGCGACCGGACGGGCATCCCCTCCCTTGCCCTGGACCTCGCGGCGGCGAAACTGACGACGCTCCCCCCCTTGACCTCGACGGAGGAAACGCGGGCAAAAGCCTTCGAAATTTTTTCGGCCCAGATGGGGAAGACCGACAACACCCGCCTGGGATACGTGATCGACCGCAAAAAGGAATCCCTGACGATCTTGCGATACCAACTCGGATTGACCGATCCGGCGGAACGCCTACTGCTGTACTTTCATTTCCTGAAACGGCGCTTCCTGGCCGGCGGGAAATACAATCTTGACGCGGAGGACAAGACGGAAATCGCGGATTACGTCCGGGACAAGGTCGCCAAAACCGTGAGGATATTAAGCTATGAGGGCGTCTCGCCCATCGAACGGGAGGAGGGGGAAAAATGGCGGGAAAAGATAAAAAAAGAGCTCGCCGATTACCTGGGTAGATAATCGGCGAGCTCGCGGTAACGAAAAGGCGAAATCCTAGAGCCTGCTGGCGGGGGTGACCGGCGCCGGACCCTTGACGTGGTCCGACAGCTTTTCCCGTTGCACTTTTTCCTGGAGCTTGATCAGCCCGTCGATCACCATTTCCGGGCGGGGCGGACAACCGGGTATGTAGACGTCCACCGGGATGAGCGTATCGATCCCCATCACCGTGGCATAGTTGTCGTAGAACCCGCCGGACACCGTGCAGACCCCGTAAGCCACGACCCATTTGGGTTCGGTCATCTGGTTGTAGACCTTGACCAGGATGGGGGCCTGCTTGTGGCTGATGGTCCCCACCACCATGAGCAGGTCCGCCTGCCGCGGGGAAAACCTCGGAAAGGCCGCGCCGAACCGGTCCAGGTCATACCGCGGCCCGGCCACCGACATGAATTCCATCCCGCAACAAGCCGTAATGAACGGGTAGATAAAGAAAGAGTATTTCCTGGCCCAGTTGATCGCCTGCGTCATCTGGGTAACGATCACGTTATTTCCCAGGCTGTACTCCAGTTGGGATTCCTCTGTGTTAGCCATTCCAAAAACTCCTGAAAGAGGGGTAGTCGAATATGGATTGATGGTTCATCATATAAAGATTTTCGGGAAAAATCCAATAGATTCCTCCCCGGATGGCGGGAGGAAGGACAAACAATTCGCTTGTCGGTTGCGTGAAGAGAGGATTATAATTCCATAAATCCATGACGCAACATGAATTTTGATGCCTTGGCATGAAAAACGGCGGGGCGATCCCCCCGGGACCGTTTGACGATATCATTAAAAGAAAACGAACAACTTGACCGAGATTTAAGGGAGACGATGAATGGATTACTCAGCCAATAAATTCAGCAAAGGTCACATGACCGCGGAGGAACTCGAGAGTTTTGTCCGGGAAAGCCTGAGTCCCGACGGTAAAACTCTCGACCTGACCGCGAATTATATCAAGGAATACGGGGCCAAGGACCTGGCGTCGTTCGAGTTCCTGAAGGACCTCGCGACCTTGGAATTGGGGACCAACCTCATCGGCGAAAAAGGCGCGAAATACCTGGCGACCTCGAAGTGCCTTGTCAACCTGACGTCGCTCAACCTGTTCTACAACGCCATCGGCAACGACGGGGTCAAGGCCATAGCCGTTTCCGACAACCTCCTGAGCCTCGTCAACCTCAACCTGTCCGACAACAACATCACCGACGAAGGCGCCAGGACCATGGCCAAATTCCTGCCGTTGTACGCCAATCTGACGCGGCTTGACATGCGGTTCAACAAGATCAAGGAGGAGGGCAAGGCCGCCCTGCGGGAAGCGCAAAAACTGACCGGCATCAAACAACTGCTGTTGGACAAGGAAGAAGGGTTCCAGGTTAAAACCGCGTATCAATAAAGACCCGCCGCTCTCGATCCCAGATACCGCGCGAGTGAAATTAAAAGAAGGGCGTGGCCCTTTTAGAGCCCCTCATCCTGACCTTCTCCCGCGAGGGGAGAAGGAGCTTGGTGTCACCCTCTCCCTTGACGGGAGAGGGCCGGGGTGAGGGTGAATTCCTGCCCCCTTTCAACCGGACCGCCAGGAAACTTGCACTATCCGGGCTGGAAGAATACCGATGGAGTCATCCTCGGCCGGCGACCCGCTCGTTCTCGAACAAGGTGGATATGTCGTCGAAGCGTATTCCGGCGAGTTCCAGCGAAACGCGCGCGGGGGGACTGTTGTAAACCAGGTTCCATAAAGCGTTGCCCGCCCCTTCCAGATTCTCGCAAACATTGTTGAGCGCGTCCGCCCGCAGGATGCGGAACAGGTCCAACCCCAGCGCGCTCCATTTGCCGTTCGCCTCGGCGCAAAAACGGTAAAACTCCGATTCCCGCTCTACCTCCGCGAGTTTCTCGCGCAGAGGATGCGCCCGGTCCGCATTCGGGAAGGCCGAGCGAAATTCGTTCTCGATCCCCCGGACCTTCCATCCCGTAAACAAAAATCCGACCCCGTTCCAATGCGCTCCGCGCGCGCCCGCGACCCATTCCGGAATTTTCGCCGCGAGGGCCGCCGTGACGTCCCTTTTGAGAAGGAGGGCGGGAAACTCCTTTGCCATTTTTTCCCGCGTCCGTTGCAAGTCGCGGTACAGCTCGCGCAGGACGGAATTCAAATTGCCGATGGAGACCGGGTCGTCCGGATGACGCGAGTCCCTGAGCGACTCGACTTTTATGTCCAGGTCGCGAGTCGTGGTCTCGACGCAATTGATTTCGCGCAGGTCCAGTAGCGCATGAAAAGCCCGCGGCGAGACCGCGATGTCGAACCCCGCCAACTCCAACAGCCATTGGCGCGCCTTTCGACACTTCAGCGTTTCGCGGAGCAGTTCCACTACCAACTCCAGCGGCTCGCCCGTGGCCGCGAAGGCGTCCGCGTCGCAACCCGGCCCGAGGATTTTCTGTAAAACCCGTTTAGGTTCCCTCATCGCTCCAGTTTAACCGGAAACGGCCCGCGAACCCCAGTTGATTTTTCGCGAAATCCTGTTACCATTTTCATTCCAGCCAACGCAACGCCAGACAACGATCAGACAATGCCGGGGTGGCGGAATTGGTAGACGCACAGGACTTAAAATCCTGCGGTGGCAACACCGTGCCGGTTCGATTCCGGCCCTCGGCACCATTCAACCGATTTTCATGTCGTAAGCCGAATAGGGCAAATGATGTCGAACCTCTAGACGACGATGACAACGGATACGCATGTCATAATTAGGCGCTTGCTATGCCGCCCCCCCTTCGCGCGTTATAAAATTCTACGGCAATATCGACCATGCCTTGGAATGTGTCGAAAGGCAGATTGCTTTCGTGCGCACAAATAAATTAAACGATCCATTCGACCCCAATTTTGACATTGCGCCAGACTTTGACTATTCCGCTTTTCTGGAGTACGTCAAAAATAACAAGCCAAGAGCAGAATATGAAGAATTAGAGCGACGCCCGTCCCAGGAAAAGTTTGAACGTGCCAAAACGGGTTTAGATGAAAAGATGAAGAAAAGGAAAGAAAGCACGTTCGTGTTTTCGACCTGTGAGGCGAGCGATCCGCACCCAAGAGATAATTTGTACATGTGGGGTCACTATGCCAATGGACATCGAGGAGTTGCCATTGAGTTCAACTCTGAAACTTTAACCCAGGCTGTCTTGACCCAGAATAAGGAATTGAATGGCGGCAAGGTGTCGGAAGATAACGTGTGGTGGAAGATCGAATACTTCGGCAAGTTTCCCAAAATCACATGCCCAATGTTTTATGATTTTTGGGTCAAGGGAATAGAGAAGGAATTGGAGAGCCATATTGAGCAAGTGATTAACTCAAAAAGCGACTTCTGGGAGAAAGAAAAAGAATGGCGGTTCGTGCGGTTTAACGACGAAACCATGCAGAGCGTCTGGAGAACCAGCATACAGGACAACACCATCACGGCCGTGTATCTTGGATGCCGGATAAATGAAATGGAGGAAAAGAAAATTATCTCTGCTACGGCCCGCCATTTCCCCAATGCCAAGATTTTTAAGGCGGCTAAAAGAACGGGTGAATTCGCGCTGGACTTTGAAGAACGCTCTCCTTCCGCCCGTCAGCCGTAATTTTTCGAGTACAGGTCGAGGACCTTGCGGATCATGGCCTGATAGGGGACCTGGCGGTCTCTCGCCTGTTTCTTGAAAAACTCGACGCTGGATTGGCTCAGGCTGATGGTGACCTTGACGGTTTTGTCCTTGAGCGCCAGCTTCTCCGGCGGAGGGAGAAAATCCTTTACGGCCCTCAACTCCAGCGGTTCGTCCGAATATTTAACTTTTTTTCTTGTTTTGGTCTTCATACAACTCCCTTCCTTTGCGCCAATAACCAGCTCCAATAATGCGGATGGTCTTTCCGCGCCAGGCGAATCTTACCGTGAGAATGCCTTCGCCCGCTTTGCCGATGCAATAAAACCGGTCTTCCGCCTCGCTGTGTTTTGTGTCTTCGGCGATCACGCGGTTGGGGTCAAGAAATGCGCGTTGCGCCAGATCGAAATCCACCCCATGCTTGCGGCGATTTTCGAGATTCTTGTTTTCATCCCATTCGAACCCAGTTTTGCCGTCATCCTCCTCACGGTTTACAGCCATATTATATTACATATCATTGTATGGGGGAAATACTAAATCGCGGGAGGATAGATCGATAGGCCGCTCTCGGTTCTTATCCTCCGCGCCGCTCCGCGCGCGGTATTCAAGGGATCCGATAGAGGACGTATTCCGTACGGGTCAGGTCCTCGGGGAATTTCCCGCCCCAGTTGGAATACCGCGCGCCGGGCAATTGCAGTTTCCAATCGGCGTACGCGAGGACGTCCGTCACGCCATATTTCTTCTTGATCTCCCGCCATCGCTCCGGCGTCCGGGCCTCCCAGTCACTTTTGATCCGCTCCAACGGAAAGTTGGTTTTTCTGTTTCGCACTTCATCGGGCGGCGCGAAAAGGTCCAACTCGTAAACTTCCATCAGTATCTCATACATCGCCGGACCGGCTTCGGGGGTATACGGCAGACCGTTCAATATGCCGAGCAGGATCGGCCGCCGCGTCAATAGCTGGACGCGGTCCTCGATGTTGTTGATCAAAAGGATTCCCTGCCGGCCGGCGGCCTCGGCAAGGAACGGGTCGTTTTTCCAGTTGCGCAGGCTGATTTTCCGGGTCTCCCACGTGGCATAGGCCCCGGCTATCGCACTTGCCACGCTGACCAGCATGACCGCGGCCATGATCCACCTGGGAATGGCGGGCGAAATCTTTCCGCCCAGTTCCGCCATGAGGCGGTTGCCAACGGTTGCGCTGGTTTGGATTGCAAAGACGGCGAAGGAAGCAAAAAGCGTCAGGATCATTCCCGTTTGCCAATGGGGCGGGCGTAGCCACAGGACCAGGAACAGGATTAAAAGCATTAAAGACAGGTTGACCTGGACGCCGGTCTTTTTCCGGTCGTAAGCCATCAGTCCCGCCAAGAGCGGGACGAGGCTGATGACGTTCATGTTGAAAAACCGGTTTGGCATGATCCGCAGGAAAATCGCGGGGACGGCGCCGGGCGGTAGATGGGAAACGAGACAGGCGGCCAGTCCGATGATTCCGGGAACGATCAAGGCGCGCGGGAAGAAGACGGCGGGGTCGTTTTCCCTGTCCTTGAACGCCCGGAGCGCGAACAGGCCGATCGACAGGCCGAGTACGGCGAGGATGAAGTTGGGGGAGAACAGCCGCACGGGACCGCGATGGAAATCCCAGCCGTTGTCGAGATAGGCGTTCAAATATTTCGCGGCGGCTTCCGGGGACACTTTCGGGATATCGAGCGTCGAAAAGTGATAGGCCGCGCTCGCCGCCGTGATCGAAAACCCCAGGAGAAACGGTTGGATCGTTTCCCGCAAGCGTTCCGGGAAGTTCTTGCGGTCCCATGCAAAGGCGGCCGCCACGCACAGCCAGAGCAAGGCGCCCAGAATCGGGTGTAGGGCCGGGGCCAGCCCCAGGAGAACGCCGCCGCTCCGGTAATGCCTCAGGGCGAAGAGGGACAGGACGATCAGGTCGAGCCCCATCCCCAATATCCCGTAAGAGCAATAGCCCATCAGCTCGATTTTATAATTGATCCCGAAGTCGGTGATGCGGGTGACCAGGATGAACGCGGGCAGGGACGCGGAAAAAAGAACGTTGCGGGAAAGACAGAACGCGCTGAGGGCGAGCGCCTGAAGGGAAACCATCCCCAGAAGACCGCTGGCAAGATACGCCAGGGTCTTCTCGGAAACGCCGAGAGACAGGACGATCGCCCCGGCCTGGTGCAGGACCGTCCACGATTTCGCCTGGTAGATGTAAAAAGGATTTTCCCTGGGATAGCCGACGATCCCCGCCCCGATCTGGGAGCTTTCGATGAACGCATGCCAGGAAGGGTTGCCCAACCCCACGAGAAAACCGAACAGCCCGCTCATGGCCGCGACGGCGAGGGTCTTGCTTTTGATGTCCGGATCGTCCGTCCAGGTCGCTTCCAAACTTCGCTCTCCCGGTGAATTGAATCGCGCGTTACGCCCGGCGGTTTTGATCGCCGGTCGAGCCATCATATTCCACATGGGCCGTCCGGACGAACAATTTTTCGCGGCGCCCCGCAACCGCGGACGCTGTCGCGCCAAAACGATAACGCCCGTCATTTTGTATTAGATTGCGGAATTTGGTAATCTATTGGGCATTCATCCCTCGATCGGGATCGGTCATTAACGGCTCTGGAGGACATGCATTTATGAAAATTGTATTGGGCGGAAAGTCGCTTTTTGTTTTCGGGTTGGCGCTGGGCCTGCTGAGTTTGACCGCGAGTCCCTCGCTGTCGCAGGAATTGATCCAGGAGAAAAGTCTGCCCCTGTCTCTCGCGCAGAAGGCCGCCAATGCCGCGCGCGAAAAATGCGAGGCGGACGGCTACAAAATCAGCGTGGCCGTCGTGGACGGCGGAGGAAATCTCAAGGCCCTGGTCCGCGGCGACGGCGCGGGCCCGCACACCATCGACAGCAGTTCCAAAAAGGCGTACACGTCGGCAAGCTTGCGGCGTTCCACCAGGGACATGGCCGAAATGATCGCGAAGAATCCCGCCATCCAGGCTTTGGGAAGGATGAACGACAAGATTTTGATCCTGGGCGGCGGCCTTCCCATCAAGTTCGGCGAGGCCGTGCTGGGCGGGATCGGCGTTGGCGGCGCTCCGGGCGGCCACCTGGACGAAGCGTGCGCGGTGGAAGGGCTCAAGAGCATCGGCGCCTCCGTTCCGGGAGAGAAGAAGGAGTAAAGGAACAACTCATGGAGCGCAAAACCTCCCGGCTTTGCATGCAACGCGGGGACGCGTAGCGCTCCATAAGCGGCGCTATCCGGCGGCAACGCGCCGCTATGGTCAGGTCACCGCGATTTTTGATAGGTCCCAGTCAGTTCCGCCTGCTCCAGGACGTGGCCCTTCATGGCCTGTTCCAATCGGGCCTTGGTGGGTTTGTTGAGGTCCGGCAGTACGATATCGAGGGCGTACAGTTTGTGGAAATAGCGGTGGCGTCCGATAGGCGGACAAGGGCCGCCGTATCCCGTCCGTTTCCAGTCGTTCAGGCCCTCCAGCGTTCCGCCGGGCAGGTCGGCGACGCCCTCGGGCAGGCCCGGCGACGAAGGCGGGATGTTGTACAGGACCCAGTGGACCCACGTCATCTTCGGGGCCCTGGGGTCGGGGGCGTCCGGGTCGTCCACGATCAACGCCAGGCTCTTGGCATTTTTGGGGACCCCGCTCCAGACGATCTCCGGGGAAACGTCCTTGCCCTCGCACGTGTATTTCGCGGGGATTTCGCCTTGATGGACGAACACAGAGGACTTGATGGTCATGGCCATGGGATACCTCCCGTTTTTTTAAGGATTTCCTCCATATTATTCCAAAACCCGAGGGGAATAAAGCGCCTGGCTCTCAACGCATCGAAGAATTCCGCCCAGAATCCGCCCGGTCTTCTCTTACCGCGCCTCAATTGATATTGAGCGCCCGATGATATTTTTCCACCGTCTCCCCAAGCTTCCTTTTGGCCTCGTCTATTTTCTTTTGCAGTTCGTCGCACTTGGTAATATCGTCTTGGTTCGACATCACGCATTGCATGAAAGCCTGGTTGGCCGACGCGAGTTTTTGCGTGTACTTCGCCATTTCGCTTCCGGCCCGGGCCTGCCAAACATTCCTGACCGCGCTGACCGCCAACAAAAGCAAAACAATTAAAAAAAACGTCGTTTTCAGATTCATTTACCTCGACTCGTAGGAGAGAGGGTCTGTCAAAAGAGCCTGACAAATCGGGTAGCGCCATACGGCTTTGGCTTATGCCGTATAAAATTGCAACTCGTGCACGTTCAGTTTTGGGGTGCGTTTGGAAAGATGCAGAATCTCCACTCCCACGACTTGATTCTGCTCGTTGAAATCCAATATCACGCCGGGAGAAACTTCCTCGGACTCCGTGATTTTTGAGTCGTCCAAGCGCAAATAAAGGGCATCCGCTTTTTCGTCGATTTTGAGTTTCATAAGGTCCCTTTCATCGTTCTATCAAAATACGCGGTAACCACTCGAACAGGTTTGACTTGGACGTTAACGATCACGCGCAAAACACGGTTGTCGAATTCCGCGATCTTTCCCAGCCGGTGTTCCAACGCGCCGTCTACAGAGTCGGGTTTTGTCAAGACCGGTTGTAAAATGACCCGCTCCAGCCATTCCCTCGAGATTCCGCGTTCCCGCAATATATCAAGCGCATGCTGACTCAATTCATAATTCATTTTTGCCCGACTCGAAAATCTCCGCCGTGGACGCGCGTAATATTATGTCTTTTTTCCAATCGCTTGTCCACTTGCCCGCCCCTTTCGATTTCATCCGCCGCAATCCGCCCGCTCGATCTCGGAGGACAGGTCTTCCCAGCGGCGCAATAAGTCCCGTTCCTCGCCATGCAGGTTTCTTTGCCGGTCGAGCGTTTCCATGAGCCGGTCTTTCCGCTCCGCCTCGTAGAACGCCGGGTCGGCCAGCCGTTCCTCGAGCGCGCGCTTTTCCTGCATCAACTTGTCCAGGCGTTTCTCGACCGTTTCCAGTTCCTCTTGCAGGGGCCTGAGTTGCCGGTACCGCCGGTTTCTCGCCTCCGCCTCCTGGCGCTTCTGCTCGCGGTCTTTTTGCGACGCGGTTTTTCCGTTCGTGTCCTTGCCGCCGTTCTCTTGCGGCGCCGGTTGCGTCTCGCGGGACTTGGCCCATTCGTACTCGCTGTAATTGCCGACATATTCCTTCAAGACCCCGTTGTCGATTTCCCAGACGCGGTTGACGATGCCGTCGAGGAAAAACCGGTCGTGGGAAATGGCGCACAGCGTCCCTTCGTAATCGGCGAGGGCCGCGGAGAGGATTTCGCAGGACTTCATGTCCAGGTGGTTGGTCGGCTCGTCGAGAAGCAGGAGCGACGCGGGATTGACCAGCATGCGCGCCAGCGTCAGGCGGGCGCGTTCGCCGCCGGACAGGACGCCGACTTTCTTCCTCGCGTCGTCGCCGGAAAACAGGAAGGCGCCGAGGATGTTCCGGAGCTGGGTGAGGAGCAAGTGGGAGCCGACCTGTTCGATGGTCTCCTGGACGGTGAGCGCCGGGTCCAGCAGGTCGGAATGGTGCTGGGCGTAATAGGCCCGCGTGGCGTTGAAGCCGAGTTTGACCTCGCCCCGGTCGGGCTCGACGATCCCGGCCATCATTTTGAGGAGCGTGGACTTACCCGCGCCGTTGACGCCCACCAGCGCCACCTTCCACCCGCGTTCCAGACGGGCGGAGAAATCCTTGTACACGGTCACGGGGCCGTAACTCTTATCGACGCCGGAGGCGACGATCACTTCCCGGCCGCACCGGGCGGGCTGGGGAAAGCGGAAGTCCACGGTTTTGGATTGGACGGCGGTCTCCACGCGTTCCATCTTTTCCAGCATCTTGACCCGGCTCTGCACCTGGGAGGCCTTGGTGTTCTTGGCCCTGAACCGTTCGATGAAACGCTCGATCTCGGCGATCCGTCTCTGCTGGTTCGCCGACGCCTTTTCCAGCAGGGATTCCCGCTCCGCCTTCCGCCGCTCGTAGTCGTCGTAGTTTCCCGTGTAGCTGGTCAGCGTCCCCCGGTCGAGCTCGACGATGCGCTCCGCCAGCCCGTTGAGGAACCGCCGGTCGTGGGAGATGAGGAGCAGAGACCCCTCGTAGTTTTTCAAAAACGATTCCAGCCAGACGACGGAGTGCAGGTCCAGGTGGTTGGTGGGCTCGTCCAAAAGGAGGACGTCCGGGTTCTGCAAGAGGAGCCGGGCCAGTTCGACCCGCATGCGCCATCCGCCGCTGAACTTGGACAGCGGCGAATCCATCTGGCCGGAGCGGAAACCGAGCCCTTCGAGGATGGCCTTGGCTTTCGCCTCCCGGCCATATCCCCCCAACCGTTCGAATTCGTGTTGCAGGCCGCCGTAGCGCCGGTTCCACTCCTCCAGGGACCTTTGCCGGAGTTCCTCGTCGCGCGCCAGGTCGTCCAGGCCCTTTTTGACCTCGCCGAAATGCTTGTCGCCCATGACGACGCGTTCCAGGATGGTCTCGTCGGCATGGACCAGTTCCTGCGCGAGCATGGCGACCCGCGCCCCCTTCCGGACGACGATGGAGCCGCCGTCCGCCCCCTCCTCATCGAGGATGAGGCGCAGGAGGGTGGTCTTCCCGGCGCCGTTCTCGCCCACGAACCCCACGCGTTCGTTGGGGCGAAGGTGAAACTGGACTTCCCGCAGAAGGACTTTGTGCCCGTATTGTTTCGAGACAGCGTTAATATAGATCATGGTTTATTGGATGAAGTATTCCGGTTGCCTTTTAAGCGTCCGCGTTTTCTCACCGTCTCCGGCGCAGTTTGGGGTTGAACGTCTCGCGCAGGCCTTCCCCGCACAGGTTGAACGCCAACACGACGAACAGGATCGTGAAGCCCGGGATGAACGTCAGCCAGGGGGCGTCGAAGATGA
>JACQQK010000167.1 GCA_016207065.1 Nitrospinota bacterium
GCGTCAGCCTGAGGCGGCGTCGGATACAGCGTTCACGCTGATCACCCTCCCCCAGCCCCCTCCCGCAAGGGAGGGGGGGAATTTGAGGGTCGAGCCAAAGGGTTCATTTTGTTAGACGCTCTTAGGTCTATGGAAAAGGATTTTGAGCCGCTGAAAGCCAGACTGCGCCGGATCTGCGACCGGTTGGACGCCGACGAGCAGGCCTATTTCCGCCCCCTGATCGACAAGTTCGCCGGCCTGACCTCCGAGTTCCAGCGCATCATGCGGGACCTGGGCAAGTTTGGCGACAAGATCGGCGAGGGGTCGAAATTCGAGATTTACCGGGAAGTCCAGCATCTGTACGACCAGGCTTTCCGCAAGAAATGACCGCCATGAACGTCCAAGCCGTCCAGATCGTCGTGCGCGGCCAGGTGCAGGGCGTTTTTTTCCGCGCCACCGCGCTGGAAATCGCCAGGGACCTGGGCCTTTCCGGTTGGGCGAGGAACCTCCCCGAAGGGGACGTGGAAATCCACGCCGAGGGCGAGCCGCAAAAGCTGGAAAGGATGATTGCCTGGTGTCACCAAGGGCCTCCAGCGGCGCGCGTGGCGGAAGTGGACGTCCGCCCGGTCCCGCCCGAGCATTACCGTACCTTCACCATCCGTTATGCTTGAACGCCCCGCAATCCCGTGATCGAGATCTCCGGCCTGGTCAAGAAATACGATAAAGTCACCGCGGTGGACGGGCTCGACCTCGCGGTCGCCGGGGGCGAGTTCTTCGGGTTCCTGGGCCCCAACGGGGCCGGGAAGACGACGACCATCAAGGTCCTGGCCGGTCTCCTGAAACCCACGGCGGGGACGGCGCGCGTCGGCGGGCACGATATCCTGAAAGAGCCCGTACAGGCTAAATCCATCATCGGCTACATCCCCGACCGGCCGTTCATCTACGAGAAACTGACGGGGCGCGAATACCTGAAGTTCGTCGCCGACCTGTATGGCATGGAGCCGAGACGCTCCCGGCCGCGCGCGGAACGGTTCCTGGAATTCTTCGACCTGGCGGAATATGGCGACGAACTGGTCGACGGCTATTCGCACGGCATGCGGCAGAAGCTGATCATTTCCGGGGCCCTGATCCACGAGCCGAAGGCCGTGATCGTGGACGAGCCGCTGGTGGGGTTGGACCCGAAAGGCGCGCGCCAGGTGAAACAGTTGTTCTCGGACCTGTGCGGGAAGGGGGTCTGCCTTTTCATGTCCACCCATTCGCTGGGCGTCGCCGAGGCCATGTGCCACCGGGTCGGCATCATCCAGAAAGGGCGGATGATCGCCCTCGGCACGGTCGAGGAACTGCGGCTACAAGCGCGGAACGCCCGCGGCGGCCTGGAGGAGATCTTTCTCGAACTCACCGGCGACAAGGACATGCAGTCCCTCGCCGACTCCCTCCAATCCCCGGCGTGAGCGCGTCCCGCCGTCCGCCGGGAACGGCCGTTCGTGTTTTATCGGGAGCCGGTCTCGGGCAATGGGAGCCCGCGCCCTTCGGCCTTGTTCAACAGCGCCCTCCAAAGTTCCTTCCTGCCCACGTTGGTCTTGCTGGAATAGGGGAGGACGTCTCCCCGGTCCCTCTCCATAAAAGCGCTTTGCAACAGCCGCATTTGACGGCTCCGCTCGGACTGCGATAATTTATCGGCCTTGGTGGCGACGATGACGTGGTCGATGCCGTTGGCTTCGAGCCAGCCCTGCAACTCCAAGTCCAGGCCGGTCGGCTCCCGGCGGATGTCCACGATGACCACGACGCACGCCAAAGTCCCGCGCTTTAGAAGGTAGTCCTCGACCATTTTCCGCCAATGCTTTTTGACCTCCAGCGGGACTTTCGCGAACCCGTAACCGGGGAAGTCGGTGAAGATCATCTGGTCGTTCACCTGGAAAAAATTAAGGGTCTGGGTTTTCCCCGGCGTGGCGCTGGTCTTGACCAGTTTCTTGCGGTTGAGCAGGGAATTGATGAGCGAGGATTTGCCGACGTTGGACCGGCCCATGAAAGCGAATTCGGGCAACGACTCCGGAGGGTATTGCCGGGGGGATACGGCGGATGCAAGGAATCGGGCGTCGGTTATCTTCATGTGTCGAACGGATTGATGGCCAGTCCGGAGAGCAGTTTCGGATAAAAATACGTCGACTTCTGCGGCAGGCGGATGCCCTTTTCCGCGAGGGCCTTGACCTGCGAAATGCGCGTGGGGTTCATCAGGAACGCGAGGTCGAATTCCCCCGCGTCCACGTTCCTCATCGCCTCGTCGATATGGATGGTGTAGGACAGATACCGTTGTCCCCGCGCGTCCTTGGTGTCGATCCTGAGCAGGGGCTTGATGACCAGGGCGTGCAATTGGGCGACGTCCAGGACCAGCAGTTCCTGCGAGTCGTCCGGGTCCAGGTAAGGGAGGATGTGCCGGGCGTCCGTCAGTTTCGCCAGGAAAAGACGGTTCAGGCCCTTGCGCAGGTAAACGCAAAACGCGATGTCCGTTTTACCGGTTTCCTCCAGGATGGATTTGATGCGGTCCGGCGGCGTGTCGTTCGGCAGGGGAGACAGTTCGAAAAAATTGCAGAGCCGGGCAAGGAATTCCTCGCGATTGAAAGGGAAAGGGCACCGCGCTTGCCGGTGGATCGGAAAAATAAGCAGGGAGGGCGCATCCAGGTTGGTGAGAAAAAACATGACGTGCGCGCAGTCCTTGACTCCGCCGCGGTTTTCCTTGTAATAGGCCAGGGCCGTTTCGTACCGGTGGTGCCCGTCGGCGATGAAGATCTTTTTGTCCGAGAATTTCCGGGAAAGGGACGCATTGACCCCTTCGTCCTCCAAGCGCCAGAACCTGTGGGTTATGGAGTTTTCCTCGATGACGGCCATCGGCTTTTCGCGGACCGCCGCTTCGAGCATGCCGTCGATCTCGCCTTTCGGGTCGGAGTACAGCCCGAAAACCGGGCTGAAGTTGGCCTTGCAGGCTTGCAACAGCCGACGCCGGTCCGCCTTGGCCTTGGCCAGGGTGAACTCGTGCGGGCAGATGTTGCCGGCATCGAAATCCTCCAACCGGACGCGCGCGAAAAAACCCAGCCGCTGGATGACGCTCCCCTCCAACGGATATCCCTGGCTATATAGGTAGAAAACGGGCTTGTGGTCGCGGACCAACGCCCCTTCCTCGGTCCATTGGCGGAACAGCGCGGCGGAACGGGTGTACCGGTTGTCGTTCTCGTGGTCCGAGGGAAGTTCCTTCCCCAGGATCAACCGGACGACGTTATAAGGGTTTTTCCGGTAGAGTTCCTCCTGTTGTTCTGGCTTGATGACGTCGTAAGGGGGCGCGGTCACCTCGGCCAGAGGGCCGGTCTTCTCCTGATCGAATAACAAACCCCTGAAAGGGACCACTTCCACCATAAACGGTTCGATGCTTTCAAATAGGCCGATGAAACATCCCGCGGGCGGTCCGGGCAAATTTCCCGGGCCGCGCGGGTTTCATGCGGTTTGAAAAGAATTCGACTGCCTCGTTAAAGGATTTCCTTCAGGGAGGCGGTCCGCTTCCCCCAAAAGAGGGGTTTTTCCTGAACATATTCCCATTCGGGATTGACGGCTTTGTCCCGCAAACCGTCCAACAGTTTTTTATAGGTCTCCGAATCGCTGTCCGAAAATTCGAAGTAAGTGACGAAGTCCTGCCGGTCGTCGATGAAACGGGAATGGTACAGTTTCCTGAAAATCCTGTCTATATACATGAACCCGACGGCGTTGTGGCCGAGGTGGCTTTTTCCGAAAATCTCCGGACGCTGGTTGAAATAATTCTCGCGCTTGTCCAGGGTCAGGGCCCACCATGCGTTCGTCTTGGAAATCGGCAGGACCACGGCATTGGGCTGGCCCTTGCCGTCGCCGCGCTTGGGCGCGCCGGCCTTCAACCGGTCGAGCGTTTCGGCGTTGGTGTAATTGAGTTCCCGCGTCACGCCGAGGCGGCGTTCCACGTCGAAATGATCCCCCAAGGCGCCGGACAGGGTCCGGATATAATCGTCCACCTTGTTCCGGCTCAAGGATTCCACGCGGACGAGGATGGCCGGGACCTTGCCAGCCGCGGGTTTGCCGTCCTGGGTATATTCGTGTTGCTTGTAGTATTGAATGGTGTCCGTTTTGCCTTTTTCCGGCGTGAAGTCGTTGGCGAACTCGGCCGCCGCCTTTTCCAGGTTTTGCAAGGTCGCGTCTTTTTTTCCGGCGGGAATCCCGGACCCCGTTTTCGGGGTCAGGTAGATGAATCCGCCCCATTGACCTTGTTGCGCGGAAGCTCCGCTTGCCCAAAGAAAAACGACCGACATCAGGATGAACGCGTGAAGTTTTCGCATAGGTTATCCCCTGGATAAAAGAGCCCCTTGTCCAGGGGCGTTAGCGATGGATTTTCTCATTCCATAGAGATCGAACAAACCATTATACTACGGGGAGTCGAATATGATGACAGACATATTCTCCCACCCCCATGCCGCGGTTTAGAAATAATCACGAGAAGAACGTTCGCCGTTTTGACCTAAAGATTTTTTTTGGCTTCCTGATAATTTCAACGCTTCAAAATCCCGGGACCCCTTTCGCAAGCGAGAAAAAAGTCCCTCCGGAGAAAAACGGCGCCCCGGTCGATCTCGATACGCTGGTGGTGACCGGGACAAGGATCCCCGCCGCCTCCGGCGAAATCGCCGGCGCCCTTACGGTAATCGACAAGGACCAAATCAAGTCCTTCCAGGCAAGAAACGCCGCGGAATTGTTGCGGCATGTTCCCGGCATGCACATCGATCAGGCCGGGGGCCGCGGTAGCGTCAGCTCGGTTTATGTCCGCGGCGCGGACCCGAATTATACGGTGGTGATGATTGACGGCGTGAAAGTCAACGACCCCGTCAACAGCCGCGGCGGCTCCTTCGATTTTTCCACGCTCGACGCGGACCATATTGAAAGAATCGAGATCGTCCGCGGGCCTTTTTCGGCGGTTTATGGGTCCGACGCCCTGGCGGGAGCGATCAATATTTTGACCCGGCGCGGAAAAGAAAAATCCTCCGTGAGCCTGGAGACCGAGGGGGGAAGGTCCGGCTTCGCGCGCGCGCTTTTCCAGTCGAGCGGACTCGCGGGCCCCCTGGATTACGCTTTCAGCGCTTCGTATCTGGACAACGGCGGACCCGTCGAGGGGAGCGCTTTTGCCGGCAAATCGGCGCATGCCAACGTGGGCGGGCGCCTTTCCGATGCGATCGGTTTCCGGACGGTCATGCGCTACGCCTACAGCGACAGCGCGTCGTTCCCGGACGACAGCGGCGGCCCCCTGTTCGCAAAACTCCGGGACCTTGACCATAAAAAGACCAACGAATTGAGTTTGGGATTTCAGGTCGAGGGCGAATCGGCGCAACATCATGAAAGCCATCTCAAGCTCGGCGTCTATCGGCGGGACGAGGATTCCTCTTCTCCCGGCGTGGCCCCAGGGGCGCGGGACCCCTTCGGGATACCGGCCAACAGCGCGGACAATTCCTTCAACCGTTACGACCTGACTTTAAATCAATTATTTAAAGTAAGCGGCGCCTCCCGCGTCGCCCTGGGATTGGAAACCTTGTTCGAGGAAGGCTCCAGCAGGGGAGAAATCCAGTTTGGAAACGCCCCTGTTCCGGCAACATTCGACCTGCGACGAAAGACGGTCGCCCCCTTTGTGGAACTTCGCCACGCCGTCCTTCCGGGACTCGATTTTCATGCCGGGGCGCGGCTGGACGTTCCGGAGGAATTCAAAAGCGAACCGAGCCCGCGGCTGGGAATTTCATACGCGCTCGAAAAGACCCACACCATCCTGCGCGCGAATTGGGGCGAGGGGTTCAAACTTCCCAGTTTTTTTGCCCTGGGCAATTCCATCGTGGGGAACCCGCGACTGTTGCCGGAAAAGAGCCGGACCATCGAGGAAGGAATGACCCAAACTTTTTGGGACGGGCGCGCGACGCTGAACGCGGCCTTTTTTCAAAGCCGGTTTTCCGACGCGATCGATCTGGAGGAGGGCCCCCCTCCCCGGCTGGTGAACCGCTCAAAAATCGCGGCGGAAGGCGTGGAACTCGATTTACATTACGACTCGCGGTCCGATTTGACGTTGAACGGGCATCTGACCTATGTCGAGACCGACATCCTGGACTCGCCCGAAAGACTTCGAAATCGACCGAAATGGCGCGGAGGGTTCTCCGTCAACTGGCGTTTTTCCCCCGCCCTGGAGTTCACGTTGACCTCTTTGTATATTGGAAAGGTCTTCGACTCGTCGGTCCCTACGGGCGATTTGTTTTTGGCCCCCTACCATCGAACCGATCTGGCGGGTAAATGGACGATAACGCCGTCCTGGGACCTCTTTCTCGCGATCGACAACCTCTTCAACGCGCGGTACGAGGAATTCGCGGGTTTCCCCGCGCCGGGCATCGCGCCGCGATTGGGAATGCGGTGGAAGCTTTAGTTGGGACGACGCGCAAATTAAAAACTGGAGAACCCCCCGCCCCCTTCGCACGGGGGAGAACACCATCCCCCCAATGAAAAAGGGGGGATGGGGGATTTAACCCGGACATTCGCGAACGCCGGGTAAAAATACTGGATCCTCCCGGCTTGCGCTGGAATGACAAGCGCGACGTCATCGCGGGCCGCCCACTCGCCGCGGGGGCCAGGCTGGGCCTGGGGCCAATGCCGCCTCCAGCTTACGCGGAGGCGGGGACTCCCTCCGCGGCCGCGTCAGCGTTGCCGCGGCGCCGCCCCCGGGGACTCCCCGGCGGCGCGGGACTTCGGGGTCAAAAGCCAGGACAACCCGCCGGCGGAATAGACGCAGAGAAGCGGCATCACCACGATCCTGTACCGGGAATAACTGCCCGCGAGACTGCTGACGTTCGCGATATAGAGGACGAACAGCGCCAGGACAAAATGGAGGTAATACAAATCCCCCCCCATCGCGATTTTTGGAAAATTGAGAAACCCGTACAACATGAGCGCGTAACAAACCAGAAGATAAAGAAAACCCCCGAACAGGAAAAAAAAGAAGACCGGATTCGCCCGCATGACATCTCGAAGATACCCGCTCAACGCCAACCACTTGAATGCGGGCGCTTGAAAATCCGGATTGAAGGTCCGGAACAGGGCCGTCCCGGTCCCGGGCTCGAAAAAGAAGGCGAACAACTGGATGAAATGCGTTTTGACGGCGACCCAGGGATTGGCCGCGATGATTCTCAACGCCTCGCCTTGGAACCATCTATCCAATTCATCCGCGTTCAAATTTTTGGTCTCCGGGTGCGTTTCGAACAGTTGGCGTTGCAATCTTTCCCTCGTTTCCAAAACGGGCCTGTTTTCCTTGTCGGCGAGAACGATGCATGCCTTGCCGTAATAGAGGATCGCCCCTTGAAGGGTCATGAACCGGGAAGTTCCCGCGGCCGCGTAATTGCGGACCTGCCATCCGCCGACCAGGACCGCGAAACTTATGACGATCAAACTCATCCTGAGGGCCGCTGGCTTCCAGCCCGTTTTTTTCCGGAAATGAAAGACCGCGAACACGATTAACAGGAACGGCAATAAATAATAGGTCGTCGGTCTCACAAGAGTGGCAATGCCCAGCGAAATTCCCGCGGCCAGGGGATGACCCCTTCGTCCTTCGCTTTGAAAATACCCGGTCAGGGCAAGGACGAACAGGAGGTTGAGGAATGTGGACAAGTCCTCCGTCAGAATTTTGAATGTGTAAGTGAAACTGGGGGGATCCAAAGCCAGTAAAGCCGCCGCCGTCCATGCGGCCCTTTCGCCGAACAATTTATTCCCCAGCAGGCAGGTAAGCCACAATGTACCCAAAAACAAAACGATCTGGGACAAGGGAACCCATTTGACGTCCTGGCCGAAGAGGGAAAAGTTCAAGGCCAGGAACAAGGGATATCCCGGAGAGCGGTAGGTTTCGGGCGTTTTATCCTCCGGCCCCTTAAAATAGCGCCCCGTTTCCACGAGCGCCCGCGCGGGCGCAATGTACGAAATGCTGTCGTTCTCCAGGAGCCCGCGGGGGTCGTCCTGGAGGGCCGACCAGGCCGCGAGGCGGGTGACGGCCACAAGACAGCAGATGAGGATCAAAATGCGGCGCGAACGGCCCATAAACCCGATGTCGGTTGTTTTGCGTCTGGATGCGTCGAATTAAAGTCAGCCGTTGATTTTCCTATACGGAAGCCGAGGGCTTTTGAAGGATCGCTCTTGCTTCCCCAAGACTGACGGGTATGAGCGACTCTCTTATCCTTGCCGGCAAAAAGAAATTTAAAAATCGAACCATCCTACCAAATTTCAAGTAACCGAAGTGGTCCAATTGGGTCGTCAGGTAGTTGAAATTAAGGTATTTCAGGACGCTGGAATACGCGATCAACCTCAAGCCGTATTTGCGTTCCATCCAGTTAAAAGTCTTTTTAGGGTAAAACGCCGGATGTTCGTCTTTGAAATGGACCCAGTTTTTGCCGAACAAACGGCATGACCAATGTTCGGGGTTTGGGGTGACGATATAGATGATCCCTCCCGGCCTTAAAAGATCGACAACCTTTTGCATGAATGGCGCGGGCCGGACCACGTGCTCCAAAAGATCCGAAAGAAAAATCACGTCGAAACTATTCGCCTCGAAAGGAACGTCCTCAAGATAGCCGTTGATAATTCTGGCGTCTCCCACCGCCAACCGCGCGGCGCTACAGGCCTGCGCGGAAAGGTCGATTCCCGTCGCCTCGTATCCCGCTTTTTGAGCCAGCCGGAGAAAAGAACCCATGGCGCAACCCACCTCAAGAATTTTCCCTCGCGGAACGAGTCTGGCGATATGTTCCAGATGCCGTAGCATGTTTTTCCCCTTGAGCCTCAAAACATGTTCGGGGACATTACCGCTCTCGCTCCCCCATGGCCGGTAATAATCGTCGTTATAAAATTCTTTCCCGATTTCCTTGACGGGGCATACAAAATAGAGTCCACACCCACCGCATGAATACAAACTCCATCGCTCCTGTTTCAAAACCGTTGCAAAATCCGACGCGTTCAGGCAGAGGGGGCAATTTAAATTTTCATGGTCGCGCACCGGAAGCTCCGCTCTCCGCCGACGAGGCTGTATTCGCGAAAAAACGCCGCTCGATTTCATCCAACGCTCTCCGCGGGGTTATTTTCCTCAGGCACACATTATCGTTGCACTTCTCGCCCAGCTTGTTGGCAAAGGTAAGAAGGCAGGGACTGCAATAAATGTCTTCAAAGAAAGTAAGCGCATTATCGTGCAGGGGACCGTAAAGCCGGGGCGTTTCCGGGCCGAAGAAAACGGCCACGTTCTTTTTGAAACCCGACGTTATATGCAAGGGGAGGCTGTCGTTGGTGATCACCAGGCTGGACTTGTAAATCAAAGCCAAAAGTTCGCCCATACTTAATTTGCCCGCGGAATTTTTAATCGCGGAGGAGGGAATTCGCGCGGCAATGGATTCAACATAATCCGCTTCATCGCCGCTACCCACAAAAACGTAATAAAAATCGGGATGCATTGAAAGCATCTCCGAAACAAGGGAAACGAAGTGTTCGGCCGGCCAGCGCCGCAGGTAGCTCAAATGGCTGGCATTGGGATTGACGACAACGATCGGTTTTCCGGGCGGCAATCCCAGTTTGGAGAAAACAGACGCGATTTCCTCTTCATGCGGAGGCTCCAGATCGAGGTCCGTTAAACTCGTGTCCTCGTAACGCGCTCCAACCGCCGCCGCGAGAGAGAAGAAAATGTGCGTGATATGCTTGTGATTGTTCAGGGATACCTTGTGAGAAAAAGTTTTCCCCCGGGCTACCTGCCGCTGGTAAAACCCCACCTGGAATTTCGCGAAAGTCGCCCATGAAAGCACATTGGTGAAATTGGAGAAAAACTCCCCGTCTACGACGAGATCGGGCCTGGTCCTCCAAATTTGAAAAAGATTGCGGAAAAGATCGATGAAAAAACTTCCGAACGCATCATTCCGAAAAGTAAATACCCGATCATAGACGGGAAGGCGGCTGGCCAGCTCCTGGTTCTCCCGGAAGGTTAAAAGGGAAATTTTTGCGTTTGGGTACTGCTTTTTCAAACCCCTTGCCATGGGAGTGGAGAGAATGACGCTCCCCCCGCCAAAAAACTTGATGACCAGTATATTGGCAACGGCTTGCCGTTCCGGAGAACCCGGCCGACGCCCAATTTTAAAGAGAGAGAAAATATTTATAATTTGGACCAACCCCCCCCCCACGAGCAGATCCAATTTTCTCATAAACTCAAGGTTCACCGCCGATAGCCCTCATTTCGAGATTTACGAGACCCAGAAGACCGGTTGACGCATTGGCCGCGGGGACATGCGGAGAATGCCCAAACATCTTCCCACAGGATCCGCGGGGACGCAACCGCCCCCTCCCTTCCCCGCCAATCTCTCGCGTGGAGGATGCAATTTATGAAGCTGGATGTTATCGGTTCAGCGGGTCATGAACGACCGGAAAACCGGCCTTCGCTCGTCGAAGCGGTACAGTCCCTCCTCCCGCGCCATGGCAAACGCCTCCTGCATTTCGCCGGGGGCGAGGGAGCGGTTGATCTCGGCGTACTTTTGCGGGCCCACCCGTCCGGCGGGGCGGTACTGGGACATGATGTTGACGTACAGGTGGGGCGACACCTCCCGCGCCAGGAAGCGGAAGATCTCCCGGCGGTCGCCGGCGAACCCCGGCATAACGAGGTGGCGCAACAACACGCCGCGCCGGGCCAGCCCGTTTTCGTCGAAGACCAGGTCGCCGACCTGGCGTTGCATCTCGCGGACCGCGTTTCTCGCCGCCTCCGGGTAATCCCTGGCCTTGAGATAGGTCCTCGAAAGCTCCGCGTCCCAGAACTTGAAATCGGGCATGTAGATATCGACGATCCCCTCCATCAAGCGCAGGCTCTCCAGCGAGTCGTAGGCGCCGGTGTTGTAGACCAGCGGGAGCCTCAGCCCCATCTGGACCGCCAGCGACAGGGCCTCCAGGATCTGCGGGACGACATGCTCCGGCGTCACGAAGTTGATGTTGTGGCACCCGAGCGACTGGAGGTCGAGCGCCATTTGCGCTAGCGCTTCCGGCCACGTCTCGGCCCCCTCCCCGCCCTGGCTGATGTCGTAGTTCTGGCAGAACACGCATTTGAGGTTGCACATGGAGAAGAAGATCGTGCCGCTCCCGTTCCACCCGCGCAGGCAGTCCTCCTCCCCGAAGTGCGGGAAACAACTGGAGACGATGGCGTACCGCCCCGTCTTGCAGACGGACTTCTCGCCGTTCAGGCGGTCGATCCCGCAATCGCGCGGGCAGACCTTGCAGTCCTTGAGATGCTGTAACCCCTGACGCGACCGCCGCCACAACTCCCCCGAGCGGAACAGGGCCATGTAGGCGGGCTCAAAGTTTTCCGATTTGATTGCGAACGATTTCGCTTCCATAAGCAAGGCCGAGGCCCAGACCGACTGCCAACTCCCCTGACTGGAAAATAATCCCCTTCCGGCTTGGCCGCAATACATAAGCGGGGCCGGGCAAGATTTCCGGCGGGGAAGAAAAATCTCCGGGCCCTGAAGAAATCTATTGACAAATTAATCATTTTCGCTAATATAAAAACAAAGCCCGAATCACTTCCATTAAATAAATCCCAAAACCCCAATTCAACAGCGCTCTACTCTATTTATTTTCCGGTAGTTTCGGATTTTGAATTCTATCCCTGCAGTTTGTCGGACCAAACAAGTTTTCAATCAGATCGACATCCGGAAAACCCATCCAACCTTCATTAAAAATCACATCGCATGAATATCGAGGAATTAAAAGCCAAAACCATATCCGAATTGACGACCATCGCCAAGGAACTCAAAATCCAGGGACATAGCAGTTTAAGGAAACAGGACCTGATATTCAAAATCCTGGAAGC
>JACQQK010000163.1 GCA_016207065.1 Nitrospinota bacterium
GGCGATCTCGCCCATGTGGCAATTCAAAAAGCTGTCCCACAGGCCGTCGAGGATGAGGCCGTCGATCATCTCCTTGTTGCCGAGCTTGACGCCCTTGCGGAGACCGGTTTGCAGATACGGGGCCTGGCTCATGTTTTCCATTCCTCCCGCGACGACGAACCGGGACTCGTTCAAACGGATGGCGTTGTCGGCCAGCATGACGGCCTTGAGCCCGGAGCCGCAGACTTTGTTGACGGTGGTCGCGCCGACGGAATAGGGCAGGCCGCTCTTGATCGCCGCTTGCCGCGCCGGAGCCTGGCCCACGCCGGCGGACAGCACGTTGCCCATGATCGCTTCGGAAATTTCCTCCTTCGGGACCCCGCTCCTTTTGAGGGCCTCGGCAATGGCGGCCGCCCCCAGTTCCGGGGCAGACGCCGAGGCCAGCGCGCCGTTGAATTTGCCGATGGGAACGCGCGCCGCCCCGTAAATATATGAATATTCTTCAATGGGTTGCATGATAATATACCTCTTGCCGGTTGATCGCTGTCTAGGAAGGCGCGGAAAAAGCCCGAACAACGTCATCCTGAGGAGCTTTTAGCGACGAAGGATCTCTGAAACGCTTGGGTTGTCAAAAGGCGAGATTCTTCGCGGAGTTTATCCTGAGGCGGAAAAAGCGAGATGCTTCGCTCCGCTCAGCATGACATCCGCCGAAGGACTCAGAATGACACCCTAAAATATTTTTTCAGCGCCCTGCCAAAATCTAATATAAGCCCCGAACACGAATTTTGAAATAGGCGGGGGGGTAAATTCGCCTGCTCCGGATCTCTGTAAGCGCCTTGAAAAACCCGGGCTTGAGGAGGAATCATGGAATCCCCAAAGTTCGTTACACGAACACTCGACGAGCGGGTCGGCATCCTCACGATACACAACCCCCCGGCCAACGTCCTCCGGCTCGACCTCCTGGACGAACTGGCGGCGGAACTCGACCGCATCGCGGACGACCCGGCGGTGAAAGTCGCCGTCCTGGCCAGCCCCCTGGAAAAGTTTTTCGTCGCCGGGGCGGACATCAAGGAACTCGCCAACATCGGCTCCAGCGCCGAAGGGACAAAATTCTCGGAAAAAGGGCAGGCGTTATTGGACAAAATCGAGCTTTCCCGCAAGCCGTTCATCGCGGCCGCGGAGGGGTTCTGCCTGGGCGGCGGTCTGGAGCTAGTCCTGGCGTGCCACATGCGGATCGCCGGGACGGGAGCCTCGTTCGGTTTCCCGGAGATCAACCTGGGGCTGATTCCCGGGTTCGGCGGGACGGTCAGGATTTCCCGCCTGGTCGGACAGGCCAAAGCCTTGGAATTGACGCTCACGGGAAGCGCCATAACCGCCGAGCAGGCATTGTCCATCGGTCTCGTCAACCAAGTCGTCAAGAAAGGGGCCGCGCTGGATACCGCCTTGTCGCTGGCCCGGCAGATCCAGGGCAAGGGCGCGCGCGCGGTCGCCGCCGTTCTGGACACGGTCCTGTCGGAGGGATCGAGGACGGAAAGGCTCCAGCGGGAGTCCCGGGTTTTCGGGGAATTGTTTCGCACCGAGGACGCCAGGGAAGGGATCAAGGCTTTTCTGGAAAAGCGGGTCCCCAACTTCAAGGACCGCTGACGCGGCGGCGTATCGCCTTTTTTGGAAAATTAGGATCGCGCCAAGACGCCAAGGCGCAAAGAAAAAAAAACTTGGAGGCTTCGCGCCTTTGCGTGAGAAATGGTTTTTAAATCCCCCTCAGTCCCCCTTTTTCAAAGGAGGAAGAAAATCCCCCCTCTTTGCCAAGGAGGGGCCGGAGGGTGTTGCCCCGTCATCGCGAGCCGACGCAGGCGGCGTGGCGATCCAGATTTACTGGATTGCTTCGGCGGAGCCTCGCAATGACGCTTCCACGTTAGCGCGCAAAGGCGCGGGGTAAAGAAAAAACGAAAACAGGGGCATTGTGCTTATGAAAAAAGACGCGCGTTTTCATCGGACCGTTTTTTTTGTTTTTCTCGTTGCCGCCGTGCTTTTGCTCGCGCCGGTTTTGGCGGCAACCGCCGGGCGCGGCATCGTGCCGGTGCCGGTCAAGGACATGGCCGGCAAGGAGGTCATGCTTTACAAGGAAAGCCACGCCCTGGTGATCGGGGTGAGCGCCTATACGGAAGGCTGGCCGCAGTTGCCGGGGGCGCTGAAGGACGCGCAACTGGTCCGGCAGTCGCTGGAACAACAGGGTTTTGACGTGACCGTCGTTCCAGACCCGGACCGGGCGGCGTTGTTGAGGGCGTTCGACGACTTCATCAACCGGTACGGGCAGGAGCCCGACAACCGCCTGTTGTTCTATTTCGCCGGGCACGGTCATACGATGAAACTTGCCTACGGCGCCGAGATGGGTTACATCGTCCCCCGGGACGCGCCCAATCCGAACCGGGACCCGTCGGGCTTCCTGGCGAGGGCGCTGTCCATGCAACAGATCGAAGTGTACGCCAGAAACATCCAGGCGAAGCACGCGTTGTTTATGTTCGACAGTTGTTTTTCCGGGGCGATCTTCGCCACGTCGCGCGCCGTGCCGGAGAACATCGGATACAAGACCAGCAAACCGGTGCGGCAGTTCATCACGGCGGGCGGCGCGAACGAGACGGTATCGGACGAGAGCGTGTTCCGCGGCCAGTTCATCGCCGGATTGCGGGGCAAGGCGGACGCCGACGGCGACGGTTACGTTACGGGCATGGAGTTGGGCGAGTTTTTGCAAAAGACCGTGGTGAACTATTCGAAGGGGACCCAGCATCCCCAGTACGGCAAGATCCGCGACCCGCATCTGGACGAGGGGGACTTTGTGTTTTCGCTGGGCAGTATCGGCGCGCCCCGGAAGAGCGCCGATCTGGAGTTGGAACGTCAAAAAGTGGAGACGGAACGGTTGCGGGTGGAGGAGAAGCGCAAACTGCTGGAGGCCGAGAAAAAACTGGCGGAGGAACGGCGGAAACTGGAGGCGGAGCGGGAACAGCTGGCGCGCCTGGAACCGCCCAAGGCGGAGCCGAAACCATCTCCCGGCCCGGCGGGGATGGTAACGATACCGGGCGGCACGTTTTATGCGGGCTTGCAAGGCGAGAAAGATAATCCGGTACTCGAGCTGGATATAGGGACATTTAAGATGGACAAGTATGAGGTGACGCAGGCGGAGTTCGAGCGGGTGATGGGTAATAATCCATCGCATTTCAAGGGAGGCAACCTACCCGCGGAGAGCGTTACATGGCATGGGGCGGAAGCGTATTGCAAAAAGGTTGGGAAACGCCTGCCGACGGAATGGGAATGGGAGAAGGCGGCACGAGGCGGAACGACGACAAAGTATCATTGGGGTGACGAACTGGACAACACTTATGGATGGTGGTCAGGAAATAGCGACGGTACAACCCACCCCGTGGGAGAAAAGAAGCCAAACCAGTACGGGTTGTACGACATGGTGGGCAACGTGTGGGAGTGGACGGTGAGCGATTACGGCGAATACGGCAACATAGTTATTCGCGGCGGGTCGTGGGACTCTGTTCCGTATAGTGCGCGTCCGGCCTTTCGCGGCAACAATAGGCCAAGCGAACACGTCAATTTTATCGGTTTTCGTTGCGCCCAGTAACTAATTACACCCTGCGCCTTTACCCCCTTACCGCCTTTCCCGGCGTTCTTTTACCGTCATCCCGGCGCAAGCCGGGATCCAGAGGGTTTCCGCCAGCCGATGCGGCAATTCTGAGAAACTGGACTCCGGCTTTCGCCGGAGTGACGAGGAGAGAATGAAGGAAATCAGGATCACGCCAAGACGCCAAGGCGCAAAGAAAAAAACTTGGCGGCTTCGCGGCTTTGCGTGAGAAATGGTTTTCAAATCCTCCTCAGTCCCCCTTTTTTGCAAGGGGGGATAAATAAAGGAACTTTTTATTGCCGGTTTATTTCACTGGAATGACCCGATGGGCAATCGACCCCTATGCTGAAAACCATCCTCAATCTTCCGCCGGTCGTCCTGTTGCTGGGGTTGGTGAGTTTCTTCAACGACGCCGCCAGCGACCTGATCTACCCGCTGGTGCCGTTGTACCTGACCTCGGTGTTGATGGCGGGGCCCAAGGCCCTGGGGATCATCGAGGGGATATCGGAGGCAAGCGGCAATCTCCTGAAACTGTTTTCCGGAGTCATGGCCGACAAGACCCGCGCGAAAAAGGGCTGGGTGGTGTGCGGTTACGTTCTGCCGTCGCTGTCGCGCCCCTTGCTGGGGCTGATTTCCTCCTGGCCGATGGCGCTGGTCTTGCGGTTCGCCGACCGGGTCGGCAAGGGATTGCGCACCTCGCCGCGCGACGCCATGCTGGCGTCGGCCGTCGTCAAGGAGCAACGCGGGCTGGCCTTCGGGTTCCACCGGGCCATGGACCACGCCGGGGCAGTGGTCGGCCCGGTCATGGCGGCCGGGTTGCTGGCCGGGGGGATGACGGTCCGCGAGGTCTTGCTGTGGTCTGCGGCGCCGGGAGCCCTGGCGGTGATCTTTTCCCTGCTCGTCCGCGAACCCGAGCGCGAACCGCAGGCGCAGGGCGCGCCTTTTACCTGGGACCTGCGCGATTTTCCGCCCGCCTTCAAACGCTATCTGGCGACGTTGGCGTTGTTTGCCCTGGGCAACTCCTCCAACATGTTTCTGCTTCTCCGCGCCAGGGAGATGGGCCTGCCCGAGTACCAGACGCCCCTGCTCTGGGCGCTGGTATCGCTTGTCGCCATGTCGTTTTCCACTCATTTGTCCGCCCTGTCCGACCGGATCGGCAGGACCAAGGTCATCTTGGGCGGGTGGAGCTGTTATGCCCTGTTCTACCTGTTCCTGGGCCTTAACGGCGAAAACCCCTATTGGCTGTGGCCCTCGTTTGCCTTTTATGGGCTGTTCATGGCCGCGACGGAGGGGGCCGAAAAGGCCCTGGTCGCCGACCTGGCGCCCCAGGACAGGCTGGGGACAGCCTACGGATGGTTTAACGTGGTCTCCGGTCTGGCGCTCCTCCCCGCCTCCATGGTATTCGGCTGGTTGTGGCAGACGTTCAATCCTCTCTCCGCGTTCGGGTTCTCCGCTACCTGCGCCGCCCTGGCCGCCTTGCTCCTCAAATACTGGGCGGTCCCGGAAAGGTCCGGCGCGCAAAATTCCTAAACGTCAATCCGCGACTCAGCCGAGGAAGACGGCGCCGACGATGGCGTAGACCGCGCCCGCGATCAAAAAAGCCCCGATGAGGTTGAGCGCCAACCCGGCCTTGGCCATTCGCGGGACCGTCAGCCAGCCGCTGGCGAAAACGATGGCGTTGGGGGGCGTGGACACGGGCAACATGAAAGCGAACGAGGACGACAGGGCCGCCGGGACCATCAGGTAAAGGGGATGTACGCCGATCCCCTCGGCCAACGAGCCCATGATGGGGAGGATCATGGTCGCCGTGGCGGTGTTCGACGTGACTTCCGTGAGGGCCGCGACGGCGAGGCAAACGATCAGCATGATGGCCGGCAAGGGGAGATGCCCGGCTCCGGCGAGTTGCCGGCCGATCCAATGGTCCAGGCCCGTCTTTTCGATCCCCGCCGCCAACGCGAACCCGCCGCCAAAGAGCAGGAGGACGCCCCAGGGGACGCCCGACTCCACCGTCTCCCAGTCCAGCACGAAATGTTCTTTTTTCCCTTTATGCTCGACGCCTTCGTCGATGTCCAGGGGGACGACCATCAACAGGGTCCCCACGAACATGGCGACGGTCGCGTCGTGCAAAAAAGCGGGGTGCGGAAACAGGGAGGACCAGCCGGGGACCGTCAGCCATCCAATGGGGAGGGGTTCCCTGAAGATCCACAGGAACGCGGCGGACGCGAAGGCGACGGCGATGAATTTTTCGGCCCGGCTCATGGGGCCGAGCGCCGTTAATTCTTTCCGGATGATGTCCGAATCTTTATCGCCAAACTCGATCTTGTCCAAGGGGATGGTCGAGACAAACCGGCACAGGTAGACCCACGCGACGGGCAGGAGCGCGACGACGATCGGCATTGCCAGGACCATCCACTGCAGAAACGTGATTTCCGGGTTCCCGGGAAACAGTTTCTTGTAAAACCCGGCGAACACGATGTTGGGCGGAGTGCCGATCAACGTGCCGATGCCGCCGATGCTCGCCGAATAGGCGATCGCCAGCATCAACACCGGTCCCAGGCCGTACAGAATGGTTTTCTCGGTTTCCGGATCCCTTTTCCCATGGAGGGACCCTTGCGAGGCGACCTGGCGGACCACGGCCATGGCCACGGGCAACATCATCATGGCGGTCGCCGTGTTGGAGATCCACATGGAAATGAACGCGGTGGCGACCATGAAGCCGAGCACGATATGGCCGAGAGAGTTGCCGATCACGGAAATGATCGTCAACGCCAGCCGTTTGTGGAAGTTCCACTTTTCCATGGCCAGGGCGATCATGAACCCGCCCAGGAAAAGGAAGATGAGATGGTTGGCGTAATGCGGGGCCGTCTCCTTGCTGGGCATGATGCCGAGGATGGGAAACAGGGCCAGGGGCAGGAGCGCGGCGACGGCGATGGGGACCCCCTCGCCGATCCACCAGACCGCCATCAGGGCGGCGACCGCCAGCATGCGCTGGGCCTCCGCCGTCATGCCCTCCGGGGCGGGCATGAGGGCCAAGGCCGCGAAAACGGCGATCCCGGCCAGGATGACGGAAATTCTTTTCAGGAAAACGGCGCGCGCGTCGGCCATGGCTCGGGTGCGTCCAAAGTGGGTTTCAGCGCTAACAGGTTGCTAAAAAGGTCCCTTTTTGCCCAAAAATCGTCATGCCCGCGAAAGCGGGCATCCAGAGGCTCCTTGAAAATACTGGATTCCTTGAATTCACAAACCAAGTGCAACACCATGATGACAGGAGGGTGTTGCCATGGGAACAAAATACGAACAGCTCTCGCTGGAAGA
>JACQQK010000164.1 GCA_016207065.1 Nitrospinota bacterium
CAACCATTTGCGTAACGAGCCCTTGACCTTCGACATCCCTTGTCTCGCCACCAGCGCCAAGACGTTGCCCTCGCAATCGTGGCCGCGATATCCCCGGTCCACAAAAAGCTCTTTCGCCTCGAATCCCGCCCGCCGTTCGGCGCCAGCTTCGTTGCCCGAGCTCTTCCGGCCAATGTCGCGCGTCACGCGCCCCAAATACATCCTCGGTTTCCGGATCTCTTTTCTCGCCCGCCTCATCTGCCGAGCGTACGCGTAGCGCCCTTGCATCGCCAACGACCGTTTCGCCGACCGCGTGTAGCTCCGCCGAAGCTCCAGCCCCCCCCCCCCGCCTTCGCCGATCTCACCAGATTCGATCCAGACGTGTCTTAAATATTTCCTGTTGCCGATCTCGCGCCTTGGCCTGCATAAATCCTCCAGGTTTTGAGCGTTTCTTCTCAATTCCCGGCAATTCTAACACACGCAAACACACGCTTTACCCATATCCTACAAGGGTTTTACGTTTTTTCAGGGATGACAAATTACCGATGACGGATCCCGTCGCAAAACGCGAATGGCCCTTTGCGGCTTGAAAAACAAGGCGGACAGCTCCTTGGCGCTCCCCGATGCCGGGGTTGCGCACTTACCCCCCTCGCGCGTGGGGAACCGATTGAAATACTTGCCTCGCCGTCATTTGGCGAGACGTTTCCCAGCCGGAATCGAGACGCCATGTTTTGTTTCAATTGTAGAACCTGACGTGTCTCGGCTTCACGAGCTTTTCGAAATCCCCATAAGCCATTTTCAAGATTTCCGAATGACTCCCGGCGTTGAACCCGATCTCCTCGTCTTCCGTCAGCGCTTCGTCCACGTAAACGTCCATGTCGTAAAGGTTGCCGAAGGGCGGCATGGCTCCCGCCTCGCAGTCGGGGAACCTGCTCTTGAACTCCTGTTCGCTTGCCAGGGCGACTTTCCCGGCCCCCGCCGCTTCTCTCAGGGCCTCCAAATCCACCTTGTGGTGGGCGGGCAATACCGCCATCGCCATTTGACCGTCGACTTTGATCATCACGGTCTTGACCATCGCTTTGCCGGAAATATGGGCCGCCTTGGCGATTTCCTGCGCGGTGTAGGCGGGCGAATGAAACAGGGTGACGTACTGAACGTGGTTGCGCTCCAAAAACTCCTTCAGTCTTGTCGTTGGCATGATTTTTCCCTCTCTCCCGGTTCCTATATACTTATAAAATAGGCCGCGAAAGAAAATCCGCAAGCCTTGCGGCAACCGATCCCCGGATTTCCAAGAGGTACGCGGTTTGAGGAATTCCCCGATCACGCCAAGTCCGCCAGCTTTTCGGCGAGGCGGTCCATTTCGTCCGCGGTGTTGGTCTCGGTAACGCACAGGAGGAGGGAGTTGGGCATTTCGGGATAAAACCGCGCGAGCGGGACCCCGGCGACGATTTTGTCCCGCAGGAGTTTCTCTTGCACGGTCTGGGCGGGGATGGGGCAATCGAGGACGAATTCGTTGAACGTTTCGCCGGAAAACCGGATGGCATGGTTTTTGAGTTTCGCCAGTTTGTTTTTCAGGTAGTCGGCCTTGCGCAGGTTTTGGACGGCCGTTTCCCGCAGTCCCTGTTTGCCCATGGCGGCGAGGTAAATGGTCGCGATCAGCGCGCACAGTCCCTCGTTGGTGCAGATGTTGGACGTGGCTTTCTCGCGCCGGATGTGTTGCTCGCGGGCGCTCAGGGTGAGGACGAAGGCGCGGTTGCCATGGGTATCGACGGTCTCGCCGACCAGCCTGCCGGGCATCTGCCGGAACTGCTTCTCGCGGACGGCGAAAAATCCCAGGTACGGCCCGCCGTAGGACACCGGGAGTCCGAGGGACTGCCCCTCGCCGACGACGATGTCCGCGCCTCTTTCGCCGGGAGACTTGAGGATCCCCAGCGAGAGCGCCTCGGCGACGACCACGATCAATAGGACGCCGCGTTCGCGCAGGCGCTCCGCCAATCCGGAATACGGCTCGACCGCGCCGAAAAAGTTGGGGCTCTGGATCGCCACGGCGGCGGTCCTCTCGCCCAGGTTGTCCAGGATGAAATCGACGTCGGTCCGGCCGTCGGCCCCGAACGGGACTTCCACGAGCCTGACCCCGTTGCCCTGGACGTAGGTCCGCGCGGTCTGGCGGTATTCGGGATGGACGGCGCGCGAGACCAGGATTTCCTCCCTGCCGGCGACGCGGGCCGCCATGAGGACCGCCTCGGCCAGGGCCGAGGCGCCGTCGTACATGGAGGCGTTGGCGACCTCCATGCCGGTCAGCATGCAGATCATGCTTTGGAATTCGAATATGGCCTGGAGCGTGCCCTGGCTCACCTCCGGCTGGTACGGGGTGTAGCAGGTGGAAAATTCGCCGCGCGACGCCAGGTGGTTCACCAGCGCGGGGATGAAATGCCGGTAGGCCCCCGCCCCCTGGAACTGGGCGTACTCGTCCGGGTTGGGGTTGTGGGCGCCCATGCGCTTCATCAGGGAGAGCAGTTCGCTCTCGGCCAGCGGCGCGGGCAGGTCCAGCGGTTTTTCCAGCCGCAGGGCCTTGGGGATGCTGTCGAACACCTCGCCGATCGACTTGACGCCGATACGGGCGAGCATTTCCTTGATGTCCTGTTCCGTATGAGGGATGTAACGCATGGGCGGGATAGGGCGGCTCTGTTAGTGAGTTTCTTCCTTGATCCGTTCGGCGTACTTTTCCGGGGACAGGAGATTTTCCAGTTCCTTGGCGGAGGAAATTTCGACCTCGATCATCCATCCTTTCCCGTAGGGGTCGCTGTTGACCTGTTCGGGATGGCTTTCCAACTCCTGGTTGACCGCGGTCACGGCGCCGCCGACGGGGCCGTAAAGGTCGGACACGGTTTTGACCGACTCCACCACGCCAAAGGTTTTACTCTGGGAAACGGTTGCGCCCTTTTGCGGCAGTTCCACGAAAACCACGTCGCCGAGCTGGTCCTGGGCGAAATGGGTGATGCCGATCACCCCCTTGTTTCCCTTGACCCGGATCCACTCGTGTTCCTCGGTGTATAGAAGATCTTTGGGGACCTCCATGGTTCCTCCCTGTATGATGGATTTAAAATTTAACGCGCCGGGCGATTCCGCCAACCCGGAGCAAATTCGCGACTGGCAACGAAAAACCTATTTTTTCACCCGGCTGGGAACGAAAGGCAACGGCACGACCTCCGCCGGAACGCGCTGGCTCCGGATCTCGACTTCCAACCGGGTCCCTTTTTCCGCGCATTCCGAGGACACATAACACATCGCGATGCCGCAATTCAAGGAAGGCGAAAAGGTCCCGCTGGTTATCTCGCCCACCGGATGGCCTTCGCGCAGTACGCGGTAATGGGACCGCGGCACGCCTCGGTCCAGGAGTTTGATCCCGGCCAGTTTGCGTTTCAGTCCCGATTCCTTCTGGCGCCGCAGGGCTTCCCGGCCGGCGAACTCCGCCTGTTTTTGCAGTTTGATCACCCACCCCAACCCGGCTTCCAGAGGGGAGGAAGCGGCGCCGATTTCATTGCCGTAGAGGGCGTATCCCATTTCCAGCCGCAGGGTGTCCCGCGCCCCCAATCCGATGGGCTGAAGGCCGAAATCCCGGCCTTCCTCGATGATTTTTCCGAAAACCCGTTCCGCGTGTTCCGCGTTGAAATAGATTTCAAAACCGTCCTCGCCGGTGTAACCCGTGCGCGCGATTATACAATCAATATTGTGGATTTTGCCCGTTTTAAAATGGTAATATTTAATATCGTCCAGCGCCACATCGCTCAATCTTTGAAGCAACGGTTCCGAGTGTTTACCCTGGAGGGCCAGTTGGACGGTTTCGGCGCTGATGTTACGCGCCTCCACCTGGAAAGAACGCGCCCGGTCCAAAACCCATTGGTAGTCCTTGTCCGCATTGGACGCGTTAACGCACAGAAAATAATGGTCTTCCGCCAACCGGTGCACTAGCAGGTCGTCCACCACTCCGCCATTCTCGTAACACATCAACGCGTACAGGATGGCCCGGTCGGATAGCTTGTCCACGTCGTTAGTCACGAGCGTTTGCAGGAATTTTTTCGCGTCCTTGCCGGAGATGTCGATTTCTCCCATATGGCTGACGTCGAATATCCCTACGCCGTCGCGGACGCACAAATGTTCCTGGACGACCCCGGCGTACTGGATCGGCATGTACCAACCGGCGAAGGGGACCATCCGGGCTCCCAATGCTTCATGTGCCTTGCAAAGGGGCGTGGTTTTCAAAGGCGGGTTTTGTGACATGGCTAAAAATCTGGTATTCTGGAAGCCTGGAAGCGATGAGCGACAAGGCAGTTGTATATCGGAATTTTCGCGATATGGCAAGGTCAAAATCGCCATCCGCCCGCAAACGGACCTTCGTCCGGTTTCGGTCGAAAAATTTCCGCCGATGTGATATAAGGCTTCTTCGGAAACCGTCATGAACTCGAAACCAACGCCAAAAAAATTCGACGCCATCCTTGTCGCCGGAGAGGGAGAATCCAGCTACAAGGTGTATCACCGGCACAAGGCTTTCCTCAAACTGGAGGGCAAATGCATCGTCAATTACGTGGTGGAGACCCTCCAGCAGGTCGAATCCATCAAGGACATCTACATCGTCGGCCTGAAAGACCGGCTTCAACAGACCCTGGACGAAGCCAATATAGACCTGAATTACCCCAAACGGATTTACGTTGTCCAACAAAGAGACAACCTGTACGAAAACATCTGGCGCACGTTTTTGAAAACCCTCCCCAACGAAGGAAATCCGCCGGACCTGGCGAACTCCGAGCATAAAGACACGGCGGTATTGATCGTCCCCTGCGACGCGCCGCTGATCGCCCCCGATGAGGTGGACTATTTCATCGCGAACTGCGACCTGGAAAACTACGACCACGTCCTCGGTTTGGTCTCCGAGCGGAACCTGGAATATTTTTACCCCCGGGACAACCGTCCCGGGATCAAAATGGCCTATTTGCACCTCAAGGAAAAGAGTTGCCGGATCAATAACCTTCATCTGGTCAAGCCCCTGAGGATTTTGAACCGGGAATACATCCGGGACATGTATCAGTACCGTTACCAGAGAAACATCAAGAACGTGATCCTCTTCGGCTTGAAATTGATCGGAAAGGACCGGCTGGAGCGGTTCAAATACTACATCGGGCTGGAGGCGTGTCTCCTGTTCGCCAGTCTCGGCATGAGGCCCATGGTCGACTACTTCCGCGACTGGACGCCGAAGCGGGAGTTCGAGCAATGCATTTCCAGGATCATGAAAACCCGGTTCGTGGGGCTTGAAACGCCCTTCCCCGGGGCGGCCCTGGACATCGACAACGACCGGGACTACGAAACGATCAAGGTCCGGTTCAAGGAATGGCGGGAATATCTGGCCCGTTTGGACCGGTCGGTCCCCCTTCCCATCCGTAGCGAGTCGGCGGTATATAACAAGGCATGAAATAAAAACCGGGACCCGTTCCCGGAAACGACTCCCCGCCGAAAAGAACGTTCCGAACGCCTTGCAGACCCAGCAGACCCACGATCGTAAAACGGCTCCCCCGGCGGAAGGCTCGAAACCATCGCAACAATCACTTGGATCGCGTGAAATAAAAAAAATGAACCAGAAAAACATCCGTAACTTTTCGATCATCGCGCATATCGACCACGGCAAGTCGACGTTGGCGGACAAGCTCATTTTGCACACCGGGGCGCTGGATAAAAGGGCGATGAAGGACCAGGTGCTGGACAACATGGACTTGGAGCGCGAGCGCGGCATCACCATCAAGGCGCAGACGGTCCGCCTGAATTACGTCAGCAAATCGGGCGAACGGTATTTGTTCAACATCATCGACACCCCGGGCCACGTCGATTTCACCTACGAGGTCAGCCGGAGCCTGGCGGCCTGCGAGGGGGTCCTGCTGGTCATCGACGCCAGCCAGGGGATCCAGGCCCAGACGATCGCCAACCTCAACCTGGCAATGCAACACAACCTCGCCATCGTCCCGGTCATCAACAAGATCGACCTCCCCAGCGCCAACCCGGAGTTCGTGAAGGAACAGTTGGAGGACGTCCTCCAGATCGACTCCGGCGACGCCGTCCTGGCGAGCGCCAAGGAGGGCATTGGCATCGAGGAGATCATGGAATCGGCGGTCCGGCTGGTCCCGTCCCCCGCCGGAGACGAAAGCAAACCGCTCAAATGTTTGCTGTTCGACGCCTGGTACGACTCGTATAAGGGCGTCGTGGTCCTCGTCCGGGTCATAGACGGCGTCCTCAAGGTGGGGGCCCGGATACGGATGATGGCGACCGGCGGCGAATTCGAGGTGGAGGAGCTCGGCGCGTTCACCCCCGTCCCCAGGCCCCTGGAGCGCTTGCGCGCCGGGGAGGTGGGTTATTTGACGGCCGCCATCAAGGACCTCGACCACTCCAAGATCGGCGACACGGTCACGGAATCGGGACGCCCCACGGCCCATCCGCTTCCCGGTTACAAGGAGGTGAAGCCGATGGTGTTCAGCGGCCTTTATCCCATCAACGGCGACCAGTACGAGCCCCTGCGGGACGCCCTGAAGAAACTGCGCCTCAACGACGCCTCC
>JACQQK010000172.1 GCA_016207065.1 Nitrospinota bacterium
CCCCTTCCTTGAGGGAGGGGGCTGGGGGAGGGTGACCAGCGTGAACGCTGGATCCGATGCCGCCTCAGGCTGACGCCGAGGCGGGATGTAGCTCCCCCTTGCAAAGGGGGCCGGGGGGATTCGCATTTTGGCGATCGCGTCAGCGTCATCGCCGCATTGCCTCCGGGCGCTTGCCCGGCTTTTCACCCCCACCCGACCTTCCCCTTCAAGGGGGAGGAAGTTATGGAATACTTCATTTTGTTAGGCGCCCTTATTTCATTCTCCCAGGTCCGAGACCGCCTCCTCGACCTGGATAGGCTCCTTGATGGCCGCCAGTTTGGCGTAGTTTCGCAAGCGCTCCAAATGCGCCGGGGACAGTTTCCGTCCCGCCGCAAGGAGCAACATCCCCTCGCTGGTTTCGACATTGGACACAAGGACATGCCCGGGGCGCAATTCCTCGAACGGGATCGAGATAAAATCCCTCCCTTTGACGATTTCCTGGTCCTTTTCGTCCAAAAGACACTGGGATATTTTTTGGACCACGTCCGGGTCGTACCAGCCCTTCCTGCTGAGCAATTGTTTAAACGCCATACTGCGCGAAGTCCCATCGCTCTCGATCTCGAGCAGGTCCGCAAGCGGTTTTAGTATTCGAGCGCCCAGCGGGATCTTGTCCCCAGCCACCGAATCGCTTGGAAACCCGGAACCGTCAAACCTTTTGTCCTGATAGAGGACGATCCTCGAGACCGTCTCCAGCCGGGGGATGTTGGACAGCAGATGCCGTCCCATCTCCGGCACGCGGGCCAGCATTTCCTTTTCGTCGTGGGACATCGCCTCCCCCTTGCGGCTTTTCGCCGAGACCTCTGGCGGAATTCCGACATGGCCGACCCGCGAAAGCAAGGCGGCCGACTCGATGTCCCACGAAGAGGAAACGTTCAAGGTCCTGGCCAGCGTTTGCACCAACTCCTTGAGCCGCAGGACCCTGCCGAATAAATCGGGGTCGAGGATGGAAAGGATCTCCATCAACACCTTGATGCTTCCGCTCAACGTTTTCTCGAGGAGTTCGCGCTCGGCGGTGATCAGCCTGAACTGCTCGACGCCCGCGTTCAGCGTCTTGACCAGGACATCCGGCGGACAGGGCTTGGTGAGGAACCTGAAGATATTCCCTTCGTTGACCGCCTCGATGGCCGTATTTTGACTGGCGTAACCCGTCAGCATGATACGGACGGTTTCGGGAGCGATTTCCCTGGCCCTGGCGAGGAATTGAATACCTCCCATGCCCGGCATGCTCATGTCCGAGACGACCACCGCGTAAGGGTTCCGCCGGTCCAGGCGTTCGAGCGCCGCTTCTCCGCTCGGGGCGGAATCCACATCGAAATGCATGCGCAAATGCCGTTTGTACCCGTCGAGGATGTTCGAATCGTCGTCAACGATCAGTATTCTGGTTTTCATACAGACGAGTCCATTTGGACTTCACAAGCAGGGTCATGCAAAGCTCTCCTTTGCAAGGGGGAAAGGCAAATCCCCCTCCGTCCCCCTTTTTCAAAGGGGGAGGTCTTGTTCTCCCCCGCTTCCCTTTGTTAAGGGGGAACCAATCGCCCCCCTTTGCAAAAGGGGGGAGGGGGGGATTTTACAATGGAACTTCCATTCATTCGAAAGCTTCAGAAGCAATTCGTCCCCGATTCAATCCTCATGGGTCCCGTCCCGCAGGGTTTCATAACGCTGGACGCCCAACGCCACCACCTCCAAAAGCGCGTCCAGATCGACGGGTTTGGTCAGAAACCTGAAGACCCCGGCCTGGCTTGTCGAACGCTCCATCAGCGCGGCATCCTGAAGACCGGTCATGATGACGCGGGTGGACAGCGGGGAGATCTCCTTTACCGTTTCCAGGAACCGGACCCCTTCCATGCCCGGCATTTTCTGGTCCGAGAGTATCAATGAAACCGGTTGGCCCTTTTTAAGGAGATCGATCGCCTCCAACGCGTTTTGGGACGTTATGACCTCGTAGCCTTCCATCTTAAAGATCCTCGATAGCGCGTCGAGGAGGTTGACTTCGTCGTCGACGATCAAAATTCTATGCGGAGTCGTTTTCATCGCCACTCCCCATTTCCAATTTGACGCAATTCCGTCCGGAGTTTTTCGCCCGGTAGAGGGCCTCGTCGGCGCGCTCGATCAGGCGCTCGACGCCCGCGAGGTCCCCGTCCGAGGCGGTCGCCGCGCCGAAGCTCGCCGTGACCTCCAGGGCTGGTTGGCCCTCGATCTCGACCGGGCGCGAGGCGACGGCCCGGCGGAAACGCTCCGCGACGGTCTCGACCTCGCGGGCCCCCGTGTCCGGGCAAACGACGAGGACCTCCTCGCCGCCCCAACGGACCAGCGTGTCGTACTTTCTGACCGTCTGCCTCAACCGCCGGGCGATTTCCCTCAAGACCTCGTCCCCGGCCCGGTGGCCGCGCGAATCGTTGACGGACTTGAAATGGTCCACGTCCGCCATGATCGCCGACAGGGCCCCCTTTTTCCGTTGCGCGCGGGCCATCTCGTTTTCCAGGACCTCCATTCCCTTGCGGCGGTTGAACAGGCCGGTGAGCGGGTCGGTGAAGGCCAGCGTCTCCAGGCGTTTGTTCGCCGCGCGCAGGCCGTTTTCCAGCTCGACGATCCTGGCCCCGGCCCGGATGCGCGCCACCAGTTCCCGCGTGTCGAACGGTTTCGAGACGAAATCGTCCGCCCCGTTTTCCAGGGCCTCCACGATCTTTTCGGTCTCGGTCTCGCCCGTGAGCAGGATGACATAGCAATAGCCGCTCTCGCCGTCCTTGTTCAAGTCGCGGACGGTCCGGCACAGCCGGATGCCGTCCGTCCCCGGCATGTTCCAGTCGGTGACGAGCGCCGCCGGTCCAAGGCGCTTTATCGCGTCGAGGGCCTCCGCGGGGTCGGAGAGATAGACCGCTTCCCAGTCGTTGCCCAGGGCGCGCATCTTCCGCCGGATGGCGTCCAGCAGATTGCGGTCGTCGTCGACGAAGAGGATCCGTTTCTTCATGCCGGGTCGCTCTTCAAACAGGCGTCCAGCCAAGCGGGCAACCGGTCCGCCACGCCGAGTTCCCGCAAGTAGTCGGCGTCGGGCTCCGGCGCCGACCAGCGCCCCGCGCAACCCCGCGCCTCGTGTTCGAGGACGTCCGCGACGTGCACGAACGCAAGCGGGGAGAGCGACCGCTCCGGGCAGAGCGAGGGCCGATGGTGGTAGGCGATGGCCTCCACCACGTCGTCGGGCAACCCCCATAGCCCCATGAGATACGCCCCCATCTCCGCGTGGCTCGCGCCAAAGGCCTCGGCCTCGGCCCGCCAATGGCCGGTCTTTTCGGCCTTGGCCCGGGCCAGGACTTTTTCGTATTCCTCCGGCAGGTTGACCGCGAAAGCCAATATCCCCACGTCGTGAAGCAACCCGGCGACGAATGCCTGGTTGACCGCCTCCGGTCCCGCCTTTTCCGCCCGCGCGATCCGCCGGGCGAACTCCCCGACGGTCAGGCTGTGCTCCCAGATGTCGTCGACCGACACCCCGTCGATCCTCCTTTTCTTGAACTCCGAGAAGACGTGCAGGGACAGGGCCAGCGCCTGGATGGCGTCCAGCCCCAGGATTTGCGTCGCATGGGCGATATCGGCGACCGGCTCCCGGTACCCGAAATAGGCGGAGTTGGACAGTTGCAGGATTTTCGCGGCCATCCCGATGTCTTTGCCGACGATTTCGGCCACGTCCTCCAGGGAGGCGTCCGGCGATTCCAGCGCCGCGATCAATTCGCCGTACCACTGGGGCAGGGAGGGCACGGTCTCCATGCTCATGACCAGTTTCCGGATGGCCGGGCTGGACACGAGATCGCGCAGGGAACAACCGCGGTCGATGGCGAGCCGCAGGGCGTCGTAGCCGCACGGCTTGGACAAGAACCGGTGCGCCGAAAGGGCCGACCGCAGGAAGGCTTTTTTGTCCGCCTGGCCGGAAAGGATGATGCGCACGGTCTCGGGGCTCCGCTTTTTCACCTCCGCCAGGAGCCGGGCGCCGTCCATGCCCGGCATGCGCATGTCGCTCACCACCGCGTCGCGGAATTGTTTTTCGACGGCCGCCAGGGCCTCCCCGGCGTTGCTGGCGAACTCCATGTCCCATTCGCGCCGCAGGGGATGCAACATCCGGCGTAGGCCGTCGAGAACGTTGACTTCGTCGTCCACGAACAGGATTTTTCTTTTCATGCGGGTCCTCCTCCCGAGACGGTCCCCGCCGCCAGGGAAAATTGTTGCCGGGCGGCGTCGATCCTCTTGAAGGCATTGTCGAAGGCCGCGTAAACGTCCGGGTCGAACTGCTCGCCGGCCGCTTTCCGTATCGTAGCGAGGGCCTCCCGGCCGGAACAGGCTTTTTTGTAAGGGCGGTCCGAGGTCAACTCGTCGAACACGTCCGCCGCGGCGACGACGCGGGACTCCAACGGGATGTCCCGCCCCGCCAGGCCGTTGGGATACCCCTTGCCGTTCCACCACTCGTGGTGGGTCAGGGCGATGGCCGCCGCCATTTTTAAAATCGGGTTCCGGTTCGGGTCATAGTCCCTTTTGGACCCGTTTTCCCAAAACGAGTGAAAGATGTCGCCGCCCGAAATCCTCCGGCCGAGGACCGTATGTCCGGCGACGCAGTGTTGCCGCATCAGTTCCCATTCCTCGAACGTCAGGACGTCCTTTTTCCAAAGGACCTTTTCCGGGACGGCGAGCAACCCGATGTCGTGGAGGGGACTGGCCAGGAAAAGCCTTTCCACGAAAAGGTTTTCCAGGCCCATGGCCTCGGCGGTAATCCGGCTGTAGGCGCCCACTTTCAGCCCGTGGTTGCCCGCCACCTTGTCCCGGTATTCGTTTACCCCGGCAAGTCTTAATATAAGGTCGAGACGGGAATCCGCAAGGTCCCGGGTCCGCTCCCTGACCTTTTTTTCGAGCGTGGCGTTGTGGGCCTTGATCTCGTCCTGATACGACTTGAGCCGGATAACGCTCCGGAGGCGGGCGATCAGGTCCTCGCGCTCCGCGGGTTTGTTCAACAGGTCGGCGGCCCCCAGGTCCAACGCCCGGCGCTTGAGTTCCCTCTCGTTCAACCCCGTCAGCATGACCACCGGGACTTCCCGGGTCCGTTCGTTCTTTTTCATCCCGCGCAACAATTCGAACCCGTCCTTGACCGGCATGCTGACGTCGGAGACGACCGCGTCGAAGTCCGTTTCCATGGCTTTTCGCAACGCCTCGTCGACGCTCGTCGCGAAAGAAAGCTCCCATGTCTCCCGGCAGTCGCCGAGAAGCCGGCGCAGGCCGTCAAGGACGTTCGGTTCGTCGTCGACGAATAATATTTGCTTTTTCATACTAAGGATGCAATCTCCCCTTTGGTAAAGAGGCAAATCCCCCTCGGTCCCCCTTTGCTAAAGGGGGAGGTTTCGTCCCCCCGGTTACCATTGACCCCCCTTTGCTAAAGGGGGAGGTTTCGTCCCCCCGGTTACCATTGACCCCCTTTGCTAAAGGGGGAGGTTTCGTCCCCCCGGTTACCATTGACCCCCTTTGCTAAAGGGGGAGGTTTCGTCCCCCCGGTTACCATTGACCCCCCTTTGGAAAAGGGGGGCTGGGGGGATTTGGCAATTCCCTACGCGTCCGACCGGTTTCGAGCGGAGCGGAAAACTGGCTTTGAATGGAGCAGAGTTTTTGAAAACACTTTTCCAGCGCATCGCACGCCTCGGGAGCGAACTGTTTGCCGCGCACCCGCAAGATCGACTCGATGACCTCCTTTCCAGAAACGGCCTTTTTGCAAGGCCGGTCCGAGGTCAATTCGTCAAAGGCGTCCGCCACGGCGACGATCCGGGATTCCAAGGGGATGTCCTCCCCCGCCAAGCCGTTCGGATAGCCCGCGCCGTTCCACCACTCGTGGTGGGTCAGGGCGATGGTTGAAGCCATGGTCAGGATCGAGCTTTTGCCGGGGTCGTAACCCCTGTCAACCAGGTTCCCGGCAAGCGAGTGAAACAAGTCGACGCCCTCGATCTTTCGCGAGAGAATAGCGTGTCCAACGGCGCAGTGCCGATGGATCAAGTCCCGATCCTCTTGCGTCAGAGCGCCTTTTTTCGCGAGGACATTCGCGAGGACATTCGCGGGGACGACGATCAGTCCGATGTCGCGAAGGGGGCTGGAAAGAAAAATCGTTTCCACGAACGCGCCATCCAGTCCCAGGGTTTCCGCGATGACGCGGGAGTAACACCCCACTTTCAAGCCGCGGTTTCCCCACGTTTCCCCCCCGTATTCGGTCGCGCCGGCGAAACGCAGGAGGATGTCGATGAGGGTCTCCGCCAGAGCCTTGGTCCGTTCCCTGATTTTTTTCTCGAATTTCGCGTTACCGGCCCTGGCCTCGTCCTGATAGGACTTCAGGCGAAGGTTGTTGCGGATCCGGGTGAAAAGCGCCTCCCGCTCCACCGGTTTGCTCAGCAGGTCCGTCACGCCGAAGTCCAACGCCTGGAGGCGGAGCGCCTGGTCTCTGAGGTCTTTCGGGTTCAATCCCGTCAGGACGATTACCGGAATTTCCCGCGTCCGTTCGCTCTCCCGGAGCGTCCGCAAGAGGTCGAACCCATCCTTGCCCGCCATGGTTATGTCCGTGACGATCACGTCGAAATCGACCTCCCGGATTTTCCGCAACGCCTCGTTGACGCTGGCGGCAAAACACAGGTCCCACATGCCCGCATAGTTGCGAAGTAACCGGCGCAGGCCGTCCAGGACGTTTACTTCGTCGTCCACGAATAATATTTGCTTTTTCATATTAAGGATGCAATCTCCCCTTCCGGCAAAGAGGCAAATCCCCCGCGGTCCCCCTTTGTTAAAGGGGGATGGATTCTGCTCCCCCCCCCCCCCCTCTTTGTAAAAGGGGAATCAATCACCCCCCTTTGAAAAAGGGCAACCCTATCGCCCCCTTTACAAAAGGGAAATCGATCGCCCCCCTTTATAAAAGGGGGGAGGGGGGGATTTGACTCCCTATCCGTCCGACCGCTCCACCGTAGCGCGGAAAATCGTCTCCAACACCGCGTCAAGCTTCCGCAACACTTGCAAATTATCAAAACGCAAGACATCAAGCCCCTGGCTTTTCAAGTATGCGTCCCTCTGCTTGTCTTTTTGAATGCCCTTTTCCTCCATATGTTGCGATCCATCGATTTCCACGACCAACCTCGCTTGCGGCGCATAAAAATCCACGATGTAATCGCCGATGGGTTTTTGCCGGTAAAACGGAACGTTATGGACCTGTTTTCGCCGTAGCCGGGACCAGAGCGCTCGTTCGCTGTCGGTCGTCTCCTTCCGCAAACGCCGCGCGTTTTGTTTCAAGGCGCGATTGTATTTCAACATAAGCAAATCCCCCTCGTTCCCCCTTTGTTAAAGGGGGATGGATTCTCTCCCCCCCCTCTTTGTAAAAGGGGAATCAATCACCCCCCTTTGAAAAAGGGCAACCCTATCGCCCCCCTTTGAAAAAGGGGGGAGGGGGGGATTTGACTCCCTCCCTTTGGCACAAAGCAAATCCCCCTCGGTCCCCCTTTGCTAAAGGGGGAGGTTTTGATCGCCCCCCCTTTGCTAAAGGGGGAAGATCAATCTTCCCCCGGCGGCGCAATGGGCAGGCGGATGACGAACGTCGTCCCCTTGCCCATTTCCGTCTCGAACGACACCGTCCCGCCGTGTTTTTTGACCACCACCGCGTGCACTATGGACAGGCCCTGTCCCGTGCCCTTTCCCACTTCCTTGGTGGTGAAGAAGGGGTCGAATATCCTCGGCCTGACCTCCTCGGGGATGCCGGTCCCGGTGTCCTTGACGCGCACCTCCGCCCAGCCGTCCGCGCGGCGGGTGGCGATCGTTATGGTCCCCTTGTTCGCCTCGTCCCCGCCCACCACGTCGCCAATGGCGTGCGCGGCGTTGACGATGACGTTCAGGAAGACCTGGTTCATGTCGTCCGCCAGGCAGGGCACCATGGGCAGGCCGGGGTCGAGGTCCATCTCGACGCTCGACACGTATTTCCACTCGTTGCGCGACACGGTGACCGTGGTCTCGAGCATTTTGTTGATGTCGGAGGGCTTCTTCTCGCTGTCGCCGGGATGCGAGAACTCTTTCATCGCCCGCACGATCTTGGTCACGCGCCCGACGCCTTCCAGGGACTGGTCGATGGCTTTCGGGATTTCCGCCGCGAGGTAGTCCAGGTCGGCCCCGTTCACCGCGGCTTCCACGCTTTCGACCAATTTTCCCGAAACCGCGCCGTTTTTGCCGTTTTCCAGCAGTCGGCCGTATTCGCCCAGGGCCGTCAACAGGTCCTTGAAGGAATCCTGGAGGAAGCGCAGGTTGTCGCCGATGTATTGCATCGGCGTGTTGATCTCGTGCGCGATGCCGGCGGACAACTGCCCGATGGACTCCATCTTCTGGGCGTGGGTCAACTGGGCCATCATCATCTTGCGCTCGCTGATGTCGTGCACGAAAGCGTTGAAGGCATACTTGTCCTTGAACCGCATGCCGGTTATGGAAAGCTCCACCGGAAATTCCCGCCCGTCCCGATGGACGGCGGTCAGTTCCACCCTCCGGTTCAATATATCGCTCCGGCCGGTTTCGAGGAAACGGCGGACGCCGGCCCTGTGCGCCTCGCGGAGGTTTTGGGGAACGATCAAGTCCGCCATGCTTCTTCCCAGCGCCTCCCGCCGGGACCAGCCGAAGATCTTTTCGGCCTGCGCGTTCCATTCGGTGATGGCCCCGGCCTCGTCGATCGAGACAAAGGCGTCGGACGCGGTATCGACGATCAGGCGCGACTTCTCCTCGCTGGCCCGCAGGTTTTCCTCCGCCAGCTTCCGCTGGGTGACGTTCTCGCCGATCCCCAGAATGCCCGCCACGTTCCCGGACTCGTCGAGTTTCGGCGACAGGGTCAGCTTGACCCAGATTATTTCCCCGCTTTTGGTCAACTCCGGGATTTCGCAACCGACCCCCCGCTTGTTCCCGAGGATGGACGAGAAGGCCTCCCGCACCGTTCTCCGGGTCTCGTCGTCCGGGTAGAGAATGTTTACTTTATGTTTATGTCCCATCATTTCCAAGGCCCTGTACCCGAGCATTTTTTCCGCCCCCTTGTTCCAGTACAGGACCGTTCCCTCCATATCGGTGGAAATAATCGAGGTCTCCGTGGGGCTGTCGAGGAGGCTGGACAGAAAGAGGTTCGATTTGCGCAGATTTTCCTCCGCCAGCTTGCGGTGGGTGATGTCGGTGGACAACCCGCACAGCCCGTAAATTTTGCCCGCGGAGTCGCGCAGGGGGACCTTGGTCGAAATATACGTATGCAAGCCCTCGTCGCGCGCAAGGGTCTCCTCTATCTCCAGGGGAAGCCCCGTGTCGAGGACGGTCCTGTCATTGGCCGTAAACTGGTCGGCGTTCTCTTTGGGAAACAAATCATGGTCCGTTTTGCCCCGGATTTGTTCGCTGGTCAGGCCGGCAAGTTTCTCCATCCGCCGGTTGACCAGGAGGAACCTTCCCTGGATGTCCTTGACGTAGATCGCCGCGGTAGCGTTGTCGATGATGCTCCGTAACCGCTCCTCGCTTTCGCGGAGGGACTTTTCGGCCTCTTTCCGCTCGGTGTCGTCGATCGTGACGCAAACGAAATGCGTGACCCGGCCCAGGGCGTCCTTGATGGGCGAAATGGACTGGAGGGCCCAGTAAAGCTCCCCGTTCTTCCTCTTGTTGCAGAAGTCGCCCCGCCAGGGGATTCCCGCGCGGATCGTTTCCCACATGCTGTTGTAAAATTCGGGGGAATGGACCCCGGACTTTATAACTCGCGGGGTCTGCCCGACGACCTCCTCCAGGGCGTACCCGGTCGTCCTGAGGAAGACGGGGTTGACGTATTCGATCTTGCCTTGAGCGTCGGTCATGACGATCGAACTGGGGCTTTGTTCCACGGCGCTGGACAGCATTTTGAGCCGGCCCTCCATTTCTTTCCGCGCCGTGATGTCGCGCAGGGTCCCTATGAAGAGCCGTCGGTTCCCCTGAAAGGTTTCGGCGACGCTCAAATCGAGCGGGAAAATCCGGCCGTCCTTGCGGATTCCGGCAAGTTCCCTGCTCATGCCGATGGCCTTGGATTTCCCGGTTTGCAGGTACCGCTTGAGATGTCCGTCGTGTTCGCTCCTATACGGCTCCGGCATCAGCATGTTGACGTTTTTCCCGATGACCTCGTCCGCCGGGTAACCGAACACGCGCTCCGCCGAGGGATTGAACTCCGTCACGGTCCCCGCCTCGTCGATGACGACGACCCCGTCCGACAAGTGGGTCACGATGGCCTGGACGAACGCCTTGCTTTCCCTTGACGAGGCTTCGGCCCGTCCTCGCTCGATGGCCCGCCCCACCTGGACGCCGATCAACGACATGACTTCCAGCAATTTTTCGTCCGGCTCCCTGGGGGCCGCCGCGAAGAACTCCATGACGGCGATGACCTCGTTGTTGACCAAAATGGGGAACCCGAACGCGCCCCGCACGCCGACGTTCACCGCCGCCCGGGCCCGCGGAAAGTTGCCGTCCCGGGTCACGTCCATGATCCATACCGCTTTTTTACCGGCCAGGACCCGGCCGGGCATGCCGACGCCAAATTCGAAATCGGTTTTTTCGGTCGCTTCCTTGAAAGTCTGGACCCGTCCCGAATCCTCGATGTGCCAAATCGTCGAGGGAATCAATCGCGCGCGCGCGACTTTGTCGAGAAAATAGACATGCCCCACGGGCCAGCCGACGGTTTGACAAATACTGTCCAGACAGAATTGCACGATCTCCTCGACCGTTTGTTCCTGGTTGGCGAAGTCCGTAATCTTCTGGAGCAAAAGGATGTAATCGGACTTTACTTGCAACCGCCGCTCGGCCTGTTGGCGCTCGACGATTTCTTTTTCCAGCTCGATGTTGATGAAGGCCACTTCCGCGCCGTAGCGCCGCGCCCTCAGGGCCAGACGCGCCAAAAAACCCATGAAGCAGGCAATCAGCGCCCCCAGGACGAGAACGGTCCCCGGCAGGGCGGACCTCTCTTCTTTGAGGAATTCGGGAGTCGGCCAGACATGGAGATGCCAGCGGACTCCGTAAAGATCGATGTTCGTCTCGCGCGTCCATGCCCGCTCTATTGGGGCGTTGGCGGGGCCGCTTTGATATATTTTTTGCTCCTCGTCGTACAGGGCGACGGTAACTCCGCCGGCAATCCTTTCCTCCAAAATGGCGTTCAGCAAGTGGTCGATCCGGAAGACGCCCAGGATAAAACCGTCGAACTCGCCGCCGCGGAATATGGGCGAGAACCCCAGAAACCCTTTTCCGCCTTGCACGAGGTCGACCGCATGGGAGACCGCCGCCCTGCGGTATTTCCGGGCCTTTTCCATCGCCGCCCGCCGGTTCTCCTCGAACGCCAGGTCCAAATCCTGGGCCTTCTCGTTCCCTTCGAGGGGCTCGATCCAGCGGACGCGGTAGTCGGCGTCCACCCACTCGATGGCCTGATACATGAGGCTATGCTCGGCGTAAAGTCTCGCGTCCGCCTCCCAAAGCGGTCTGGGCGTCCGGCCCTCGTTTTCCCACCGTTTGGACATGCGGACCAGGGCCTTGATCTCGGAATGCACCCGGCCTTGAATTTCATCTTTTACGTTTTTTGCCTTTAACTGGATTTTGGCTTGCACCTGGGCGCGGTCTTCCGCGCGGAGGACCTGCCATAGGAAAAGAAAAGCGGCCAGGACAAATACGGCCACGAGGGGGGGGACGAACTTCGATGTCTCTTGAAACTTTGGCATGGCGTTTACCGATGGGAAAAAAAACCGGCGTTACGAACGATCGGGGCCGCTTTTCTCTGATTGTAACACCCCGTTTCCGGGCCAAGGAAGGGTTTTTTCCGAGGGTCCCAAATCCCCCTCGGTCCTCCTTTGTTAAAGGGGGAAGTTCCATCCACTTATTTTAAAGGGGGATTTTCGCTTCCCCGTCCCCTTTGTTAAGAGACCTATGCATATGTCATGCTGAGCCAGTCGAAGCATGACCAACGCCCTTCGACAAGCTCAGGGCGACATCATAATAGGGTGTTTGGGCCGAGTTAAAGTTGGCTTTATTACTTATGCAAAGCTCTCCTTTGTTAAAGGAGGATTTTCACCCCCCCCTTTTGGAAAAGGGGGGAGGGGGGGATTTGACTCCCTCCCTTTGGCAAAAGGCAAATCCCCCTCGGTCCCCCTTTGCTAAAGGGGGATGGATTCCCGCCCCACTTTGTTAAAGGAGGAAGTTTTGCTTTCCCCTTTTCCATCATTTCGTCCCCCAGCGCCCGCCTTCCAGGCTGATGAGAGAACCTTTATTTGCGTCCAGATAGGCTTTGACTTCCTCCAACCCCGCCAGGTAGTCCCTGGCGGCGAACGCGCCCTCTCCGGGTCCATGGTAGCGTTGTGAAAAAACGGAGAACCGTTGCGCCGAACGCAATCTCAGTTCCCGGTCGAAACCGGCTTTCTCCTCCGGCGAGAGGTCCTTGACCGGCGGCGGGGAATCGGCGCGGAAACGCAGGATGTTCAAGAACGTCTCGTCCGTTTCCCATTGCAACGGCGGTAGCCAGGAGACCGGCGAATATTCCAGGATGGGGCGGTCGTCCGTGACGACATCGGCGTCCTTCAGGAACTCTTGCAACCGGTCCGCGTCGGCGAGATGGAAATCCGCGAAATCCGCAAACGAGCGGACCCCCATTTTCTCCGCCGACCGGCGCAAATCCCCATGCCCCATCAACGCGTCGAACCGGTTTTTGTCCAAAACGATCGGCTCCCGGGACCCCACGAGAAGCGTGATCCGCGTGAGGAAGCTGTTCCAGACCGCGACGCGCGGGAAAACCTTCCGGAACGTTTTGACGATCGCCCGGGCGTCCGCCGGCCCGACCAGGTGCAGGGGGAGCCACTGCATCATGCTCCCCCCGGGGTTGAGCGCGCGGTCGGCGAGCCGGTAGAATTCCTCGGAATACAGGTGCGCCACCCCCGCCTGCACGGGGGACATGGGCTCCAGGGTGATGACATCGTAGGTCTCGCCGGTCCAACGGAGGAAACTCCTGCCGTCCTGCACCGTCATCCGCGCGTTGGGCCGCTGAAGGACGCCATGGTTCCATTGCGAGAACCAATGGGCGAGCGACAACACGTTCCGGTCGATTTCCACCCCGTCCACCAAAACGCCGGGGAACAGGGACGCCGTCCCCATGGTGTTGCCCGTGCCGAAACAAATGACCAAGGCCCGTTTGGGGTTGGGATGGAGGGCCATCGGCACGAACCCCATCGCCTCCATGTAGGAACTCGCGCCGAACGCGGGGGAGACGGTGGCGGTACTGAAACCGTTGACGTAGAGCGTACGGGCGCCGGACTCCTTGTCCTCGACGACGCCCAGGGTGGCGAAGTCGCCCTCCTTGTAATCGAGCAGGCGCGACCGGTCCGCGGGGACGTCGATTTCCAGCCGCGCGAAATTGCCCTTCCCCATCCGGTCCGCGGCGATGCCGGGATGGGACCAGGCATAGCCGCCGAACACCGCGACCCCGCCAAGGACGAGGGCGGCGGCGGACCGGGCGGGTTTCCAGCCCACGTGCCAGCAAAGCCCGGCGCAGGACAAAACCGCCAGGACGGAATAGATGGCGAACAGGGAGCCGCGGATTCCCAGGGCGGGGATCAGGACAAACGGCGCGGCGACGGTCCCCAGAACGGCGCCCAAGGTGTTTATCGCGTAACTGGCGCCCAGGGTCCCGCCCACGCCGCCGAACAGGGAAATATTGATCCGGTTGGCCAGCGGGAAAAGGATCCCGAAACCCGCGGTCGGCGGGAACATGAGGGCGACGGCGAACAGCGAACGGACGGAAAGCGTCCGCGGGAACGTATTGGCCTCGTCGTAGAACAGGCGGTCGGCCCTGGCCGTCAATTCGGGCAATAGATCGAAAACGGGGATGACGCCGATGCAGAACGCGGCCACGGCCAGCTCCACGAGCAGGAACTTGAGGACCCAACGCGAGTTGCCCAGAAGTTTTTCCGCGGCGAGACTGCCCAGGGCGATGCCCGCCAAAAAGGTCGCTAGGATCAGCGCGAACGAATACAAGGCGCTTCCCAGGGGGAAAACCAGAACGCGGGTCCACAGGATTTCGCTGGCCAGGGACGCGAACCCGGAAAGGGCGAATATCGTCAGCAATAGAATGCCGAGCGGCCGGCTGGGCGCCGGGCAATCGCCCGGAGGCGGCGCGGCGATGACGCTTCGCGATCGCCGGGACGATAATGAATCCGGCGTCACGCCGGCCGCCTCGGCGTCAGCGCGGGGCGGAGTTGGATCCAACGGCGCGTTGGGCAGGAACCGGCATACGAGGAACACGGCGGCATTCGTGCCCGCTGAAAGCCAGGAGACTCCCTGGAGCCCCAGCCGTTCGATCGCGAAAAACTGCGCGAACAGGCATCCGAACACCGCGCCGGACGTATTGATCCCGTAGAAAAACGAGATGTCCGGGAACATCCTGGAAACCCGCCCGCCCACCGACCAACTCCCGACGAGGGGAAGCGTGGTCCCCATGAGGAACGTCGCGGGCAACATGAGGAGCGCGCTCAAGACGAATTCGGCGAAGTGAAGCGCGCCGCCGCTACTGCCGCCGAACCGCCCGACCGCGAAACCGTAAACGGACTCCAGCGCTTGCAGGCCGAGGGGGAACAAGAGCGCGTATATCCCGATCAAACCCTCCACGGTTCCATACATCCGGATGAGGTCCGGGTTTCGTCCCTTCGTCCCCTCAAGGTATTTCGCGATCGCCCATCCCCCCAACGCCAGCCCGCCCATGAAAGCGCACAGGACGGCGCTGATGGCGTAGAGCGTCCCGCCAAACAGCAGGGTGAAGCGCTTGATCCAGACCAGTTCGTAAACCAGGCTGGCGGCCCCGGAAAGAAACATGCAGAAGGCGGCGAGGAGGGCGGATTTCGAGTATCGAGGGGAAGGCTTCATGAATGTCGGTAGAGGACGCGGCGGGGCGCCCGTGACTGGACCTGTTTCGATGGCCGATTCTCCCATAACCGGCCCAACGAGTCAACGAACGCGACGCGGACATTACCCTCCGGGTTGCGCGACATGAACGGGAATGGTATTTTAGGATATTGCCGCCGAGTCCGGATATTGCGCGAGCAAAAGAATGGAATCGCTCCCCCCTTGTAAAGGAGACCGTTGCATAACTATTTCTTGTGCCCGGATTTTCTTTTTGATCCGCCGGGGAAATCTCGGATAACCCATTGCCGTTTTCAAGGTCATGGGCTTTCTTGCCCTCTCCCCTTGCGGGAGAGGGACAGGGTGAGGGGAAAGAGGAAACGGATTTCCCCCTCATCCTCGCCTTCTCCCACGAGGGGAGAAGGAAAAACCGGACTTATGCAAAGCTCTCCTTGTAAAGGGGGGACAAAGGCAAGGCGCTTTTTGTTCCTGGGCATTTCCTGTCTCAAACGTCTGGAGGGCCTCGGTCCCAGGAGTCGAAGCGCATTCGCAGGTCAGTCGTTCATGCAATGTCCGGGTTAATTCCTTAAATTCCTTGCGAGCGTTCGAACCCGTGCCTTTCCGCGCGATGTCTCCTTATCTATCCATCCTCCTCCTGGCGCTCTGCTGGTTTTTTCCGCCGGGACCGGCGCATGGCGACCCCGTCCGCGGCAAAATCCTGTTCAAGGAGAAAAAATGTCTCCTGTGCCACGACATCGCCCTGCCGGGAACGGAGTTCAAGCCGATGTGCCCGGGGCTCCAGGGCGTGAGCGCCCGGCACTCCCGGGAATGGACGGCCCGATGGCTCAAAAATCCCGCCGCGGTCTGGAGGACCGGCGACGCCGACGTCCAGGACATCGACGCCCGTTACTTCAATTTCAGAGGGTCCAAACCCAAGCCCAGGGAGAGCTTCATGGCGACGGTGATCGGCAAACAGGTGATTTTGTCCGGCGATGAAATCGAAGACCTGCTCGACTACCTATGGACCTTGTGAAACGCTCCGCTCGCGCGGTCCCGGGAAGAAATTATTTTCCCTTTTTCAAATAAAGTCTGGTATATAAACCGCTGGAATCCCCCTTATTCATGGAGTTTTACCCAATGCGCAGGAGAATATTAGCGATCGCTATTTTAGCCATCCCCTTGTTATTGTCCGCCGCCGGAAATTTGGAAACGGCGTTCGCGGATTCCCTTGCCAACGACAAAATCGCGGACCTGAGGATTCCCGAGGTCGTGGCCCGCGTCAATGGAGTCGACTTGAGCTCGAAATTCGTCAAATTCGAATTCGCCCGGATGACGAAAAATTTGAAAGGCGACTTGGACGTCAAGCAAAAGACCCAGATCGTCCGCGAGATCGTCAATTCCGAGGTGGTGCGCGAACTGATGTACCAGGAAGGCCTGGCGCAAAACAAAAAGGCCGCTCCCCAGAAGATCGACGAGGAGTTCGAAGCCATGAAATCCGGCTACGCCACGGAAGCGGAATTCCAGGAAGCCTTGAAGGAACGAAGCATAACCGCCGCCGAGCTTAAAAAATCCATCGAGGTGGAATTGGTGGCCCGCAAGCTACTCGACGATCAAATCAAAGGGAGTATCGATATCCCGGACGCCGAGGTCAAGCTGTTCTACGAAGACAACAAGAAAGATTTTTTCCGCCCCGAGGCTTACCGGGCCCAGCACATTTTCGCCTCTCTTTATCCGATGGAGGCTTTCGACAAATACTCGCAACAAGAGTTGGAAGCGCATAGGGAAAAGTACGACAAGGACGCGGAAAGGAAAATCAACGGCATATTAAAGGAAGTCCAAAGCGGAAAGGACTTTGGGGAACTGGCCCGGAAATATTCCGACGACGCCGGCAGTTCCTCCAAGGGCGGCGACCTCGATTTCATATACAAGGGAGTGTTCGATCCGGCGATTGACGAGGCCGTGTCGAAACTCAAACCGGGAGAAATCAGCGGCGTCGTGAAAACGCCCTATGGATATCACATCGTCAAACTGAACGAAACCCGTCCCGCCGAATTCGCCCCGTTCAAAGACGTAAAAGAGGCCATCCAGGAACATTTGTTCATGGCGAAGGCCAAGGACAAGGTCCAGCAATACATCGCGGAGTTGAGGAAAAAAGCCAAGATCGAACTCTTTTTCTAAGACCCCTTCGCGGGCGCCCGGTTTCCAAGCCGGGGAGAAAGAACGATTTCCCGGAATCTTTTTTCCGGAACCCCCGTCTAAACCCATATCTCATATTTCCTCCCCGTTCCGGGAAATCGCGCGGTTTTCAGGAAAAACCCCGAATTCATTCCAATTAAAGGAGCAAGAAAAATGGCTACCTATACCAAAGCGAAAGACGTGGAGACCGTTGTCGAGGACGACCCCCAGGCGCGGGCGACGCTCAAGGAAGTGTTCGAAAACACCGCCCGATGGCCGAAGGGATTCAACGGTTTCACCGCCGATATCGCGGTCAATATCGACGGACAAGAGGAGAGCGGCACGGCGACCGTCAAGGGGCCCAAGGAAATCGAGCTCTCGATCGAGGACGAAAACCTCAAGGCATTCGCCGCCGAGAACCTCGCCTCCATCGCCATGCACCGCGGCCCCAGGTCTTTCGACGAATCCGACGGGAAATACAAGCTGACCTTCGGCGACGACGGCGTCCATCCCCTGGGGCGGAGCGTGATCATGAACGGCGACGGCATGAGCTCGTTTTACCGGGTCAAGGACGGCAGAATCCAGCAGATCAACCGGCGGGGACAGCGTTTTGCCTTCACCATCAACGTGGAGGAAAGCGCGAAAAATCCGGAAGGGAAATACCTGACCCGCAAATATTCGGTGTTTTATTTCGATCCGGAAAACGGAGCGCTCAAGGACGTCGAAAGCTACGCCGACGAATACGCCCGCGTGGGCTCGTTGGACCTCCCGCAATACCGCCGGGTCATCAACTCCCGCGACGGGAAGGTGTCGGTCAGCTCCATGAAACTGAGCGCCCACCGGGCGCTGTAAGAACCAGGACTTGGGCCGGGTAGGAGGCGGGATGGCTCCCGCCCCTCCCCCCGGACACGCGGTCCGGTATACGGCGCTCCCCGTCGATTTCCGCCCGCGGTCTTCAAGGCCTTCCCTCCTTTTCCCGCCCTTCTCTTCCATCGCAAGCCCATTGAAACTTGATGCCGCGCGCGAGCAAAAAAAAGGCCGCCCCGTTAAGGGCGGCCTTTGAAATTAATGGCGGGGCCGACGAGACTCGAACTCGCGACCTCTGACGTGACAGGCCAGCGTTCTAACCAACTGAACTACGACCCCGCAATTCAAATCGATGGGAGGCCGGAAATATCCGGTTTACCGCTATGCTCCATACGGAGTTGATCTATCTTACATCTTTGCATCCCAAAGGGGAACGCAAAAAGAGAAATCCAATGCATGGTAGGCGGAACAGGGATCGAACCTGTGACCCTCGGCTTGTAAGGCCGATGCTCTCCCAGCTGAGCTATCCGCCCTCGCAATTTATTTTTCAAGGGTAGCGCGCTCGGAAGCTAGAAGTATATAAACGGGGCATCCCCCTGTCAAGGAATTTAATTTCGACCGGCGCGCCTGACGCGTTCCGCGCAAAACATCTGTTTTTAAAAGATTGACACGAAAAAACGGCGGCTATAATATGGAGATGCCTCAAGCGTCGGCTCATGCCGAGAATCGAGAATTGGACGAACGGCCGGCATTTCCGTTCCCCCGAAACCAAAGAAAAATCTCGGCCGCATATTGCCAAAATATGTCTGGCGAGAAAACATCCTGAACCCATTTTTATTAAAATCCATTCCGGCGTTGACCTCGCCTCTTTCCGCCTCCGCTTTCGCTCACGGTTAGCCTCCTTATGAATTCTTTCGACATACTGACTCAACTGGTGGAACTCACAAGCAACGCGACGAACGCCTTCACCGCCGCCCTGTACGGTTTCGACCCGGAGAAAAAACTGCTTTCCCTGCGGGCCCACATCACCCTCAGCGGTCATTTTGACAAGGACGCGGCGTTCCCGATCGGCAAAGGCCCGATCGGGCAAGTGGCCCGGAGCCGCGAGCCCCTCCTGGTGGAGCGTTGCGAGGACGAAATCGGCAAATTGAAGTTCTACCGGAAGAAGGAGGAACTGAAGGGGTATTTGATCGTCCCCGCGATTTACGACGACCTTGAAGGCGTGCTGGCGGTGGACAGCAAGGAGATATACACTTTTTCGCCGAAGCTCCAGAAGATCGTGGCGGGTTTCGCCGAACAAATGGCCTGGCACCTGCATCGCGAAAAGCAGTCTCAAAGCTGGAGACGCGAGGAGGTCTTCCCTTATCACGACATGATCCGTTACAGCCGCTCGTTGATGGAATCGCCCGACGCGCCGGCCATCGCCGAGCAGTTGACGCGCATCCCCCCCTCCATCCTCAATTGCGACGCCGTGGCGACGATCTGGGTGGAGCCGGACGGGAGCCTGGGCAAGGTCGTCCGGCATCGAGGTTGGGACGTCAACCTGACGGACCTGGACATCGTCCCCGGCAAGGGGATCGCCGGCTCCTGCGCCAAGAACATGGTCCCCATACTCATCGAGGACACGGAAAAGCGGAAAACCGTTTTATTTTCCGAAAACGAAAACCTGGAGGCGTTCAAATCGCGGCTGGCCGTGCCCATCCTTTGGAACAACCAGGCCCTGGGGGCGATCGTTTGCGCGGCCCGGAAGCCGCAGGCGTTGACCCACTCCCATCTTGACCGGCTGTCGCTGGTGGCTTCTTACGCGGCGACCGCGTTAACGTGCGCCTCGACCCGCCGTCAGTCGGCCCGGGAAAAGAACCTGGACCCGATCACCGGCATCCCCAACCACCGCTTTCTCGCCGACTACCGCCGGGCCATCGAGAACGAGATCCTCAACAACCGGCACTCCGTTTTTTCCCTGATGGTGCGCATCAACAACCTTCCGTCCCTTTACGAAACGTTCGGGGTGGAGATCGGCGACAACCTGCTGAGACAGATGGTCTCGATGCTGTCCCACGCGGTCCCCTCGCCCAAGCATATTTTCAAATATTCGGACGCCGCTTTTCTCGTCCTCCTCATGCAAATCAAGCGCGAGGAAGCCAGTCATCTGGAAACGCGACTGAAACTGGCGTTTGACGAGAACCCGATCTTCGTCGACGGCAAACCGGTCCCCGTCGCCGCGGAATTGGGGTTGTCCTCCTTCCCGGAAGACGGGAAAAACCTCGGGGAACTCATCGGCGCCTCATGGGCCCGGATCCCCCAGAACGTCAAAGCCGAGCGATGATCAAAGACTTCTTTTCCCGCATGATAAGCATGTTTTCCGCGGACGTGGCCATGGACTTGGGCACCGCCAACACCCTGCTGTACGTCAAGGAGCGGGGGATCGTGCTGGACGAGCCTTCCGTGGTCGCCGTGAACGTCAACGGCGGCGGAGTCGAGGCCGTCGGCCTGGAAGCCAAGCGGATGTTCGGCCGGACGCCAGCGCGGGTCCGCACGGTCCGCCCCATGAAGGACGGGGTGATCGCCGACTTCGAGATCACCAATCTGATGATCACCTACTTCATCAAAAAGGTGCTGAAACAGTACCGCTTCGTCAAGCCGCGGATGGTGGTGGGCATCCCCACCTGCATCACGCAGGTGGAGAAACGCGCGGTCATCGACGCCGCGCTCATGGCCGGCGCCCGCGAGGTGCACCTGGTCGAGGAACCCATGGCCGCGGCCATCGGCGTGGGCATCCCGGTGCACAAGCCGGAAGGCAACATGGTCATAGACATTGGGGGCGGCACCACGGACGTCGCCGTCA
>JACQQK010000166.1 GCA_016207065.1 Nitrospinota bacterium
GACCACGCTGATCCTGCACAAGCACGGATACGGCTTGCGCGGCATTTACTCGCTGGAGGAATATTACGCCCGCGACCTGCCCGCCTATTACGAGGCCTTGACGGTTGGGAGCGACGAGGATTATTACGATGGAAAGCGAGCGATAGCGGACCTGACGGGTTTTCTGGAATATTTCATTGCCGGGATGGCGGAGTCCTTTGCCAAAATCCGCGCCGAGGCGGAGAAGGCCCGTGAGCGGGGCCATGCCGATCAGTCCGTTGCGCTCCGCTCCCTCAATCCCCAGCAACGCCAATTGCTACGGCTATTTATGGATCGGGCGGAAATCGCGGCCAAGGATGTCGCGGAATTTTTTAAACTGTCCGCCAGACAAGCTCGGAATCTGTGCGGAAAATGGACGGAAGACGATTTTCTGGAAATCGCCGACCCCGCGCCGAAAACCCGCAAATATCGGCTGGCCCCAAAATACGAGAAGCTCATCCAGAAGCGCCTTGAAGAAAAATGAGCCGTCCCGAGACGCTTGGCCGCCAACGTGTCTAGCCTTCTACATCACGGGAAATGGAACCCCGGCGGGCCGGGGGGATCGACCAGTTCTCGATTATAGTGTTTCTGCAACGCCGGTCCTGGCGGGTCGCTTCTGGGCACGAAGATCGCCGTTGCAGGGTCTTCGTAAATCCTGACCCATTGGCCGTCGCGTTCCAGGACGACGTCGGTGCGGTCCGACCTGCGTATCAGGATAACATCGGCCGGGTAATCCTTCAGCATGGCCTCCCATCCCGGCAGTCCCGCGCTGAACGCCAAATTCTTCCTCACTACTTCCGCGGGATAAACCGTCTCGAACCGCCCGTCCACCGACACTTTCGAGCCGGGTAGTTTCCAGATGACGTACTCCCCCCAGTCGAACGGGACCAGAATATTCCCGCCGATGCCGTTGGCCGTCATGAACCGGACAGCGTAGGACGGGTACGCCCCCGGCTCCACTAAAATTTGAAAATCGTTCGACCGGTATTTGAACCAGGCGCCGTGCAGTTGGAACGCGACGAACAGGACGGCGACGGTTTTCGCCACTGCGTGAAACGCGGGCGAGAGGTTTTCCGGAAATTTGCCGGCCGCCAGCCGTTCGGCCAGCCATAATCCCTGGCGGAACAGATAGGGCGCCAGCAGGATGGCCGCCAGCGGGCTGTGCCGTTGCTGTTTGAACCCATACGCGACCGCGACGAGCAGGACGGCGATTTCCCCCAGCGTGCCGCCGGACCCAACGCCGCCTCCCGCTTGCGCGGAGGCGGAAATCGCGTTCCGGCGATCGCTCTGCGTCATCGCCGTATCGCCTCCGGGCGTTTGCCCGGCGGCACACTGGGTGAAAAACAAGGTCGCCAGGAACACAGCGGCCATGATCTTGAACGCCAGGAAGCGTCCGTCGAGCAGGGGGATGGGCCCCCATTCGCCGATGGGGCGGTGGAGGCTCAACGCGCGTTGCAGATAAACGAGCAGGTTGAAACCGTACGGAGTGGCGAGAAGCGCGAGGCAGGAAAGCGCGAAAAACAGCGATAACTCGCGCGGACGATCTTTTCCCTCCATCCGGTTTTGGACCCATTCCGCCGCCGTCGCCAATCCGAAAATCCCGATACCCGCGGTCACGCCGCCATGGCAATTCGCCCAAACCGCGAACAGCGGAGGCGTCCACGCCAGCGGATTCCGCGCGGAGAACCCGGAGGGTCTGTCCCCGGTTGGCGCGTCAAAATGGTCTCGCAGGATCGCCGTCAAAACGGCAAGGAACAAAAGCGTCAGCAGGTGCGGGCGCACCATGAACGCCGGGGCCATGGCGGGCGCCGCGAGGAAAAACGTCGCAATATAAATCGCTCGCGCCGTCCCGCGACCGGCGCCGTCCGCGGCGCGGCGTTCAAACCAATCCAAGGTCAGGGAAGTCAGTATGCCGACGACCGCCAGCCCGATGAGCGCCTTGAACAACAACAATCCCGTTGAGCCGAACGCGGAATAGACGAGATAAAAAATGACCTCGCTCAACCATTCGTGGTTGGTCCAAGGCTGTCCGAAGGCCGTATAGGAAAATGGATCGGTCGCGGGGATGGCCCCCTGCGCCCAGATGTCCCCGCCGAACTTGACGTGTCCCCAGAGGTCGGGGTCGGCGGTGATGTAGGAAAACCAGTTGAGGGAATAGACGTAGACCAGCAGACGGGCCAGCAAACCATAACCCAGGACGCCCCCGCCATCTCCCTTTTTTTCATTCCCCGGGACAGTCATCCGGCTAGTCTAGCAAAAATCGGCTGACGGACGCCAAAATTGCAAATACGAATCATCTACTAAAATATACTAAATTAGTATTTTGCAATGGTTCCCGATACAATTGTCTGCGAAAGTTCAGAGACATACTAGATTTAGTGGTAAATAAACTATGACAACACAATATAATGCAAATACTAACTATCTACTAATATATACTAAATTAGTATTTAGGTTGATTTAGAAAGTAAACCCATTTATACTTATAAATATCGATCCCTTGGAGAAGCGCTTTGAAAGCCCTTGAAAAACCCCCGACTGTCAGAAATTGGGAGGAAAATAATTTTCAGGAGGCCATTCAACTATTTTATTCAGACAAAATAAAACCCCTAATCCGGGAAGCAAACAAAAAATACGTTTATTGGGACAAATTTAAATACCTGAAGATACCCGAAAGAGTCGATCCTCGAACAGCTTGGTTTTGTCTGAAAATGTCGCGATCTATTCAGACACGGCCAATCCCGGCCAAGGATAAACGCGGTCAACCCTTTAATTTTTGGCTCCCGGATCAGGTCATGGAAAATTTGCATTTCATCGATAGTTTTGCCGGTGGGCAAATTGCGCTGGACGAGCCTGTTCCCAACAAGGAGTTGAAGGAAAAATACTTGATGCGCTCTTTGATTGAAGAGGCTATTTCTTCAAGCCTCCTAGAAGGAGCGGCAACCACTCGGAAGAAAGCCAAGGAATTGTTGATCTCGGGGAAAAAACCCGTCTCCCATGCGGAAAAAATGATATTCAACAATTATACGACTGTGAAGAAATTGAGTTCTTTTAAAGATCGACCGTTATCGATCGAGCTATTAAACTCTATTCACCGATCCATTACCGAGGGAACGCTAAAAGACCCCGAAACTTCCGGAAGATTCAGGACAAGCGACGACGAACCCATTGTAGTGCAAGACTTTCAAGGCAACACGCTGTTTGAGCCGCCTCCGGCTGGAGAAGTCGAGCCAATGGCGCTGGCCCTGATCGAGTTTGCCAATCAAAACCAGGTCCCCGGGGAGTTTATCCATCCCGTGATCAAGGCAATCATTTTGCATTTCTGGTTGGCTTACATTCATCCTTTCGTCGATGGAAACGGCCGAACGGCCCGGGCTTTATTTTATTGGCATCTGTTGAAAAATAACTATTGGCTGATGGAATATCTGTCTATTTCCAGCATTTTTTTAAAAGCTCCGGTCCAATACGCCCGTTCTTTTTTGTATTCGGAAATCGACGACCGGGACCTGACTTATTTTATCGTTTACAACCTGCGGGTCATCCGTACGGCGATCGACAATCTCAAGTTCTATATTGCCCGCAAACAAAAAGAGGTCAGATTATTTGACGAAAACCTTCGCGGTTATCCCGAACTGAATTCGAGGCAAAGCGCTCTTTTGAAACATGCCTGCCGACATCCTAATTTTTTTTATTCCATAAAAAATCATCAGATTCGTCACGGCGTGACCTATCAGACCGCCCGAACGGACTTGTTGGACCTGGCGAAAAAAAAGTTGATGGAAAAAATAAAAAAAGGGAAAACTTTTTACTTCATATTAAGCAAAAACTTTGAGAGGGGTGTCGCAGAATAACTTTCGGTTCAAATTTTCGTTTTTTTTCAAACCATGCGATAATGTCCGCGGAAACGAATCGTCGAGGGCCGTTTTTTCCGGGAATTGGGATGAACATCGTCGTCTGCGTCAAACAGGTTTTGGACACCGCCGCGAGAATCCGCATCGCGGACGGGCGGGTGGACGCGCAGGGCATCCCGCGCATCATGAACCCGTACGACGAGTACGCCGCGGAGGAGGCCCTGCTGATCCGAGAGAAAAATCCCGGCGCGACGATCTCCCTGATTACGGTTGGGCCCGAAAATTTCCGCGATACGCTCAAGACCGGTCTGGCCATGGGCGCGGACAAGGCCGTCCATTTGATGGACCCGGCCTTCGAGGGACTGGACAACCTGGGAGTGGCACGGGTTCTGGCCAAGGCGATCCGGACCCTGCCTTTCGACCTGGTCCTGTGCGGCAGGCAGGCGGTGGACGACGACATGGCGCAGGTGGGCCCGGCGCTGGCGGCGCTTCTCGGCATCCCCTTCGTCGCCACGGTCACCAAGCTGATCCTCGGTCCACCGGACGGATCGGGAAAATGCCAGGCCACGGTCACAAGGCAGATCGAGGGCGGGTCGGAAACGCTCGAAACCTCTCTGCCTCTCCTGTTGACTTGTCAGAAGGGCCTCAACGTGCCGCGTTTGCCGTCGCTCAAGGGGATCATGGCGGCGAAAAAAAAGGAAGTGACCGTTTTGGACGCCCAAGCCGTCGGGTTCGATCCGGAGACGATGGGCGCCGGGGCCAACCGGGTCAAGCAGACCGGCCTTTCGCTCCCTCCGGCGAGAAAAAAAGGCAGAATCCTCGAAGGACCGCAAGCGGCGCTCCAACTGGCCCGGATTCTCCGGGAAGAAGAAAAACTGATATAATTCCGCAAAACTCAGCGAATCGAACCATGGCAGAAACCGCCGACAATTCAAAAAACGCTTCCGCCTTCGCCAAAATCCGGGAAACGGCGGAAAAGTACAAGAGCCAGATCGGCCTCGCCATCCTCCTGCTTTACGTTTTCCTGCTGGGCCTGGGGACGATCGGCGAGATCTGGGACATCGAATGGATCCTCGACCTGCCCCTCTTCCGCCCGCCGGGCAAATACCAGTAATCCTTCCTTCAACTCCGCCAACCCACACACAGACCGGTTGAGCGTAACGCGGCTTTAAGCCGGTCAGCCGTCGAGCACGCGGTCGAGGACGATATCGGCTTTTTCCTGGCCGGGCGCGGCCTCGCGGGAACCTTCGATGTCGCCCGGACTCGCCGCGGCATTGCCGTCCTGGTCGAGCCGCGCGGTGATGGTCAGTTCGCCCTCGAACCGGGCTCCGGGCATCATGACGTCCGCCGGTCCGATCGTGTATTCATAGGGGAAGCGGATGCCGGACAGGCGTTTCACCGCCAGGGGCGGCCCGCCTTGTACGCCCTTGACGCGCGCGAAGATGAACAGCGCCGCGTTTTCCGGGACCTTTTTCGCCAGGTTCGGGTCCACCGTGATCGACCCCGTCACCGGCGTCCCTCCAGCCGGGGAACGCCCCGGCGCCTCGCCGGAAGGCTGGGTTGGCGCGCTTGCGCCTGGCGGGGCTGGTTTTTTGTCGTCGAGGAAACGGTCCAAAACGACGTCCACGTGCTTGTCGCCCGCCATGGCGTCGCGGGAACCCTCGATGTCCCCCGGGCTGGCCGTGGCGTTGCCATCCTGATCGAGCCGGGCGGAAACGGTCAGTTCGCCGTCAAAGGAAGTCCCCGGGACCATCACGTCCCACGGCCCGATTTGATAGGCGTAGGGGAAGCGGATGCCGGACAGGCGTTTCACCGCCAGGGGCGGCCCGCCTTGCGTACCTTTGGCGCGCGCGAAAACAAACAGGGTCGCGTTTTCGGGAACATTGTTCGCCAATTCCGGGGCCACGGCGATGGATCCGGAAACTGCCTTGGCCTGTAACGCGGGATTGTTCTTCATGTCCAATTGCTTTTTCAGCTCCGGCGGCAGGGGGTGTTCCTTCAACTGGGAATCGCAAGCGGACAAGGTTAAACAAGCCGCGATGGACATAAGAAAAACGCTGATTTTATGGCGGTTAATGTTTTTTTCCATAAATTGGGCTCCGGATTGCAACCAAACGGGAAACCGGACATCCTAACACATGGGATTGCTTCCAAAATCAGGATTTTAGCGGTTTCAGCCGAATAAGATCATTGTTTCATCGTGAGTTGCGCGGCGAACCGAACCGTTCGACAGCGGCTGGTCACATGATACAGCGCCCGGCTGGAATCTGCAAAGAATCCCTTGCGGGTTCTTCCGCAAAAGCCTTCTCCGGGAGGGAAAGAAAGGGAGATGGTCCGTTATGTTTTACGAGGTGCGGATTTTAGATCCGAAAGGAAAAATCAAGAAGGTGCTCACCAGCAAGGAATTGAGCAAACGCTATTGGCAGGACTTCAAGGAACAAGTCCGCGGCCAGGTCGCCTCCAGTCTGTTCAAGGGGAAGGGCCGAAGAAGCAAAAAGGATTCCTTCTGGACCGGCGGCGACAGGCAACCCGACGAGAGCGAGGACATGGATGTCTGACGCCGTGAACTCACTCTGGCCTGCGCAAGACCCAGGGCGCGTTTGCTCTTCCCAACAAACGTCCCGGAATTCGTTTTTTTAAATCCGCCTGAAACGGCTTAATCCCTCCGCCTCCCTCCCGCTCCGGGCCAGGGAAACCCGGTCAAGTCACCCCCCCCCCCGCAATAAGATTCCTGTATTTTTCCGGAAAACTTTTCGCGAACGGAGGAGACGGTCCGTAAATCCGTCACCGGTCGGCGGAAGGACGTGACATCCTGCGGAGGGCGCTCAAGATGGCCGTCACCTGGCGCGGCCTGACCGAGCCCAGGCTGGCGACGTGAAAGCGGTTGTTCAAAAAATGGCGCAATGCCTCGCGGCTTTTTGTCCGGACCCCCTCTCCGCGCATCCATAGGGTTTCGATTTTGCGCCGTTGGGCGGGCGTGGCCCGCTCCGGCGCGATCGTCGGAACGCGATTCCCGCCTCCGCGTAAACGGGAGGCGGCGCTGGGTCCAGCGGCACGCTGGCTCCCCTCGGCGAGCGGGCGGCCGCTGTTGGATTTCCATCCCAGCGATCGAAAGTGGTCCAGCAAGGCAAAGATTTCCTCCGCCGAAAGGTCGCGCGCGGTCTCTTTGCCAAACTGGACGAACAGGATGTCGCGGTAAATATCGTCCGGCAGGTTGAGTTCCTTCTTGGCGATATGGACCAACGCCAGTAGCTCCCGCTTGGGCATGACGGCTCCCTCCCTCATTTCAAAATTTAATTCCTTGAGGAAATTTTCGCCACCCAGCGCCAACGTGAACGTTGGATCCAACGCCGCTTTTTTGGAGCGCTACGCGTCCTCGCGTTGCATGCAAAGCCGGGAGGCTTCGCTCCATAAACGAAAATGAATCCGGCTGGATTGCTTCGGCTCCGCCTCGCAATGACGCTGGCGCAATCGCAGGAACAGGTCTTCCCTCCGCGCAAGCGGGAGGCGGCGTTGCCCCCACGGCGAGTAGTGGGTGGAAAATCTATTTTTTCGGGCGGGGAAACTGCTGGGAGTCTTTCAAGCGCATCTGGCGCTGGTCCTTTCCCTCGATTTCGATGAAATTGCACATCTCGGCCAGGCGGGAGTAGATGCGCGGACCGATCTTTTCCGGCAGGGTTTGCCGGGCGAGGAGGTCGGCGTAGCTTTGATTTTCCAAGTCGAGCATTTTCGTTTCCCCCCCTTTTTTATGATCTCGGGAAGGTTCGCACATATAGTTGGTGGTGAACAGGGTGACCCTGTCCCCCCCGTTATAGCGGCTGGAGATGATCTGGTCGAGGACGGTCAGCTCCCATTCCGTATTGCGTCCCTTGGCCAGTTCGTCGATGACCAGGACCCTGGACCGGACGTAGGGGTTGATGAGGGCCTGTTCCGACTTGTCCTGGGAATACCCGTGGCGGATGTCCGACAGGAGTTGAAAAAAATCGACGAACTTGCACTCGACCCCTTTTTCGAGGGTCAGCGCCTTGATGATGGAGACGGCCAGATGCGTTTTGCCGGTCCCGGCGTCCCCCATGAACACGAGGCCGAAGTTGGTTTTTCCAGGCTTGCCGAAATCGGCGACGAAATCGACCGCCCGGGATTTCGCGGTCTTCTGCGTCTGGTGGTGCGGCGGGTTGGTGAAGTACGACTCAAAAGAAACGTTGAGAAATTTTCCGGGAATCCCCGCCCGGTTCAGCAGTTGCAAGCGCTTTTTAAAGTCCGCGCACTGGCATTCGCGCACGTACGAAAAACCTTTTTCGTCATGGAAGTAAACCCGCCCGTCGCCGTTGCAATGCGCGCATCGGAAACATTCGCAGACGGAGGCGTTCAACATCCCCTGGGCGTTGGTCAGGCGGTAATGGGTCCCCCGGCAATGGGGGCAGGTTTCGGTCTTGGTTTTCGCGTGCGTCATGGTTCCGTAGCGCCGATTTCCTGTTCGATGAAATCCTTCAGATAGGCCAGCGAAATTTTCCTGGATCGCGACCGGTTGTCCATGGGGATTCTGGAGAAGCCGCGTTCGATGGCCCGGCAGAGGACCGGTACGGGGACGGCGCGCTCTTCCCATTGGCTGATGAGATGGTAGTCGCTGGCGGAAAGGGACTGGCCGAACCCCTTCAGGGAAAGAAAAAAACGCTCGACCGCCGTAAGGTAGGTGAGGTTATTCTTGTCGATCAGGCTCACGGTTCGCCGGGAAGGTCAGGCCTTGATGTCAAGGATGGAGCCCGTCATTTCGTCCGCCGTCTTGATCACGCTGATATTGGCCTTGAAAGCGGCCTTGGCGACGATCTGGTCCACGATTTCCCCGGCAATATCGACGTTGGATCCCTCGACCGCGCCGGAAATCAACGTCCCGAACTCGCCGGTCCCGGGGTTTCCGGCCAGGGGCGCGCCAGACGCCGCGGTTTCCAAAAGGACATTGCCGCCGGCGGCGCTCAGTCCCGCGGGGTTGGCGAAATTCGCCAGTTGTATTTGGCCGAGATTGACGATGCCCCCCGCCACCTGGGCGTTGACCTGGCCCGTTTCGCCGATGGCGATTTCCGTCGCTCCGGCGGGGACGGCGATTTCGGGGATGAGCGGGTTGCCGTCGGAGGTCACGAGCCTTCCGGCCCCATCCAGTTTGAAATTTCCCGCCCGCGTGAAACCGGTCCCGCCATTGGGCAGGGCGACTTGAAAGAACCCGTTGCCGCCGACCGCCAGGTCCATCGGATTGGAGGTGGTCAGGATGCTACCCTGGGCGCTCGACCGGGAAACGCTCGTAACGGTTGCGCCGCCGGTTTTTGTATCGGCGACGTCCGCGCGGCTGGCCTTGAAACCGGAGGTCTGAACGTTGGCCAGGTTGTTGGCGCTGGTCTGGATCTTGCGCGAGGAAACCCCCAGACCGGAAAGGGCGCTGAAAAGGGCGTCTAACATATGGAATTCCTTACCGAAAGCCAGTCCCGTATGCCGCTGGAACCAAGGCTTAACACGGGTTGCAATCCCGGCGTGTCTTGGAGTTAGAACGTTTTTGATCCGTTATGAATATACTACCTTATCGGCATTGTGCAACGGGGAATCAACCAGAACCGCGGCGCGCGCAGGGCGCGCGGGACGGACCATGGCCGTTTCATCGCAAGATTCCGACTTGGGACATCCCCGGCAATCGTTCCAGATTTTCAAGGGCAACTCGATTTTCTCGACCTTCTCGAATCCCAGCTTCGCGAACAAGGAAACGGCGTAAGTCAAAACGAAGATCTTGTCCTTGCCCGCATGGGCGGCTTCCTCGATGCAACGCCGCACCAGGGCCGTGCCGATGCCCTGCTTGAAATGGTCCGGATGCACGGCGAGGGACCTCACCTCGACCAGCGTCCCTTGGACCCCGGGCCGATTTCCGTTTTCGTTCGCGGGCGGTTGCCAACCGGCAACCCCGCCGTCGTTCAGGGAACAGGTCCCCAGGACCATCCCGTCTTTTTCGTACACCAGAAAACTATCGATTTTCCGGGAAACGTCCTCCAGCGTCCGCGGGAGCATCTGCTCCTTGTCGGCGTGGAAACCGATCAGGCGCTGGATCGACAGGGCGTCGTGAATGTTGGCTTTCCGGATCATGCCGCGGCCACCTGGTCGTTGCCTTCCTCCAAAGCCCGGGCCAACCCCTTGTCGGCGGCCTCAAGCAGTTCCTTGTGAGAGTTGACGGAATCGGCGGGATAGGTCGCGATGCCCATGGCCGCCTTGATGTCCCCCCGCGGACCGTCCTCGAACGGACGGAAGACCTCCAGGCTGTTCCGGATCCTTTCCGAGACCAGCAAGGCGCCTTCCCGGTCGATCTCGGGCAGGAGCAGGACGAACTCATCTTCGCCCGAACGGACTAGCATATCGCTCGTCCGGCAGTTCGTCTTCAGTATTTTCCCGGCTTCTTTCCGCAACTGGATTTTCAATCCCTCGTCAACAGTATCGGCGAGCCGGTCGAAATAGTCAATGCGCATTTTGACGCACGACAACGGTTTCCCGTACCGTTGCGCCCGGTCGAACTCCCGCAGTAAGACCGGGTCGAGGAAGACCTCGTTGTACAGCCCCGTTTCCCGGTCCAGCGCCGACTGGCGCTTCAACAGGTCCAGGAGGAGGATGTTGTCGATGGCCAGCGCCAGTTTGTCCGTCAGCCGTTCCAAGTACTCGGTCCGCAACCCCTCGTAGAAATGGTAGGGCTTGCCGCTTCCCAGCGCGAGAGTCCCCACGATCCCCCCGCGGATGACGATCGGGAACCACGCTTCCGATTTGACCCGGTCGCGGTATTCCGGACCGGAGAATATTTCCGACCCCTCCGGGATCTCGGCCCGCAGAATGGGCCGCGGGCCGTCGGGAAACCAGCGTTGGACCGTCTGCTTGTCGATAAACTTCAAATCGCCGTCGAGTCCCCCCTCGAACCGCTCGCGCAGTTTGTTTTCGATCAGATGCTCCGTGTCGTCGACCAGGCATACCCATACGGAGTTGATCTCGAACCGGTTGATGATTTCCTCTTTCAGGCGCAGGATCATCTGCGGCAGGTTGACGCTACTGAAAATCAGACGTTCGATTTCGCACAGGTGCCCCAGGATCTCCTCGTTCTTTTGGGCGATCTCCAAAAACCAGTCGAGCTTGCTTTTCAGGTGTTCCTTGTCGGCGTGCACCCGCTTGATGATGCGGTCCGCCACGCTCAAGGCGTTCAACGGTTCCAGCGGCAGGTCCTCTGGTTTGATGGCGTGGATTTTGGCGAGGAGCTCGGGATAATCGTTGAAAAACTCCGGGTGCTCGTTTAGATAAATGGCGATTTGGTCTTTATTCATCAAGGTCCACCTCAGAATTTCCTGGGTCCCGGGGCCGGGACGGTTGGCAGGTTGAGAAAACGTCGGGCGAGGAAAACGGCCGGGAAACCGGGCTCGTCGTCCCCACCTTCTTGGATTTGATTTTACAGGCATCGCGGGGACATTTCCATATTAAAACGCTGACGGGACCCGTCATTTTGAAAAATTTTCGTATTAACAACCGGTTTCCATGCGCTTGCATTTCGGAATTTTGAACGCCAGGACGATCGCCTGGGCCAATTGTTCGGGGCGCTGGGAACCGAGGAACCAACTTTGCCCTCCGGCGAGTTCCAGGAAAACTCCGCGGTTGCCGCTGACGGTCAATATGTTGCCCGGGGCCAGCGCGCTCTTCCAGTTCCGCAGGTCGCGGACCGACTTGAACGACTTAAGCTCGAAATGTTTCAACTGTTCCGGCGCGATCTTGAAGGACGAGCGTTGAAACGGATGAAACCGGAAATACAACCCGTCCAAACGCACCTCGACGACCAGCCGGGCCGTCCCCAGCAAGGCCGGGAACCCGGCGATCAATAAAATCGTCAAGGCCCCCAGGACCTGGCTCGAGGCGTCTGGAAAAGACGCCCCCCTTGCCGGATGGCCCAGGAGGAGGCTCGACGCCAGGGGGTAGCTGACCGCGCCGATCAAGGCGACGCCGAACAGGACGACCGCGCACCATAAGGCCGGTTGGCGGAACCGCTGAATCTCGCGAAATAACAAGTTCGGATCTTGTTCCATGCCTGATTCGCTTTTCGACTTGGGGCGGCATATCGCCGCGGAGGGTCCCGCCTCGCGCTGACGCCGAGGCGGGAATTGCGCTTCGGCGATCGCGTCAGCGTCATCGCCGCGTCGCCCCTACGGCGAGTAGCCAGCGTCACGCTGGCGCCGTCGGTCCAAGCAGACCATCAACACGCCGATGGCCGACGGCGTGATCCCGGAAATGCGCGACGCCTGGCCGAGCGTCTCCGGGCGGATCTCCTCCAGCTTCTGCACCGCCTCGCGCGACAGGCCCGGTATGCCATGGTACTCGAAGTCGCGCGGGACGTTGATGTTGTCCAGCTTCTTCTGCTTCTCCACCATCTGGTTCTGGCGGGCGATGAACCCCTCGTACTTGACCTCGATCTCCACCTGCTCCGCCGCCAGCGCCGGGACCGTCGCGCCGTTGAACGCCGCGATCAACTGGCCGTAGCGGACCTCCGGCCGCCGCAACAACCCCGCCAGCGTCGTCGGCTGTTTCAACTCGGCGATGCCGATGAGCGCCAGCTTTTCCAGGTTCGTCTTGTCCGGCACGATCGTGGTGGAGTTCAACCGGCGCAGTTCCTTCCGCACGGCCTCCTGTTTCTCCAGGCACTTCTCGTAGTCCGCCTTCGCCACCAGGCCCAGTTCGTGACCCTTGCCCATGAGGCGCGCGTCGGCGTTGTCCTGTCTCAGGATCAGCCGGTACTCGGCGCGCGAGGTGAACATGCGGTACGGCTCCCGAGCCCCCTTGGTCACCAGGTCGTCGATCATCACGCCGATGTAGCCGTCCATGCGCGTCAGCGTGAACGGCGGGCGGCCCCGAGCTTGTAACGCGGCGTTGATCCCGGCGATCAGCCCCTGCGCCGCGGCCTCCTCGTAGCCCGACGTGCCGTTGATCTGCCCCGCGTGGAACAACCCGCGCACGCGCTTGGTTTCCAGCGTCGGGTACAACTGCGTCGGCGGCACGAAATCGTATTCCACCGCGTAGCCCGGCCGCGCGATCTCGGCGTTCTCCAGCCCGGGGATGGTGCGCACCAGCTCCCACTGCACCTCCTCCGCCAGACTGGTGGAGATGCCGTTCGGGTAGATCCAGTCCGTGTCCAGCCCCTCGGGCTCGAGGAAAATGTGGTGCGAGGATTTGTCCGGAAACTTGACGATCTTGTCCTCGATCGACGGACAGTACCGCGGCCCGATGCCCTCGATGATCCCGCTGTACAGCGGCGACAGGTGCAGGTTGCGGCGGATGACCTCCTCCGTCCGCTTGTTGGTCTGCGTGATGAAGCACGGAACCTGCTCGCGCTCGATCTTCCGCGTGGAGAACGAAAACGGTTTCGGGTCCGGGTCGCCGTCCTGCCGCTCGCACTTGCTGAAATCGATGGTGTCGCGCAGGAGGCGCGGCGGCGTGCCCGTCTTCAACCGCCCGACCTGGAACCCGCAGGCGAGGAAGGAATCCGTCAACCGGGTCGAAGGCTGTTCGCCCACCCGCCCGGCGGGATGATTCTTCAAACCGATGTGGACCAACCCGCGCAGAAACGTGCCCGTGGTGATGACCACCGCCCTGGCCCGATACTCCGACCCCGGCGCCGTGCGCACGCCCTGGATGGCGCCGTCATGGACCAGCAGTTCGTCCGCCTCCTCGCCCGCGATGTCGAGGCCCGGTTGGTTTTCCAACACGCGGCGCATCTCGTTTTTGTAAAGCTTCTTGTCCGCCTGCGCCCGGCTCCCGTGCACGGCGGGCCCCTTGGACGCGTTCAGCACGCGGAACTGGATGCCCGTCTTGTCCGTGACCCGCGCCATTTCGCCGCCCAGCGCGTCGATTTCGCGCACCATGTGGCCCTTGCCCACCCCGCCGATGGCCGGGTTGCACGGCATGAGCGCGATCTTGTCCAGGTCGAGCGTCAGCAACAACGTCGCGCAACCCATGCGCGCCGACGCCAAGGCCGCTTCGCATCCCGCGTGCCCGCCGCCAATCACAATCACGTCGTAATATTTAGCCCCCCCCTTGCAAAAGCCTGTCCTGAGCTTGCCGAAGGAGGGGCTGGGGGGATTCATCGCCATAAACCTCAAGAACCTAAAACAAACATAGACAAACCCTTTCACCGCGGAGAACGCAAAGTACGCAAAGGAAACCAAAACAAGAAAGGCTTTTGGGTTAAAGATTTTAACCCAGCCCCCGTTTTTGGTTTTATGCCTCCCTTTGCGCCCTCTGCGTTCTCTGCGGTGAAAAAGGCCTTTTATATTGGTCTTTGATTGTACAACAAAAAAAACAAAAGCGGAAACCCCTGAAATAATTTAAGATACCCACAGCTATCGGAATACCCTTCGCCCCACCGGAGGCGCCCCATGCCGCTCACGCAACAAGAAGTCCTCGCCAAACTCGCCAAGGGCCACTCGCTAAAAGACCAGGAAATCGGCGACGTGGATTTCAGCGGTTACTGTTTTAAAAACCCCGTCAACTTCTCCGGCGCCATTTTCACCGGTAAAACAGTTTTTAATCAGACACGGTTTTTGCAAGGGGCGAACTTCTGCGACACAAAATTCTCTGGAAAAGACACGACAGACTTCTCTAGAGCAGAGTTCCGCGGTATCGCACACTTTGCAGGCGCGGAATTTTCCAGTAAGGGAGGAACACTCTTCAGCGGAGCAAAGTTCGCCGGTAACGCTTGGGCGAACTTTATTAGCGCGGAGTTCTCCGGTGGAACATACCTCGCCGATACGGAATTCTTCGGCGGATTCGATGCCACTCGAGCAAAGTTCTCCGGTAAGGGCGGGGCAAACTTTACGCACGCAAAGTTTAAAAAGTCAGTTTTCTTTTCCCATGTTAAATTTCTCAACGAGGAAAATATTTATTTTAATGTAATCGAGTTCCTTAACGACAAAGACAGCTTGGTATATTTTGACCGCATAGAAGCAAAAAACCCCGAAAGCATAAAATTTATAGACATCAATTTACAAAATACATCGTTTTACCGGACCGATATTGAAAAATTTTCCTTCAAAAGCGTAACCTTCCGATCCCTAGGAGATAGAGAAGGATTGATAGACGAGGACTGGAAAAAAATAGAAGAGAAATGGAACGGGAAAATACATCAAGACTACCGTAGAAATATCAATGGGAATGATTACAAAGATGTCGAAACGCTTTACCGGCAACTCAAGCGGAATTTCGAGGAGAAGCGCGATTACGCGCGGGCGGGGGATTTCCATTACGGCGAAATGGAAATGCGCCGGAAACAGGAGCGCTTGCCCTATTTCTCGCTCACTTTTCTATACAAATGGATCTCCGGTTACGGCGAGAGGTGGTTGCGGGCTTTGAGTAGTCTTGCGGTCGCCTGTCTGATCTTCTCCTCGCTCAACCTTCTGTGGATCGAACCGAAAACGGACGGTCTGGACATTCGCGGCAAGGATTTATTGGTCTCCAAGTGGTACAAACAACCGGTTTGCGTTCAAATGGGGAACTCTTTGTTATTCACCGCCGGGGTGATGACCCTGCAGAAGGATTTGAATTTTCAAGTATCCGGCCAGCCGTTTGGCGGGATCGTTGGCAGGAGTTTTTTGATATTGGAATATCTCACGGGTCCCACCCTCATCGCGCTGATGCTCCTCGCCATCCGGCGGCGGTTCCGGCGGTAACAAGAACCGTAAACTCAAAATTCTTTCACCGCGGAGAACGCAAAGGGCGCAAAGGGAGGCATAAACAAAAAGGATTCTGGATGCCCGCTTCCGCGGGCAGGACGGTGCCCCCTTTTATAAAGGGGGTTGTTTTCTTCCCCCTTGCAAAGGGGGAACGAGGGGGATTTGGGGGTTCAATCTTTTAACCCAAAAGCCTCTCCTTTCTTGGTTTCCTTTGCGTACTTTGCGTTCTCCGCGGTGAAAAAGCCTTTATTACCGGTCTTTTCTTTATACACATAAATATGCTATATTATGTGTATCATTTAAACGGAGGACATCCTTATGTTGAGGACGAACATCGAACTTGACGAAAAGCTCGTGAACGAGGCCATGAAACTCACCCGCCTGCGGACCAAGAAGGAGCTGGTGAACCACGCCCTCAAGGAACTCGTAAGCAAGATCAAACGGAAAAAATTTCTGGAGCTTGAGGGCGGGGTGGAATGGACGGGCGATCTCGACGAGATGAGGAAGAGCAGGGCATGATCCTTGTCGATACCAGCGTCTGGATAGATTTCCTCAGGGGCGCAAACTCACGGGAGCGCCGTGCCCTGCACAGGCTCATCGAAGAAGAGGAGGACATCTCCATCACGGAAATCATCCTGACGGAGATCCTGCAAGGAATCAAGGAGGACAAGGATTTCCAAAAGATCAAGGGCTACCTCTTGGAGTTTCCCATCTACAGGCCCCAGGGCGTGGAGACTTATCTGAAAGCCGCGCAACTCTACCGGGATTGCCGGAAAAAAGGCAAGACCGTTCGGAAGACGGTCGATTGCGTCATCGCCGCGATTTGCATGGAAAACAGCCTGACCCTGCTTCACAAGGACCGTGATTTCGACCTCATCGAAACATGCGCCGGGCTGAAGGTGTTGAGGACATGAGACGTGCTCCGGTTTGGGAAGAATCCCCTCATTCCCCTCATGCTCCTCGCCATCCGGCGGCGGTTCCGTCGGTAGGTTGCAGTTTTCTCGAAGAACCCCAAATACAAAACCCTTTCACCGCAAAGGACGCAGAGGGCGCAAAGGGAACCAAAATAAGAAAGACTTTTTGGGTTAAAAGATTTTAACCCAGTCCCTCGTTTTTGGTTTTATGCCTCCCTTTGCGCCCTCTGCGTCCTTTGCGGTGAAAGGATTTCTTAAAAAGAAAACCCCGGAGGACGGGTCCCCCGGGGTTTTTTTGATCGGTAACCGCTGAATACAGCGGATAATGTTCGATGGCTCCGGCGACAGGATTCGAACCTGTAACCCATCGGTTAACAGCCGATTGCGCTACCATTGCGCCACGCCGGAATGGTGGTTTTGC
>JACQQK010000165.1 GCA_016207065.1 Nitrospinota bacterium
GAGGGCGGAAAAAAGTTTAAAGTCGCCATCACCGCCTGCATGCGAAAACTGCTAATCATACTCAACGCCATGATCAAAAACGGCTCAACCTGGAAACCCGAATATGCATCCGCCCCTTGACTTGCATCACAGTTGCTTTGCCAAAGGGGGAATAAAAACAAGGCGCTTTTTGTTACCGGCTATTGCCTGTTCGAATACCTGACGGACCTTGGTTCCAAGACTCGAAGCCCGTTCACAGGTTCCTCGCTCATGCAATATGCGGGCTAATGGTCTCTATAATTTGCCGCGCCTTGTCGGGATAGACGAAAAAGGCCAGTACGGAACCGGCCACCCGGCTCCGCCCCAAATAGATGTCATTTCGAGACGGGGATACGCAACCCGCATTCGCCGGTCAAAAAAAAAACCGCCCGGCCTGTCGAAACAGGCGGGCGGCTTTTTCTTCCGCGAACGGCGGTTTACTGGATTTCCTTCAATTGCATTTCGATCTTCTGCCGGACTTCCTTGGGAGGCCTGGTTTTCAAGGCCGACTCGAGGACGTCCCTGGCGTGTGCCTTGTCGCCTTTCTTGGCGTAACAATACCCCAGCATGAACCGGGAATCGTGGACCTTGTTCCCGCCGGGATATTTGTTCAGCACGGCCTCGAACTGCTTGATGGCGTCGTCGTACATTTCCAGCTTCGCGTAGTTGGCTCCGATCCAGTAAGCGATATTGTCCTGCAAGTTCTCCGGCGGGTTTTTCACGGCGAAGTTCTGGAACATCACGATCGACTCGTCGTACTTGCCGCTCAGGTAAGCTTCGTAGGCCTTCGTGTATTCGGCGGGGACTTTCCCCGTCTGTTTACCCGGGCTTCTCGCTTTTCCGGCGGCGGCCTTGGGTTTCCTGGATTTCAGTTCGTTCAATTCATCGTGAAGCCTGGCGATCTGGGTCTTTAATTCCTTGACCTCGGGCTCCAGATACTCGGATTTTTCGGAAACGGCGCCCAGACTGTTTTCCAACCTCTGCTGAGTGGCGTCCACCTTGGGTTGCAGGGAGCGCAACATTTCCTCAAGTTCCCGCACCTTGCTGATGAGCGCCTCCTGCTTTTGCTGGAGGTTTTCGACGTCGGACTTCATCTCATGCGTGTCCGTCCCCTGGTCCACGCTGGCGAAACCCTCGTCGGAAGATCCTTTCCCTTTCCCCTTGCCTTTGCCCTCCTCCGCGAAGAAGTCGTCTTCCTTGCCGCCTTCGTCGGCGGGGACGTCGCTCTCGAAACTCAAGTCCTCTTCTTTTTCGTCGCCAACCCACGGCAAGTAACTGCAACCGTTGAGGAACAGGCTGAATCCCAGCAGGGATACCGTCAATAGGGGGGATAGAAATCTGCTCTTGGACATGTCGTTCTCCGTAAAATGGTAGGATCTCCTTAGTCCTTAATAATCAAGGAATTATATTAATCCGGACCGCCGTTGTCAACTGAAATAAAATAATGGAATTACAACTAATTTGTTAAATTTAATCATATTTAATCTAATTTACATTCATCGGGTCGTATCATAAGACGGTCCGCCGCGCGTTCCCTCCCGACCGCCTTGTCCGTATTTTCCCCGCGCGCCCGGCGGACGATCCGCGCCAACGTTTCCGCGACCGTTTCCATCTCCTCCAGGACATTGGTCCAGCCGACGCTGAGGCGCAGTGAGGAGTTGATTTTTTCCGCGGGAATCCCCATCGCCGAAAGAACATGGGAAGGCTGAAGGGAGCCGGAACTGCACGCCGACCCCGCGGACACGCAGATCCCTTCCACGTCCAGACCGATCAACAGCGTTTCTCCGCCGACGCCGTCAAACGCCAGGCTCAACGTGTTCGGAAGCCGGGACTCCGGGTGTCCAAACAGCTCGACCCCGGCGACGCGTTCCATGACAAGGGAGCGCAGACGCTCCCGCAAACTTTCCAGGTATGGCGTCCCCGGCGAGCGCAACCGTTCTTTTGCCAGTTCGCAGGCTTTTCCGAACCCCACGATCCCGGCCACGTTTTCGGTGCCGCCCCGCCGCTTTTTCTCCTGCCCGCCTCCCGAGATCAACGGCGTCAGCTTGGGGCATCCCTTCCGTATGTACAGCGCCCCGACCCCTTTCGGACCGTTCAACTTGTGGGCGGAAATGGACAGCAAGTCCGGCGACAGTTTTTTAACGTCGACGGGAATTTTACCCACGCTCTGGACGGCGTCGGCGTGAAACAGTACGCCGCGCTCGCGGGCGATTTCGGCGATCCGCTCGATCTCTTGCAGGGTCCCGGTCTCGCTGTTCGCGTGCTGGACGGTGACCAGGACGGTGTCCTCGCGGATGGCCGCCTTAAGCTGTTCCAGGTCGATCCTCCCGTGCCGGTCGACGGGGAGGCAATCCGTGTGAAAACCAAGCCCGGCCAGTTCCCGGCAGGCGTTGAGGACGGCGGGATGCTCCGTTTGCGAGGTAATGATGCGCCGCCCCTTGTCCCGCAAGGCAAAGGCCGTCCCCTTGATGGCGAAACTGTCGGACTCCGATCCGCCGCTGGTAAAGACGATCTCGCCCGGATGGGCGTTCACGAGACCGGCCACCCGCTCCCGGGCCTCGTCGATGCGGACGCGGGCAGACCGGCCGCGGGAATGGACGCTCGACGGGTTCCCGAAATGCTCCGTGAAAACGGGGAGCATGGCCGACAAAACTTCAGGGCTCAGCGGCGTGGTCGCGTTGTGGTCAAGGTAGATCGTTTTCAAAACGGGAATCCTTCGGCGCGCCGCGTCATGCGGGACGGTTGAAGATTGGAAAATACGGTTGACCGTTGACTACCTACCGGGAAATCGGACGAGCGGAGAGGAATCGAAGGCGCCTTCGGGAGTTTATCAGGAATTATGACCGCCGGAAACTTTTTTCATGGACGGGAGCGGCACGGGACTTTGCGGAGCGGCGGGGTCTTTCTTTTCGCCCAGGTTCAAGGCGTCCTTCAAGGCGCGTATTTCCTTTTCCATTTGCGGCAGGCGTTCCAGCATGCATTCGATCGCCCGGGCCACCGGGTCCGGAAACGTCGCCTGTCCGTCGTCGGTCTCCTCGCGCGCGGAGACCCCGGAAAACACCACGCGGCCGGGGACGCCGATCACCGTGGAATATTCGGGGACGTGTTGCAATACCACCGAACCCGATCCGATCTTGGTATTGTCGCCTATCTTGATCGGGCCGAGGACCTGGGCGCCCGCGCCGATCACCACGTTATTGCCTATGGTCGGATGGCGCTTGCCCCGCTTCATGCTGATGCCGCCCAGGGTCACGCCGTGGTACAGAAAAACGTTGTCCCCCACTTCCGCCGTCTCGCCGATCACCACGCCCATGCCATGATCGATGAAAAACTTTCTGCCGATCCGGGCGGCGGGATGGATCTCGATCCCGGTCATCCAGCGGGTAATGAAAGAGAGCAGACGGCCGAGGAACTTGAAACCGCCGTTCCATAATCGATGCGCGATCCGGTGGGAGATCAAGGCGTGTACGCCGGGGTAGCAAACCAAGACCTCGAAGAAATTGCGCGCGGCGGGATCTTTCTCCAAAGCCACATGAACGTCTTCTCTAATTTGTTTGAGCATGAGCCCCGCGCGCGAGTTTTAATGGGAAGTTCTTGTAACTATTATACTATCACGATCTTGGGGGTCAACAACAATCCCCGTTTCGGGGACTTATCCCCAACGCCTCGCTCTTCAAAACAAAAAAGCCCCCGGCCCGGAAACGGGCGGGGGCTTTAATGTCATCCTAATAATATGAAGCTACTTTAAACTATTTTTTAGTCTTTTGCCGTCATCCCCTTGAAAACAGGGAATCCAGTATTTTCAAGGGCTTTCTGGATGCCTGCTTTCGCGGGCATGACGATTTTTGGAGAAAAAGGGACTTTTTCAGCAACCTTTTCTGAAAAAAGCGGGTCAATTGATCACGTTATGGCCGCGGTTCTGCAAACATTTTTTGTAGGAGCGTTTATATTGCTCCTCGGAACCCATCCCTTCCTTGACTCCGCCGCCCGCGCCGCCCGCCGCCGCGCCAAGGGCCGCGCCTTTCCCGGGAGCGCCAACCGCCGCGCCAATGACGGCGCCCGCCGCCGCGCCGACAACCGCTCCCACCGCCGTGCCCTTCGCGGCCTCATTGGCCGTCCCGCCGGAGGCTTGCAACGCCAGGTCCTTGCATTGCTCCATGTCCTGGGTGATGCGTTCCGCGTTCTTATCGCCATAGGTGTCCAAAGTGGGCGTCCAGCCGGTTTGCGTCGCGCATCCCGCCATGGCAAAAACGGCGATCAATACCAACGTCAGCGTTTTCTTGCTCATATTCTTTCTCCGTTTTTCAGGATGATGAATCAGCTTTATCGTTCCGAGTCTAGGCGCCTCGACCGCTCAAGTCAAACGCATTTTTCACCAACAAATCCAATGGGTTGAAAAACATTTGATTTCCGCCCGATTAGCTTGGGCGCTAAATACACGGTCCCTATCCCTTGACGCAGACGAGGGGCTCCAAACGCGCCACTTTGCGCGCGAGCCCGGCCCGGTCGGCGGCGTCCACCACGGCGCTGACGTCTTTATACGCGCCGGGGGCCTCCTCCGCCACGCCGCGTTGCGACGGACTGCGGATCAGGATGCCCCGGCTGGCCAACTCGTCGATGACCTGCCTGCCCTTCCACTGCTTCAGGGCGTGATGTCGGCTCATGCTCCGTCCCGCCCCATGGACGGCGGAGCCGAACGCGAGGCCCATGCTCTCGCGGGTCCCGGCGAGGACGTACGAGGCGGTGCCCATGGTACCGCCGATCAATACGGGTTGTCCGACGTGGCGAAACGCCTCGGGGACGTCGGGACTGCCGGGGCCGAAGGCCCGCGTCGCGCCTTTTCTGTGGACAAAGAGTTTTTTGGGTTTGCCGTCGATCTCGTGGGTTTCGATCTTGCAGGTGTTGTGGGAAACGTCGTAGAGCAGGGAAAGCTCGGCCCGCGGCAGGACTTGGGCGAACGCCTCGCGCGTCAGATGGGTGATGATCTGCCGGTTGGCCATGGCGCAGTTCATGGCCCCGCGCATGGCCCCGAGATAGGACTGCCCGATCTCCGACTCGATGGGAGCGCAGGCCAACTCCCGGTCGGGCAGATGAATCCCGTGTTGCGACGCCGTGACGACCATCGATTTCAAAAACTCGGTCCCGATCTGGTGGCCCAACCCGCGCGAACCGCAATGGATGCTGATCAGGATATCGCCCTCGCGGAGGCCGAAGGCCTCGCCGGTCTCGCGGTCGAAAACCCGGACGACCTGCTGGATTTCCAGGTAATGGTTCCCGGAGCCCAGCGTGCCCATTTCGTCGCGTTGCCGTTTTTTGGCCTGGTCGGAAACCTCCTCTGGCCGGGCGTCCGCCATCGCGCCCCGCTCCTCGATGCGTTCCAGGTCCGCCTTGAAGCCGTATCCCCGGCTGACCGCCCATTGCGCCCCGCCGGAGAGCATCGCGTCCATCTCCGAGGCGTTCAAGCGCAATTTCCCCCGGCTACCCACCCCGGCGGGCACGGTATGGTACAACGCCTCGGCCAGTTCCTTTTTTACCGGCTGGACGTCGTCCAGGACGAGGCCGGTATGCATGGCGCGCACGCCGCAGGAGATGTCGAACCCGACGCCGCCGGCGGAGATCACCCCGCCTTCGCGCGGGTCGAAGGCCGCCACGCCGCCGATGGGAAATCCGTAACCCCAGTGGGCGTCCGGCATGGCGTAGGAGGCTTTCTGAATGCCGGGAAGCGCGGCGACGTTGGTCGCCTGCTCATACACTTTCTGGTCCATGTCGCGGACCAATTCCTCGCTGGCGTAAAAGACGGCGGGGACGCGCATTTTCCCGAACGGCTCGACCCGCCATTCGAATTCCGACTGCCTTTTCAACTGGGACGTGTCCATGGTAACACCTCGCGTTTAAGAGAATCACACATCGACCACGCATTGGGCCAGCCAGCGTCCGTCCGCAAGCCTGCCGACCTGCAATTCCGTGTAGGTCGCGCCCTTGACTTCCACCGCGGGCTGGTGGCCGGCTACGGACACCGGCTCGCCCCAGGCTTTCGCCCGCAACCGGTCGCCCTCGATCGTCACCTCGTACCGGGAGAACAGCATCTGCCGCGTGGACATTTCATAGACGATCGCGTTCAGCCAGTCCACGAACAAAAGCTCCTCGTCGGGAGCGGAACACGCAACGTCCACTTCCTCCAGGGAATGCACCTTGTCCAGATCGGCGATAACGGCGGTCAGGGCCAGGGCGGCCTGTTCGAAAGCCTCTTCCCGTGTGGCTCCCGTTCCGCGCACGCCCAAATCAGCGTCATGCGGAAAATGTTCCCATCGGCCAGGCGTCATATAAATCCTCGACTCGAACTGCCTGTCAGCCCGGATTAGTAGTGTCCGGGGGAAACGGCTTTTCAATCCCTTCCCCCTACCAGGGGGAAGGATAGGATGGGGGTAGCGATAGCGATGGGTTCGCCCCACGTCATCGCGAGCGAACGGAGTGAGCGCGGCGATCCAGTCTCTGGATTGCTTCGGCAGAGCCTCGCAATGACACACTTCTTCCGATTTCACTCCCGCAATATGCGAGTTAGACTTCCGGGACGGGAAAAGAACGGCCGTTCAGAGGACCAGCGGTTTCACGTTTAAAACCGCCATCGGATCCTTTTTCCAGATCTCCGGGTCGGCGTCCACGTAAACCTCGATTTCGTTTCCGTCCGGGTCTCGCAGGTAAACGCTTTGCGACACGACGTGATCGGAAACGCCGTCGATCAAAATCCCGTTCGACTCCAGTTCGGCTTTCGCGCGCCGCAAATCGTCCAGAGAATCGCCGATTTTTATTCCGACGTGATACAGGCCGATCCGCTTGCCCTGGAGAGGCCCCGGCGCGTCGCCGACCTCGATCAACAGCATTTCATGATGCGTCCGGCCGGTCGTCAAGGCGACCGCCTGCCCGCCGAAGATCCGCCCCACCTCCCGGAAACCGAGCAAATCCCGGTAAAACGCCAGCGACCTTTCCAGGTCGCGGACGTAAAACACCACGTGACCTACATATTGGGCTTGCATGGAAGAAACCGAGAAATACTTCGTGCCGAAAAAAAATCCCTGTCCCTAAAGCCCCTCTAGAAATTCCACAAATGGTTTAAAACACTGAGAGCATTGTTCCGCAATCTGTTTATAATCGGCAGAACCCAAAATGACAGGGGCATCCACGGTCCCCACATATTTTTTCCCATGCTCGCGGAACAAATCCATGACCACATGCTTGGGCGGCCTATCATGGTTTTGATCTTCCACCGGAATTTTCCAAGTTGGATTAAGATCCTTAATCCCAAGACGATTTTTTAAAGCCTCCTGAGCCGCCAAAATCAAAGCTTCCAAATCATACTTGAAACAAAATACATGGAAGCGTTCCCTGAACGACTTCTTGTCGTCAATGCCTTTTCTCCGCAAGGCATTATCAAAATTTTTAAAGATCCCTTTCTTCAGGTCATCGATATTTTCATGAGAAAATCCTTTATCTCTGGGATAAAGATCGGGCATTGCTACAACCACAGCCGTTTCATCGTTTAAAATAATATTCACGGCTTTGAGAGGCACTTTAGAAATTATGGATTCTTTTCTATCCCCCTTTGGCGGCTCATAAAAACCAATTTCAACTCCTTGGCTTCGCTTTGAATCCAGCAAGGGGCGCAATAATGCAAGCATCGCGGTTTTGTCGGAGGGACCTTCAACATAAACAACCGCCTTCCTCACGAAAAGCGCTCCAATTCATCGTTACGATGCATAATTTCTATTTCGTCTGGCCCGAAATCCTTTAAATTTAAAACCAAGACCTTCGAGTCCTGCGGCTTGATGAATTTCGACTGGCCATTTTCCTTCGTAATAACCGCCATACGCGATATATCGAATTGCATTAAAAAATAGGAGGCATGGGTCGCCAATAAAAGTTGAGTTCTTTCCGATGCTTTCTCGAATAATCCCGCCAGAGTAGGCAACGTCCTAGGGTGTACTCCTTGGTCCGGCTCATCAATGCATATAAGAGGCGGTGGGTTTGGTTGAACACAAAGAGTCACCCAACAGATGAGACGTAAAATACCGTCGGACAAATCGGCAAGACTTAAGTCGCTATCGACCCCTTCTTCTCGCCAGAAAGCGATCACTTGACCAGGTCCGCCTCTGGCCTTCACGGTCAACCCCTTGAATCCAGGGACGACCAGGCGCAGATGCTGTTGAAGTTCATCAAAAGCGGGCCGTTGTTCAGTCATTAAATAATGTAAAACAGAACTTAAATTTCCCGCGTCCTCGTGTAATACAGGCTCCTGTTCAACAGGCACGGAACGACGTATTTTCTCGTGGGCAATATTAAAAGAACTATAAAACCTCCAGCCAGAGATATATTCACGGAGATTATATAGAGTCACCATATCCGGATTGGTAATAGTACTAATGGCCAACTGATTAGGACGCCGTAGGTCAATCTCCTGTTCCTTCAGTTTTTTGGAGGCGGGATCTTTTATCAGACCTTTACGCTCTCTTATGTTCATAAATAGATAAGACGGTCGATCATCGGACGAATGGGTTTGAACGCGCTCAAAAGCAACGTGTGTTCGTCCCACTGGTCCCACCACTTCGCCTTGATATCTTATAGGATCGCGTTGATGAAAATCGACTTCGGCGCTCCACCAGAATTTTTCTGGGCCAGGCACATGAAAAATTTGTTGACCAATAGAACCAGCAACAATCTCGGTCGGAATTTCCTGATGTGCGCTATCGCGAAGAAACTTAAGAAACTCAAAAAGACTGGACTTCCCCGTTCCATTGGCCCCCACCAAAACTTCTAAGGTCCCGAAATTGGCCGTAAAATCTCTAAAAGGACGATACCCTTGAACTTTGATGGAATTCAGTCTTGGAGAAGACATTTTCAATTTATCCCTAAAAATATAAACAATGGTATTTTCACCCCTCAAACCCCACTTATTTTCCTCACAGATCCGGCGTCTTTTCGGGCTCCTCGAAATTCCTGAGCGCGTCTTCCTGCGCTTCCTTGTCCGCGTTTTTATAGATGCGGATGGCGTCGAAATGCCCGGCCTGGTGGACGCGGACCAGCCGCAGGCGCATCAATTCCAAAATCGCCAGGAACAGGACGATGATCTCCTGCCGGCTATCGGCCGCCGTGAACAGGGACTCGAAGGTCGCGCTTTCGGACGCGTTCAGGATCTCCAATACGTATTTTATCCGGTCGGCGACGGACAGGGTGGTGATTTTTATTTCATAATCTTTCTTGAAGGATTTCTTTTGCAGTACTTTCTGGTAGGCGTTGAGCAAATCGAAGAGGGTCACGTCCACGAGCGGCTCTTCCGCCGCGTCCTCGACGACGACCTCCCCATGGCGGGAGAACAACTGTTGCCGGTCGTATTCGCGTTTCCTCAACTCGAAAGCGGCTTCCTTATAGCGCTGATATTCCAGGAGCCGCCGCATCAGGTCGGCCCGCGGGTCCTCGCCCTGCTCCTCGCCTTCCTCGTCGGCCGGCTGGACGGGCAGAAGGACCCTGGACTTGATCCGCGCCAGTTCCGCGGCCATGATGAGGTAATCCCCGGCCACTTCGAGGTTGAGGTCCTGCATCATTTCAAGATACTGCAGATATTGCCGGGTGATGTCCGCGATGGGGATGTCGTAAATGTCCATCTTCTGCTCCTTGAGGAGATGGAGCAGGAGGTCCAGCGGTCCCTCGAAGATGTCGATCTTGAATTGGTAGGTCATGCCGATTCTTTCACATGTTCACTTCATTAAAAGGAAGCGCGCCGGGAAATGCAATAAAATTCGCGGGCGGCCGGGGAACGCCCCGGGGCGAAATGGCCAAACTCGAACTGCCCTCGATGACGCTCATTCGCCATCCGGGTCAAGCCCGCTGAGTCCAGCGTCACGCTGGGCGGCGTATCGCCGCGGATGGTTCCGCCTTATGGAGTGCAAAGCCTCCCGGCTTTGCATGCAACGCGAGGACGCGTAGCGCTCCAAAAAGGCGGTGCGCTCTCAATCTCACAAATCTCCCCACAAGTTTTGCAAGATGGACAAGACGGCGATCGGGGCCGTTTCCGCCCGCAAAATCCGGGGCCCCATGGACGCCGTTATAAACCCGTATGATCGGGCCGTTTCGATTTCCGCTCCGGTCAGACCGCCTTCCGGTCCGGTGAGGAAAGCGATGGAACGGACGGAAGAACCAGACGCGATGTCCCGCAACCGGACTTTCTCCTCGCTTTCCCAAAAAACGACTTTGAGGTCGCACCCGGCGTTTTCCCGGCAAAACGAATCCAAATTCTGAACGGACTGTTCGACGGACGGGACCGCGGAACGCCCGCACTGTTTGGACGCCTCCTCCGCGATTTTCCTCCAGCGCGGGGTTTTTCCAGTTTTGTTCTTGCCGTCCGTCTTGACGACGCATCGCTCCGTTTCCAGCGGCACAATGCGGTTCGCGCCCAGTTCAACAGCCTTGCGGAGAATGTCGTCAAACTTGTTGCCTTTGAGCAGGGGCAACCCCATGCGGATGGAAACGGGGGACTCGGTCTCCGCCGTTTCCCGGGAGACGATGCGGGCGGCGACCTCCTGGCGACCGACCCCGGTCAATTCAGCGCAATACCGGTTGCCCCTGCCGTCCAGGACGTGGACCCGGTCTCCCGGACGCAACCGGAGGACGGAGCGGATATGCGCGACGTCGGAGCCGCGGATGACGAGGCGGTCTCCGGAAATGTTTTCCGGCGGAGTGAAGAATCGGCGCATGGTCCCTTTCCTCAAACCGCGCGGGGACCGATATCCAGCATATCCAAAAGCGAGCGGATTTCGTAATCGGGCTGTACGTTACGGGAGGCGGCTTTTCCGTTGCCGTCGCGGTTGAGCCAGGCCGTGGGCAGGCCAACCCGTTGGGCGCCTTCAACGTCCGATTGCAAATCGTCGCCCACGAACAAGATCTGCCGGGGGCCCAACCCCAGCCGCCCGATCGCCGCCTGGAATATGGAGGGGTGCGGTTTGCGATACGGCAGTTCGGACGAGTACAGGGCAAACTCGAAGTACGCGTCCAGCCCCAGCGCGGATCGTTCGTAATCCTTCATGAACTTCGGATTGGTTGTATTGGAAACAACGCCCATGCGGACTCCCAGCGATTTGAGCTTCTCCAGGGCCGGGACGGTATCCGCGTACAGTTTTCGCGGCGCGTAAATTTCCTTGTAAAAAACGGTCAGCAGTTCCTCAAAATCGGAATTACCGGCAAGGTCTATCCGGTATCGAAACAACAACAGCTTCAACGCCAGTTCGAAATTGGCCTCGCGGTGGCTTTCCCGGGAGACGTCGATCATTTTGTAAAACAGATCGTGATAAACGCCGAAAAACTCCTCGAAGTCCGGCAAGGAGAACCCCTTCCCCCGCAACCAATCGAACGCTTTTGCGAAGGCGGCGCGGTCGTCTTCATGGACGAGGTCCACCAAGGTATAAGCCCAATCGAAAAGGACGGCTTTATAAAAAAATTTCATCCTGCAAGTATCGCGAATGTTATTTTTGTAGGGTCGAGGATCAAATCCACAGGCTGGAGAAACGGAGCGGGATAAAGAGTTAATACATTATAATTCAACGCGCAGAACCAAACCCCGTTTTCTTTTGAATCGATCGCCGAGGCAAGCCTCATAC
>JACQQK010000177.1 GCA_016207065.1 Nitrospinota bacterium
GATCGACCTGGAAAAACTGGGCGCGCGTACCGTCTGGATCGACTGCGACGTGATCCAGGCCGACGGCGGAACCCGGTGCGCCTCCATCACCGGCGCGTTCGTGGCCCTGTGCCTCGCCCTGAAGAGCCTGAGGAAGAAAAAACTGATCGACGCCATCCCCGTGCGCGAATTCGTCGCCGCGATCAGCGTGGGCATCGTCGATCAAAAAAAGGTCCTGGACCTCGACTACGGAGAGGACTCCTCGGCCAGCGTCGATATGAACATCATCAAGACCTCGTCCGGACGCTACGTGGAAATCCAGGGAACGGCGGAAAAAGAACCCTTCGACGACAAGCAAATGGCGGGCCTGCTGGCCCTCGCCGACAAGGGCATCAAGGAACTCATCGCCATCCAGAAAAAGACCATCGGCAATTTCTAGCGCCCCAAAAAGGTTCGCCGCCCTTCCACATCCATCAGAACAATCTTAGAGCGCCTAATAAAGTGAAGATTCCCATAACTTCCTCCCCCTTCAAGGGGGAGGACCAGGTGGGGGCGCCGGGCAACCCGCCCGGAGGCAACGCGGCGATGACGCTGACGCGATCGCCGGGACGAAATTCCGCCTCGGCGTCAGCCTGAGGCGGCGCCGGATCCAGCGTTCACGCTGGTCACCCTCCCCCAGCCCCCTCCCTCAAGGGAGGGGAATAATTTTGGGGTCGAGTCAAATGGTTCATTTTGTTAGACGCTCTTACTACCCTCCCCGCCAGGGGCCTCCGTAAAAAGAGGCCCGATCGCCTGAAACCGGCTTTTGTTTTTCTCCCTTCAGCGCCGCCCCCCTCCTTGACATTTTCCGAATTCCGAAATATATTACACATACAGATAATACATTCGACATAACATACCTCCGCTTGCCTAACATTCATCTGTCCTCCTTCCGGACGAAAGGGAAAAAGCTTGGGTACGCTTCGTCTTTTTCTCGCTCTGACCGTGGTTGCGGGGCACCTGCCTCAGGCGCGCCTTCCGCTCATGGACAACCAGATCAGCGTCATCTGCTTTTTCATCATTTCCGGATTCTATATGGCCCTGATCATAAACGAACAGTACTCCGGCCTCGGAGAGGGCTGGAGGAAATCGTTTTATTTAAGCCGGGCCTTGCGTCTTTTCCCGGCCTATTGGGCCGTGTTGATTATAACCTTGATGACGGGGGTGGGTTACGCGATCGTTCCCGGCTCCGGGATCGATCTCCCGAAAATCATCGTTTCATTCATTCCGAATTTTTTTATTGTCGGATTGGACGCGCTCAAGTGCCCTCTGAACGATCTGGGGTGGGAATGGCTTCCTGGCGGTCTTCTCTCCGATACGCGCGGGGCGATCGGCCCGGCATGGACCTTGTCCTCCGAAATCCTTTTTTATCTGCTCGCGCCCGCGGTCGTACTGTTTCCGCGCAGGATACTGGCGTTATTGACGGCGAGCCTGTGCATCCGGATCTTCTTTATGCGCGGCGATTTCGCCGACGTCTGGCGGTATCACTTTTTTCCGGCCCTGTTGGTGTTTTTCTGCATGGGGAGCCTCTCGTACTATCTCTACCGCGCGATCAAGGACAACGCCGCCGCCGGGAGAATCGGGCCGGTCCTGCTCGTTACGCTGATCGTTTTTTCGTTTTTCCTGGACCGGACCCCGCATGGACGGCTGGTGACCTACGTGGACGCGCCATCCAACTGGGCATACTACGTTTGCCTGGCGTTTTCCATCCCCTTCATATTCGAACGCACCAAGAACCTCAAGTTCGACCGTCTCATTGGCGAACTGTCCTATCCTCTTTATATTGTCCACATCGCGGCGATCGACAACTTCGCATCGCACACCGGGACGCTCGATGAAGGGAGCGTTGCCCACGGCTTGCTGGGCATCGGAATTTCGCTGATCGCGGCCATCTTGTTATACTATCTCGTCGGCCGGCCCATCGACCGCATTCGCCATAAGATCGCTCTACTAGTGTGTTCCACCAGGAAGCGCCCGCGACTTTCTCCAGCGCGGCCTCGACAAGCGGTTGCCTGGACGATAGCCGCGGCCTTCTGTATTTATGCAGTCCATACCGTCGCCATGGAGCATAAAATAAAGAACGGAAAACTCGCCGAGATCGACCGCTGTTTGGAATCCGGGACGATTCCCCTGTCGCTCGCGGTGGAAACCGGCGACGCGGGCGTCGTCAGGACAATGCTGGCGAAAGGAGCCGACGTCAACGAGACCACCTCGCCCAAGACGCCCTTGATGCGGGCCGTGGACTTTCCCGAGATCGTCAACCTCCTGCTGGACCATGGCGCGGACGTCAATGCCATGACCAGGGAAGGGACGGCGTTGTTTGCCGCCATCGACCGGGACCGGCTCGACACGGCGGGGATCTTGCTGTACAGGGGCGCGGACATCAACGCGCGGAAACCTTCCGGCGCCACGCCCCTCACGCACGCCATCGGTTGGGGCGTGGACCGGATCGGTTTTGTCAAATTATTACTGAGACGCGGGGCCAGCGTCAACGAAACCGACGGGCGCAAGCTCACGCCCCTGACCGCCGCCGTATTCGCAAAGCATCCGTTTCAAACGGCGAACCTGCTAATCAAGAGAGGCGCCGACGTCAATGCCCGGCTCGACAACGGTTGGACCGCGCTCGTCATCGCCCGCCAACTTGGGAAAACGAAAATCGTCAACCTCCTGCGCGACGCGGGAGCGAGGTGATTTGGAAACTCCAACAACTTAAAGTAGGATAACCCGATGGACTCAGACGACCCCCGCAACAAAACGAAACCCACCTTTGACGGCAACAAAAAAGAGTACCGTTTCCCCGACAAAAAGCATAAGGAATTTATTCACAAGTTCACGCTCGACATCGAACTCCTGCTGAAATATTTCACGGAAAATTCGCGCCTCGGCCCTTTCATTCCGTTTATCCCGGAAGTTGCCGAAAGCCCTTACGAAATTTGGCGGATGTTTCAGAAGAATACGGCGAGCGGTCGGATCCGCCTGCAATATTGGTTTGTCAAAGCCGCGGAGTTGAAGGAAGGGACGCATGGATTTGTCCTGATTTTCGAGGCTTTAGACGGCGAAAATAAAAGCGTGGAATTTCTCGTCTTCGACGGCGACGATTGGTCGGACCGCCTGAACCGGTATCGGGCCGGGGAACTGATTTACGTCCGGGACAAATGAACTCAAGCTGACGGGGCGGTTCATTCTCCCGTGGTTGGAAGGCGCTGGCGCGCCGTTCGGGCAAACCCGCCCGCCGGATCTCCGCCGCCGTTTGGGAGCGGGTCGATTCCCTGGTCCGCAAGGACTGGAGCCCGGAGCAAATCTCGGGCAGACTGCGCGCCGAACCGGGCATCGCGA
>JACQQK010000171.1 GCA_016207065.1 Nitrospinota bacterium
GGTAGTGGATGCGCACCGTGGTCCCGGTCACGCCCTGAATGGACAACCCGCCGCCGTCGTAGGCCAGCGCGGGCCGGATGGAATGTTCGAAGATGGCGTCGATGATCAGTTCCTTCTGGTTGTCCGCGAGGCGGATGAATTCGTCCGGGGTGAACTCGACCTCGATCGAACCGAGGTCCAGCTTGTTGGAAGGAGCGGTTTCCTCGTCGGCGGTTTCGTAAAAAGTCAGGTGGGTTTCCAGAGCATTCGTGATCTCGTCGATCAACACGTTCCAACCCACCGCGGGCGACTTGGTGATCGTGACGGAGCGTTCGTTCAGGAAGACGTCCTCGATCCCGAAGATTCCGAAGAGCGCCTCGCCGAGCGGGTCGCCCTTGGCTTTCTCGGCGGAGGAGAAGGTCTTCGTCCCGGACAGGACCGCAGGCTCGTTGAGCATGAACTGCACGGAATCCGGGTTCGGCGTCGGTTGGATACGCGACACCGTGAAGCGGGTTTTCTTGTCGTTCGGCGGGTTCTCGCCCCGGTCTTTCGTCCCGTTATTCACGGCTTTTTGACCTCCAAACCATCCTTTGATCTTGTCGGCTAAATAGGCCATGCTCGTTTTCCCTTACGCAAAATCAAGAGCCTTCCGGCGTTCTCCGGAACGGGAACAGGCCGTAGTCTTCATTATAGGTCAATTGGGAGTAGAAAGCCAACCGGCTTTCGCTATAAAGTTTCGAGGGTCTTCTTGAAAACGTCGAAGCTGGCGGCGTCGAACAGCGTGAAACGGACGCGTTTGAGTCCCGCGGGACCGGCCAGGTAGTCGCGCGCCGTCGTCAGCATGGTCCGCGCGCAGAGGTCGATGGGGAACCCGAATATTCCGGCGCTGACCGCGGGGAAGGAGACGCTGGCGAGGTTTTTTTCATCGGCGCGCTTCAGGCTGTTGAGGGTGGCGTTTCGCAATTTGTTCTCTTCGTCGCCTTCGCCCCAGCGGGGTCCGACGGCGTGGATGACGTAACGCGCTTTCAACGCGCCGCCGGAGGTAACGACCGCGCCGCCCGCGGGACATCCCCCGATGGCGTCGCATTCCTCCTGGATCCTGGGGCCGCCTATTTTGCGGATCGCGCCGGCGACGCCCGCGCCGAGAACCAATTGCGAATTGGCGGCGTTGACGATGGCGTCGGTGTCGCTTTCCGTGATGTCCCCCATCGTCAATTCGATTTCCGCGTCCCGGACTTTGATTTTCATGGTTGAAGGGTCAACGGGTCGAGCCGAAGCCGTTTTCTCCCCGTTGCGTGTCGTCCAATTCCCGGACTGGGACGAACTCGACCGTTTCCACCTTTTGGACCAACAGTTGGGCGATCTTGTCGCCCCGATTTATAATAAAATCGGCGTCCGTATGGTTGAATATCAGTACCTTAAGCTCTCCTCGATACTGGGAATCGATGACCCCGGCGCCGCAGTCGATCCCGCGGTTGACGGCCAGCCCGCTTCGCGGCCAGACCAGGCCGACGTGCCCGGGCGGGAGGGCGATGCGAATTCCGGCGGGAACCAACTTCCTGCCGCGGGCCGGGACGATATCGTCCACCGCCGAGCGCAGGTCGGCTCCCGCGTCGCCCGGGTGCGCGTAGGCGGGAAGATAATCTCCCGCGACCTTGCAGGGGAACTGAAGAGTTTTGTTCGGCATGGTTTTTCCGTATGGAGGGTTGAATCGGGAAACCCACTATAAACAATGTGCGGGTGCAAGACAAGGCCGACTTCATTTAGAGCGTCTAACAAAATAAACCGATGACCTCACGCTCAAATCCCCCCTTCCTTTGACCGGGCCAGCGCGGCGGCGTTGGAGCCAACGGCACGTTGGGGGGGCGTACGGGAAAAGGAAACCCCGCCGGGGTTTCGCAGGTCCGGGACCGGTAAAGAACTAAAAAATCAGAAAAAGGCTGGAGGAAAATCGAGTCCTGTCATTGGCATGAAACGGGGATCGATAGCGCAATCCCGATCGTGAATCGACCTGCGAAGCCGGCGGCGGGGAGAATCGGAGGATGGACGGCGGGTTACCATCTGGTCGAGATCAGAGCCGAGGCGCTCTGGTCCTTGGCCAAAAAAATTGCCTTTCGTAGCGCTAACGCCGCTTGGCAGGGGATGTGGAGCCGAAAAATCATGCAGGGTTCGGCCGGCGCTCAAAATATTTGGGGATTTGGGAAGGGGTTTGTGGTCTCCATGCATCCCTTTGGAAAGGGGCATTAAAGAGACAAAAAAGGCAACTTTCTTGGTAACCCGCCTGAAGCCGGTAGGGAATGCCTCAAAAACCCTTAAACCGAGGATCCTGAAAGCCATGTTATCCGATACGGTCTTGTGCATTTTCAAGTCTTGGATGTTTGGATTGATCTCTATTACAACTTCCCTTATTTTGTATAACGCTATAAAAAGTACCACTACATATGGTAGTTGTCAATAGATAATTGGTGAAAAATACTTAAAATTTTATTAACGACTGGAAAATCAATGGATTATCAACGTCCTGGAACCTTAAAAAAAGATAAAATTGTTCTTTCGCCACCATATGAAGTGTGATTTTTAACTGGTTTGTCTATATAAAGTAGGAAAAGTAAGATATGGGAGAGGGTTGTGTTGGGGTCGTCGAGGATGAGGGGATTGGGGCGGATACAGCTTTTGTTGCCTTCCGCGAAGTTCGGCGGGTCTTGTATGGTATTTGCGGCGGGCCGCCCGCCGGTGAAATGTTTATTTAGCCAAAGTTATCTCTTTTTATGAGATTTATTTCTTGAACTTTTCCAGGTCCCTCGGGATTTCCTTCATGAAACGGTCCTTGATCCGGTAGAGGGCGGGGGTTCCCTCGACTTGGGCGTAGCGCAGGGTTTGGTCCTCGGTTTGATCGCCGACCGTCAGCTTGCCGAGCGTTTTGTCCTGTTTGCCGGAAACGGTTATTTGCGCGGCGGGACGGTCGAGGCCGGTCTCTTTTGGGGGCAAGGGCGGATCCACGATGGATTCGAACTCGAGGCCGGACAAGGTCCAGAGGATGTCCTTGGGGACGAACGGTTTGACCGTCATCGGTTCCGGTTTCGATAGGTCCCAGTCCTCGCCCCGCCTTTCCAACTCGAAGGTTCGGTCGGGATAATGGATTGAAATTTTTTCGGCGTCCTCGGATTTGAACCGCAGGAGTCTTTTGTTCCGCAAGTCGTACAGCGCGCGGAAAATCTTGTTGACCGTTTCGTCGGGCAAAACGAACACGGAAGGTTCTCCCTCGCGCGCGGCGAAATAGGACTTTCCATCGTTGGTTTTGTTCCCCAGTTTGAAGCCCGCGGACTTGTTTTCGGCGGACCATAGCGAGAGCCGTTTTTGCGGCGCATCCAGCCCGTAAGCCTTGAGGTTTTTCGCGTCGCCCTCCAGAAACGCGGAGATTCTCGCATCCTTGAGGTCGAATAGCAGACTGCTCGCCGTCGCCGGGTCGGCTTCGGTCTCGATGGGTTTGTCGATCCGCCACGCTTTAGCGTCCTTCTTGTCGCGGACCAAATGGACGGTTTTGCCGTTTTCGACCAGTTCTATTTCGGCGACGTCTTTCTCCTTGAAGTCCAGCAACGATTTGTCCGGGAAATCGAGTTCGTTTCTCGATAGCGTTTCGACGAGACCGCGGTCCGCGGCGAAAACGTTTTTTGCCGCCGATACCTTCGCGTAATAGTTCCCGCCTTCCTTTTGCGAGCCGATCAGCAAGGACTGGGACGGATTTTTCTCCCCGGCGGTCACGGTGAAACGGATCGACGGGGCCGCCAACCCGTAAGCGGATAGGTCTTTCGGGTCTTCGTCGATGAATTCGGAGACCCTGGCGGACCGGACCGAGTTCAGGAGGTTTTCGATTTCTCCCGCGTCCCCCTTGGCCGTCGATTTTCCCGTTACGGTCCAGACCGCGTTTTTTTTGTCGAAACGCAGGACTTCCCCTCCAGCGCGCTGGATTTCCGCCAAGACGACCTCGGTTACGGGAAACGACAAGGTCGTCTTGTCGCGCAGTTCGAACAGGGACCTGTCCAACTCGCGTTTTTCGATGGGCGACAGCAGGACCCGGTCCTGGTCGCCGCGTTTGATGTACAAGGAATGGCCTATGGGACCGCCGTCGCCGACGGCAATCGACGCTCCGCCGCTTTTCCATTTGAGGGACACTTGAAGGGAGGGCTGTTTCAGGCCAAAGGCGGCAAGGTCCGCGGGGTTTTCCTCCACCACCCGCGAGAAAGTCGCGCTTTGAAGCCGTTCGAGGACCGACTCCGCGGCGGCGGAGTCGGCTTTAGCCTGGACGGGTTGAATTATTTCCCAGCCGTCTTTTTCCGTGCGCCGGACGACGATCGTTTGGTCCGGGCGGACGAGGGAAAACTCGTCGGCGTCCTCCGCCTTGAACGCCAAAACTTTTTCGGACAGTTCCTTCTCTTCCTTCCGTTTTCGTTCGCCGGGGATTTCCAGGAGAAAGTAGTACAGGACGATGCCGATGAATGCCGCCGTCATCAGGACCGTGCCTTTGAGCCTCATAGGGCGCGCCGCCTCCACCATACCCGGATTCCGGAGCCGATGACCAGGGCGGGGATGACGATCATGCCGAGGATGAACATCAGGCTACCTTCCGCGCGGGTCAGTTGGACCGGGCTCGTTTTTCGCTCGCGCGGGCGGATGGATATCAGCTTCTCCTCCTGGGCCAGAAACGACGCGGTATTGAGGAAGAAGTCCCCGTTTCCGGAAAATCCATGGTAGGCATTGCTGGCGAAATCGGAATCGCCCACGACCACCAGCGTGGCTTTGCGCGGTTTCCCGGCGCCGGCGGCGTCGTTTTTCCCGGATGCGTTGTCCTCCGGGCCCTTTTCGTCCGCCGCGGGAGTTGAGGCCGCTCCCGCGTCTTTTATTTTCCGCGTCGCGACGACGGCGATGGCGACGGGGCCTTTCAAGTCGACGCCCTCGTCGTATTTGACTTTGGAGCTGGTCAAGTCCTTTTCTCCCCAACTGTTGGGTCCCGTTTTAAGCAGTTCCGCGGTTTCGACTCCCTCGGCGGGAACGGCTTTCACCGACCGCGCCAGCGGGAAAATCGTGGCCAGGGCAAAATCCTTGGTGATGGCGTGATGGGGGTATTGGCTGATCACCGGCGCCGCGAAGTCCCCGCCGAACAGCTTGGACAGGGGGTCGATGACCATATCGTCTCCGGCTTCGATCCCCCATTTTTCAAGGAAGGCGTCCATTCCGGAATCGCTCTGGGGATCGATGAGTAAAAATACGGAACCGCCTTGGTCCAGATAGCCCTGGATGACCGCCCGCTCCTTGTCCCAAATCGGTTTTTGCGGGCCGTTGACGATCAGAAGGGACGCGTCCTTGGGGACCTCCCCGCTCTGCATGAGCAAAAGCTTCTTGACTTGGAAATTGTCTTTCTCGAGGGATTTTTTGACCTCGGAGTAGCCTTCTTTCTCCATGTTGTCCAGGCCTCTTTCGCCGTGCCCGTCGAGGAAATAAATGGTCTTCCTTTCGTCGTCGATCGCCTTGAGGATGCCGTTCGTCAGGTTTTCCTCCGTGGCGTGGGAAACTTTCGACTCTTGCTTGCCGCTTTCCAAAACCACGGTCCCGTAAGTCGTGACGCCGTACCGTTTGGCGATGGCGGGATTCTTGTCCGGGTCGACGAATTCGAGTTTGATTTTGTCCGTCAACTCCACGTACCCGTCCGCCAGATGCTGGAAGTCGGTCTTGTTCGGCGAGTCGGTCTGGAAGAAGGCGGTCATTTTAACTTCGCGGGGCAGTGAGCCGACGATCTTTTGGGTCTGCGGCGAGAGCGTGTAGTATCCCTTCTCGGTCATGTCGACCCGGTATTTGTGACGGTAGGAAATCAGGTTGACGAATATCAGGATGCCGAGGAATACGGCGGCGAGTATGGAGGAATTGAGGCCGTACCGGGCGGCGCGTCCGCTCAAGACGCGCTTGATGGAATCCCAGTCCGCGACGAAAAAGAACGCCGCGTTGATCGAAAAGATCGCGGCCAGCGTATAGAGCGGGGCGCGCGATTGCGGGAAGACGATATAAAACAGGAGGGCGCAAAAACCCGAGGCCAGCGCGCTCCACCCGGCGATGGGGGCAAATCGTTTCATCGAGTCATCTCCATCGTTTGGAGTCCAGTACCCGGTGCGTCAGGAAAAGTCCGAATACGATAAAGGTCAGGTAGTAGATCGCGTCGCTGGAATCGACGATTCCCTTGAGGAACCGTTCCAGATGGTCCACCAGGGACAGGAATTTCAAAAGCTCGCCGAAACCGGGCCCCGCCGCTTGCGCGCCCCACCCGATGATCCACATGAACAACGTGAACCCGAAACCGACGACGGCGGCGATGATCTGGTTGTCGGTCAGGGACGAGGCGAACACGCCGGCGGATATGTAACAGCCCGCCATGAGCCACAAACCGAGGTAGCCGCTGGCCACCGGGCCGATCTCTGGTTTCCCTATGGCCAGCAGGAACAGGACCGAGTAGGAGGACAGCAGGAGCATCACCGTGACCACCGCCATGCAGGCGAGAAACTTCCCGGCGACGATCTCCTTGAGATGGATGGGAGAGGAAAGAAGCAAATTGATGGTCTTGCTCTTTTTCTCCTCCGAAAAGCTCCGCATGGTTATGATGGGGATGATCAGGAGCAGGATGACCGCCATGTTCTGCAATGAAGGTTCGATCACCATCTCGTTCAGGTTGAACCCGGCGTCCATGCCTTGGAATTGGCTGGCCTGAAGCGATTGCAGGCTGAAATAGTTCAAGATGTTGAAAAAAATGAAGCCGTGGATGATCAGAAAAACGGCGCAGACCACGTAGAATACCGGAGAGCTGAAAAACGACCCCAGCTCCCTTTTAGCGATGGTCAGGGATTGTTTCATGATGCGGCCCGCCTTCTTCGGTGGTTAGTTTGAGGAATATGTCTTCCAGCGTCAAGGCGACCGGTTTCAACTCCACGATCCCCCACCGGTCTTCCAGGGCCAGCCTCGCGACTTCGTCCTGCAGGCCCGAGTCCAGTTCGCATTCGATCAGGAATTGGCCGCGGTCCTCCGGGCGCACGGAGATCACCCGGCGCAATTGGCGCAACCGCTCGGCGGCCCCGGGCGGCGCGTTGCGGGTTTTCAGGTGAAGCCGTTCGGATTTCCGCATTGCGGAAGTGAGCCCGTCCAGCGAGTCCATCGCCGCGATTTCCCCCTCGTTGATGATGATGACGCGCTGACAGATCTGCGTGACCTCGGGAAGGATGTGGGAGCTCAGGATGATGGTGTGCGACGACGCCAGGTCCTTGATGAGTTTTCTGATCTCGATGATCTGGATCGGGTCCAGCCCGGTCGTGGGCTCGTCCAGAATGAGGATTTGCGGGTCGTGGATCATCGCCTGCGCCAGGCCGACCCGTTGCTGGTAACCCTTGGACAGCCTGCCGATGATCCGGTGGCGGACGTCCTGGATGCGGCATTTTTCGAGCACCCGGTCCACGGCGGCGGCGGTTTTGTTTGCCGGAACGAGGCGGATTCTCGCGGCAAACGCCAGGAAGCCGGCAACCGTCATTTCCGCGTAAAGCGGCGGCGTTTCCGGAAGGAATCCGATGATTTTGCGGATTTGCAATGAGCGCTCGAAGATGTCGTGACCGCAGATGCGCGCCGTTCCCTGGGAGGCCGGAATGAGACAACAGAGGATGTTCATCGTGGTGGTTTTCCCGGCTCCGTTGGGTCCCAAAAAGCCCACGACCTCTCCCTTGTTGACTTGAAAACAGATGTTCTTGATGGCCTGGCGGGGACCGTAGGATTTGCTCAGGTTTTCAACTTCGATCATTGGATCACCGGTAATTGAAGCCGTTTCCCAGGCATGCGGTTTCCTGGTTGTCGCAAGGCGTTGTTGGCGGAGAAAACGCGGAAGGCCCAGAGGGCTTGAAAAAAACTAGCATACACGAATTTCCGATTTCAATTAAAAATTTTTAATCCGGGAGGGAAAGTAGAGGGGGCTCTCGTCAAACGTTGGCCATGCCCAGGATCCAGAGTCCGTAAAACGCGGCCCACGCTCCGCTCAACAAGAGCGCTTGACGCGTCTTGATCCGCCCCTGGGGAGTCATGGCCTTGACGACGAACAGGAAAGCGCAGGCCACCCAGCCGAAAAAGCCGAACTCGCTCAACAAGGCCCATTGGATGAAAGGCGGCTTCTCCGCCGAAAGAAGGGACAGCGCCTCGCTCTTTCTCCGCTCGAAGGATTTCGCCCGGTCCGCGGCTGAAAAGGGAGGTCGGCCCGCCATGAGTTCGGCGATCTTCTCGTTGCAACGGCCGATCCATTTCCGGCCCGGCGTGAAAAAACTTCGGGCGGAGTAAAACGCGCCGCGGAGCAGGCGGTAGGAGTTGAGGGCGTTCTCAATGTCTCCCCGGGATTCGTATTGGGCGGCGGTTTTCCATAAACCTTCCGCCGCGTTTTCCCCGTCGTTCAGGCCGGGAAGATACCATCGGATGGAACGCTCGTAATGGACGGCCGCCTGGTCCGGCAACCCCTTGGCGGAATATTCGTCGCCTTGCCGCAGTTCGGCGGCGGCGTTCATGTAGACTTTGATCGTCAGGCCCGCCGAGGAAATCAGGACGATCGCCAAAATGGACAACGAGAGGTTTCTAATACCCGTCATGGATTTCGAGCCGCCGTCCCATTTTGGCCGCGGACTTGTAAATGGCCAGGATCACCTCGAGGGCTTTCAGACCGTCGCGTCCGCTGGACAGGCTCGGCTCGCCGGATTGGATGCAACGTATCATGTCGCGGGCCCCTCCCACGAAGGGGGTTTCGTAACGCCGGGTCTCGGGGAAGGGGACCCTTTCCAGTTCGTGGAAACCGGTAAACCGTCCGCTCTTTCGCGTGAGGTACAGCGCTCTTCCGGCGTTGCCGATGAGGATGCGCCCTTCCGAGCCCTGGATGTCGAGTTCGAAGTTGAAATACTTCCGCGCGCCTCCGCCTTCGATGAAGCCGAGAGCGCCGTTGCGGAATCGTACCATGGCGCAGGCGGTTTCCTCGATGTATTTTTTTCCGTAGGGACGGCTTTCGTGCCCGGAGACCCAGTCGATGGGGCCGCCGAAATAAAGGAGGAGGTCGGTGAGATGCGTGCCGTCGTGAAACATGGGGCCGCCGCCATGGACGGCGACGGGCAGTTGGCCCGGTTTCCAGGACAGCGCGTTGCCGATCAAGGTCCGCGGTTCGCCGATTTTTCCTTTCAGGATGAGGTCGCGCGCTTTCCGGTAATGGGAGTCCCAACGGCGTTCATGGTTGATGAGGAGGGGGATTTTCTTTTCCTCGCACAAGCGCACGATGGCGCGGGCGTCTTCCAGGCGGGAGGCGATGGGTTTCTCGCAAAAGATCCCGCGGGCGCCCGCGTTGGCGGCGTCCATGACCATGCGGGCGTGAAGATGGGTCCAGGTCGCGATACAGACGATGTCCAGGTCTTCTTCCAGAAGCATCTCGCGGTGGTCGGAGTATAGCCGCTCCGCCCCCCAGCGCCTGCCGAACCGGGAAAGCCGCTCTGGATTTATGTCGCATCCGGCGACGATTTGCGCCGGCTTCACGGCCCGGAATCCTCCCGCATGGGTGCACGGTTTCCCGCGCAAGGGATCCTCCTCGAGAAGGGTCCCTATCCTTCCGCAACCGATGAGGCCGACTCTATACTTTCGCATGAAACGTCTTTTGGGGGGAACCGGGAAATGTCCCGGTCCCCACGATATTCATCAGACCATTATAACAAAACCGCCCAAGTCCGGTTTCAAGCCAGACCGTCAAACGTCTTGTGCAGATATTGGCCGATGTTTTGCGAGAGTCTCTGGGCCTGCTTGTTCGGGATTTGCTTGATCTCCTCGTGGGTCTTCTTGTCGATCACCTTGACGACCACTTTTTTCGTCTCGTGGTCCATTTCGAAACGGGTCTCCCGGTTGAAGGACAAATCCACTTCGTCTCCAGCCCCCTTGCCGTCGTTGGCCGGGGCCGGTTTGGACGCCGCGGAGGGGTCCTGTTCGTCCGGATTGCGGCCAGAATCTCCCAGGACAATCGGCGGCCCGGCATGGTTGAAATTCGAGGTATCGACCCTCGGCACGAAACCTATGCTGAACGCTTTGGGAAAAATTGCCAGTGACATATTCGTTTCCTCCATTGATCTCTCGTTAATGATCGAAGTATTTGTAATGTCCGCTCGCGCCGTGCGTGCGGGCTCTTTTTATTGTTGCAACAACCGCAGGACCGACTGCGGTATCAAATTGGCCTGTCCGACCATGGCGGATGCCGACTGAACGAGGATCTGGTTCCGGGTCAGGCCCGCCATTTCCTCGGCCATGTCCGCCTCCTTGATGGACGAAACCGCCGAGGTCAAATTCTCCACGGTGGCGTCCTGGGTGCCGATGGACCGCGCGATGCGGTTCAGGGCCGCCCCCAACCGTCCCCGGATTTGGACCAGGCTTTGAATGGCCTGGGCCAGGGAGTCCATCGCGCTCAAGGCTTTCGACTGGGTCGTGATGGACGAACCGCTTATCCCCAGGGACGTCGTGGTCACGCTGGTCAGGTTGACCTCGTTATTCAAGTCGATCCGGTCGTTCGAGGTGGTTTTCGATCCGGTTTGGATGACCACATGGTTTAAAGCCGTCGATGCCATCGATCCGTCGATCAGCTTTTGACCGTTGAATTCGGTGGTGCTCGAAATCCGGTCGATTTCCCTGCTGAGCGCCGTGAATTCGAGTTGAACGGACCCGCGCTCCGTGTCTCCGATCGTTCCGGTCGCGGCCTGGGAAGCAAGCTCGCGAAGACGGATGAGCATGGTCGAGATTTCTCCCAGGGCCCCCTCGCTGGTTTTGATGAGGGCGACGCTGTCATTCATGTTCTTGGACCCTTGCCTGAGGGCCTGAATGTCGGACGTGATCGTTTCCGACATCGACAGGCCGGAGGCGTCGTCCGCGGCGGACCTGATTCTGATCCCGGAGGCGATCCGTTCGATCGACTGCCCCAGCATGGAGTTGTTGTTGCCGAGGGTCCGCTGGGAGTTCAACGAAGCTATGTTTGTGAAAATCCTGAGCGCCATATCCTTTTTCCTCCTTGAAATAGGACGTATCGTGAAACTTTAAGTTCTATGACCAGGCATCCTTGCCGAAAATATGTTCAGGAGAATTTCAAGATTCCCCGTTTCCAGAAATTTGCGTCCCGGTTACCTGAGCAACTGCAATACCGATTGCGGCAACAAGTTGGCCTGTCCCACCATGGCTGTCGCGGCCTGGACCAGGATCTGGTTCCGCGTCAGGAACGCGACCTCCTCGGCGATGTCGGCGTCGCGGATGGCCGATTCGGCGGAGGAAAGGTTCTCGATCGTGATGGACAGGTTGGCGATGGTCCGTACCAGCCTGTTCTGCACGGCTCCCACCTTGCCTCGGCCCGCGGTCACCTGCGAGATGAACTCGTTGATGGATTCCAAGGCCGTCAGGGCCGCCGCAGACGTTGTTACGGAAAGGTCCGCAAGCTTCGTCCCCGCCGTGATGGTCGAAAGCGAAGTGGTGGTAGTCAAGGCCGTCGAGGTGATCGCCGTGAGGTTGACCTGCGTGTTGAGGTCGATCCGGCTGTTGGCCGAGTTGTCGATGCCCACCTGGATCAGGATGTGGCTGACGCTCGCCACGCTGGAGGCCAAGGAACCGTCAATCAATTTCTGGCCGTTGAATTCCGTCGTCGCCGCGATGCGGTCGATTTCGTTCCGCAAGGCGGTGAACTCGAGCTGGATGGTCTGGCGTTCCGTGGAACCGACGGTCCCCGTGGCCGCCTGCGAGGAAAGCTCTCGGAGACGGATCAGGATCCCCGACTGTTCGTTGAGGGCGCCTTCCGTTACGTTGATGAGGGAAATACCGTCGTTGGCGTTTCTTACGGCTTGCCGCAGGGCGCGCGTGTCGGACCGCAGGGACTCGGAAATGGCAAGGCCGGCCGCGTCGTCGGCGCCCCGGTTGATCCGGATGCCCGACGAGATTCGTTCGATGGATTGCGACAGGCGCTCATTGTTGATTCCCAGTATCCTCTGCGCGTTAAGCGAGGGAATATTGTTGAATATTCTTACTGGCATATCCGTTATCCTCCATGATTTTTGGATGGAACCATTGCGAAGGTTTTGGCTTCCTTGCCAAACCCGGGTCTCGGACTTTTAATCGTCCAAAACCGCTAAAAATGGAAATGTTTTCGAGTTTTCGCGCGTTTTTCTATAAGAACTCCTTTTTTTTAAGGTGGACTGTTCATGGTATCTATCGGAGATTAAAAAAAAATCCTTTACAGGTATTTTTGTCCGCCTTCCGGCGAATGCCGTTTTTACGGAAAAACGGGGGAATCACTTTATGTTTTTTTTGCGGAGGCGGCGAGCGGGGCGGGTTATTTTGCAAAAAAAAAGCGCCTCCCGGAGGAGGCGCTCGTTTGTAGATCGCGGTTGACGGCGTTTACCGGAGCAACTGCAAAACGGACTGCGGGATCAAGTTGGCCTGCCCGACCATGGCGGTGGCCGATTGCACGAGGATCTGGTTCCGGGTCAGGAACGCGACCTCCTCGGCGA
>JACQQK010000023.1 GCA_016207065.1 Nitrospinota bacterium
CGGCGGGGATGGCGGCCAGCAAGCCCGCGGCGGTGGCGATCAAGGCTTCGGCGATGCCCGGGGCGACCCCCCCGATGCTGGCCGACCCTTTGACGCCGATGACGCGGAAAGAATGCATGATCCCCCAAACCGTGCCGAACAATCCAATGAACGGCGTGATGCTACCGGTGGTGGCGAGAAACTCGAGACGGCTGGCCAGACGGTCGATCTCCCGGTTGATGGCCTTGTTGAGGGCAAGGCTGATGCCCTTCAAGTCCGCCTCGGTGATCACGCCGTTCTCGGGATCGGCCGTCCCGGCCCGTTCCCGCTCGGTTTTCGCCAGTTCCTGAAAAAGGTAGAGTTCGTGATATCCCGTCAGGAACACCCGGGCGACGGGGCTGTATTTCAGGTCCCGGGAATAGTTGTAGATGTTCGTCAGGCTCTCGGATTTCGAAAATTTGGACAGGAAAGCGCCGTCCTCTTTTTTCGCGTTCCTGTAAACGAAAAACTTATTGAAGATGATCGCCCAGGAAATGATGGAAAAAAGCAGGAGAAGGACCAATACCATCTTCGCCATCGTCCCGGAGTGGGCCACCATCTCCAGAACGGACAAGGTATAAGTCGTCACGTCGCCTTGTGTCATGGGTTGCCTCTCAACGCGCCAGGGCCGGGTCAACGCCAAAAACCGTTTGGGTTCGACCGTGCCAGCCGTCAATATAGTTCAACAAGGGACCGTTGTCAAACGGGCCGCCGGGAAGAAAAACGCGCCATTCGCCAATTTGGGCAAACCGAATCCGCGCCGGGGCGGGGTTCCGGAAAAATCTCTTCGTTTCGGGAGCGGGCATGGGCCTGTCCTGGGTGGAATTTTCGCGCTTCGAACGGGAAAAACTTCGGGGACCCGGTCTCTCCAAACGGGCCCGACAGCGGGGGAGAAGCCAACTCGACTTGCAAACGAGCGTTGAAAACAAACGCGGAAAGACTGTCTTTAGCGTCAAAACGTCTTTTAGCAAAACGCCGAAAACCGTTTCATGGTCTGTTGCCGTCATTCCCGTGAAGACACGCGCGGGACGGCCTTATCAACTCTTCACCCGCTCGAGATACAATCCGGAAGTCGTGGAGACGCGGACCAAATGCCCCACTTCGATGAATTGGGGAACGCTCACGACCAGCCCCGTTTCCAGGGTGGCGGGTTTCCCGGAGCCGCTCGCGGTGGCGCCTTTCATCGGGGGGTCCGTATCGATCACCTTCAACTCCACGGTCTCGGGGGGTTCGACGCCGATGGCCTTTCCGTCGCAAAACTCCACGCGCACCTTCGTGTTGGGCAGAAGGTACTCCTTGACGCCATGGATCACGTCTTCCTCCAGAAACACTTGCTCGAACGTGGAACAGTTCATGAAACAATGTCCCGACGCGTCGTTGTACAGGTATTCCATCTCTTCCTGCTCGAGGACCGCGCGCTCGATTTCCTCGTCGGCCCGGAACTTGACTTCCGTCTGCGTGCCGTCCCTCAAACTCCGCAGTTTGGCCTGCAGGAAAGCGCGTTTGTTTCCGGGAGTGCGGTGCTCCGCCGTCATGACGCGATACAACTGGTTGTTATACTTGATTACATACCCCTGACGGAGCGAGTTGCCATTCACATAATTCGCCATTCCGCTACTCCTTCGTGTTTCAATAGTTGCAAAATCCGCCAAGACCGTTCCGCCGGGGTTGAAAAGGTCTCCACCGGCAAAAAATAACAAGGCAATTTAAAAATATAACCATGCGCTCGGACAGAATCAAGTAAAATAAAGAAATCGTTGCGCCGCTTCATGTTACATTATATCCTTACTGCCCTTTTATTGCCTTGGGCGGTCCCAAAGCGAAAACCTCTTCTATTATTAACAACCCCGACAATCTCGATAAATAAAAATGGCTGGAGAATACATATTCACCCTGCACGGGTTAAGCAAATCTTACGGTCCAAAGACGATCTTCAAGGAAATCAACCTCTCGTTTTATCACGGGGCCAAAATAGGCATCGTCGGCGAGAACGGCTCCGGGAAATCCACCCTGCTCAACATCATGGCCGGACGGGACGACCGGCACGACGGCGAGGCCATCCCTCTGAAAGGGACTAAAATCGGGATCCTTCCCCAGGAGCCGCGGCTCGACCAGGACAAGACGGTGCGGGAAAACGTCGAGGAAGCCTTCGCCCCCATAAAGAAACTGGTCCATGAGTTCAACGAGGTGAGCGCGGAAATGGCCAACCCCATGTCCGACGAGGAAATGCAAAAGGCCATGGACAAGATGGGCCGCCTGCAAGACGCCATCGACGCCGCCGACGGTTGGGAACTGGACCGGCAGGTCAACGTGGCGATGGACGCGCTGGTGTTGCCTCCGGACGACCAGCCCGCGTCCACCCTGTCCGGAGGGGAGGCCCGGCGCGTGGCCCTGTGCAAACTGCTCCTCCAGAAACCGGACATCATCCTGCTGGACGAGCCCACCAACCACCTCGACGCCGAAACGGTCCAATGGCTGGAGGAAGCCCTGCGGGACTATCCCGGCAACGTCATCGTATCCACGCACGACCGCTATTTCCTGGACAACATCACCAAATGGATCCTCGAGTTGACCAACGGCAAGGGCATTCCCTATGAGGGGAACTATTCCTCATGGCTCCGGCAAAAGGCCCTGAGACTGCAAAACCAGGAAAAGACCGCCACGAATTACCGCAGGCGGCTCGAGGCGGAACTGGAGTGGCTGGGGTCGAGCCCCAGCGCGCGGCGCTCCAAGAACAAGGCCCGCATCCGGGAATACGAAAAACTCGCCGAGCGGAAAATCGACATCGAGGAGAACAACCTCGAAATCCAGATCGCCCCCGGGCCGCCGCTGGGGGAACGGGTCCTGGAGGTCCAGGACCTGTCCAAGGGATACAACGGCAACGCGCTGATCGAGGGCCTGAGCTTCGCGGTCCCGCGCGGCGCCGTCGTCGGGCTGATCGGTCCCAACGGGACGGGCAAGACCACCCTGTTCCGCATGATCGTGGGACAGGAGAAACCGGACTCCGGGACCGTCAACCTCGGACCCAGCGTGGTTTTGTCCTACGTCGACCAGCAACGCGCCGACCTGGACGGCGCCAAAACGGTTTACGAGGAAATATCCGGCGGCTCGGACTTCATCGAAATCGCGGGCCGGAGCGTCAACGCCCGCGCCTACGTGGCCGGTTTCAACCTGAAGGGGACCGACCAGCAGAGAAAGGTTTCCGACCTGTCGGGCGGCGAGCGGAACCGCGTCCACCTGGCAAAGCTCCTGCGCCGGGGAGGCAACGTCCTGCTCCTCGACGAACCCACCAACGACCTGGACGTAACGACCTTGCGGGCGTTGGAAAACGCCATCCTCGATTTCAGCGGTTGCGTCATGGCCATCAGCCACGACCGTTTTTTTCTCGACCGCATATGCACCCACCTGCTCGTGTTCGAGGGCGGGGGCAAGGTCCGGTGGTTCGAGGGAAATTTCGCGGAATACCTGGAAACCCGCCGGAAAGAACTCGGCGGCAGGGAGGAGAACCGCCGGTCCAAATACAAAAAACTGACGATCCGGTGACCCAGCGTGCCGCCCACTCGCCGTGGGGGCAATGCCGCGGCCGCATCAACGTCGCCTCAGTGGCGAGTGGACGTCATTGCGAGCATAGCGAAGCACTCCAGAAAATCTGGATCGCCACGCCGCCTATGGCGGCTCGCGATGACAGAACGGCATCGGGTCCAAATTGCCCTCGATAACGCTTGTTCGCCATCCGAGTTGGGCCTGTTGGGTCCAGCGGCACGCTGGTCATTCCAGCTCGCGGAATATCTTGATCAAGTCCGCCATGGGTCCGGAGGCGGAGGCTTTCGCTAATTGTTCCGCCAGCGCGACCAGTTCCTTCTGGGTGAGGAACCGGATTTCGATCTTGATCTCGCCGTTCTCGAAACTCTCCGAAGTCCGGACTCTTATTTTTTCGTCCAGCTTGAGCCGGTCCAGGGCCAGCAGGACGCGCTGTTTCAATTCGGAAAGCGCTGGGTAGCGCCATTGGCGGACCGTATGCAATATCCGGTCGTATTTCTCGCCCGCGGTCGCCCCGTCCGATTCCAGGACGGATTGAATTTCGCGCCCGCGCAAAAGATCGGCCGGCCTGAGCCCGTCCCGCCGCGCCGTTTCGTGCAACAGTTCCAGAAGCTCCCGCCATTTATTGACCCCCGGCCAGCGTGCCGCTGGACCCAACTGGCTTGGCTTGGATGGCGAATAAGCGTCATCGTGGGCAGTCTGGGCTTGGCCAGTTCGTTCCGAGGCGTTCCCCGGCCGGAGCGCGGAGAACAATTTTTCCGCGGCGGCAAGGCTCTCCGGGTCCCATTGGAAAAAGACCGAAAAGACGCGCAACGGGACGTTCGAGTCGTGGAGGAGCGAACGCAGTCCGTCCGGCAAGCCGCCCGCCTTGAGGAAATCGACGTACAGCTTTTTGCTTCGCTCCAGTCCCGCCAGCGGCATGATCTCCGCGACGGTCCGCTCCTCGCTCAATCCCGCTTCCAGCGCCCGGCGCAGAACGGTCCCCTTCTCGACGTCGCTGAATTCCCGGTGAGAGGCGTTCTCGGCCAGATTGATCTTCAACAGAGTCGCCGTTTCCGTCCCCGCACCGAGGACCCAGGCCGGGACTTCGGAATAGTTCGATGCCCGGGCCAACCGCGCCCGGCGATGCCCCGCCGCCACGCCAAAAACGCCGCCCCGGGGGACCAGGACGAGAGGATGCGTAATCCCGATCTCCCGGATGGACCTCGCCAGGGAGACGGGAGGCGGGCCGAGGGAAAAATCCGTCAGGCGGAAATCCCATTCGATCCGATCGACCGGGACCCGGCGAAACTCCAAGGAACTCGTATCCATGGCGCGCAAAAAAACTCCAATTCGGGGAATTTCAAGGGATCATAGCACAAGTTGCCCGGGCCATTCGATTTTCGCGCCCGCCGGCTCCCCACGGAGACGCATTTTTTGAATTGACTGGAAACGTATGGCTGTTATTATTGGAAGGCTGAAAACGCGTTGATTTGAAAGGTACTCGGTTCATGCCTGAATGGGACAGAGAAGAAGTTCTTCAGTGGATTCACACGATCCCTTTCTTCAAGGAGTTCACGGAAGACGAAAGGCGCCAGATCGCCGACCTGAGGACCCATCTCCGGACTTTTCATAAGAACCAAACGATCATCCGCCAGGACGATATCGACCTTTCGTTGTTTATCATCCTGCGGGGAGAAGTGTCCCTCACGAAGAACGAACGGCCGCACCTCAAGATAATCGCCTTGAAACCGGGGGCCCTGTTCGGCGAAGTGTCGTTCGTCAAGCCGCGGTCCCGGTTAACAAACGTCATCGCCGAGACGGAGACCATTGTCCTGAAAATGGACGGAGAATTGTTCGAAAGCTTGTCCCAGGATATCCAGGGAAAGATCAAGGACAAGGTCTTACAAATGCTGATCCGGAGGCTGGACGAAATGAACAACGCCCTGATCACCTATGTCCGCTGATCCGCCGGACCGGGTCCGGACGTTTACCTTTGACCGCGTCTTTCTCTTATCGAATGAACGGCGTTTGTTCGGCCCGATCTGAAAAATGCTCGAACTCAGCAAGAAACAGACATTGGAATTGTTCGACAAAGTATCCTTCTTCGAACACCTCACTTACGAGGAGAAGAGTCTCATGGCCAGTTTCAAGACGAACGTAGCGGGGTTCGCGAACGGCCAGAACATCATCCGCCAGGGCGACCTGGATCGCGCCGTTTACGTCCTGCTCAAGGGAAAGGCCCATGTGAGCCGGAAGGAAAAATCCAACGTAAAGATCAATATCTTGAAACCCGGCGACATATTCGGAGAAATTTCCTTCTTCTCCAACCGGCCGCGGTCCACCAACGTCGTCGCCGAGGGAAACGTCATGGCGTTGAAAATGGACTGGTCGCTCATCGAGGAGTTAAGCCCCTCGATAAAAAACAAGATCAAGGACAAGCTCATCGACGTGGTGATCCAGCGCCTGGACGAAATAAACAAAATCCTGCTCGATAATGTCCGGTTCTAGAAACCGGGCCCTTCCCTTCCGAAAAAGGTCGCGGCGCGCGGCCTTGCCGCCTCCAACCTCAAACCGGCCGAAATTTCCCCCGCCATGGAATGGGTAAAACTTTCGATTTTCCTGTGCCTCTTGTTGGCATCGGGCGGATGCGAGTTCGACCCCGCGCCGGAAGGAATGGTATTGGTCCCGGCCGGTCCGTTCGCCATGGGGACCGACCGGGAGGACAAGGACAACCAGGCTTTGTCCCTAGGCCTTCCGAAGCCGTGGTACGCGGACGAGTCTCCGGAGCGCCGCGTCTCCCTGCGAGACTACTACATCGACAAGTACGAGGTGACGAACCGGCAATACTACATATTCTGCCAGGCTACGGACTATAAACCCCCGCCGGTCTGGGGAGGCATGAAATACCCGGAAGGCACGGACGACCTGCCGGTGACCGCGGTCAACTATTACGACGCCTTCGCCTATGCCGAATGGGCCGGCAAACGGCTCCCCACCGAGGAGGAATGGGAAAAGGCGGCGCGCGGGCCGGACGGTCTCATCTATCCGTGGGGAAACGAATTCGACATCAGCGACGCCAACGTGAACCCGTCCGCGACAAAAAAAGAAGGCAGAGGTCTCAAACCCGTCGGAAGTTTTCCCGGCGGAGTCAGTTATTACGGGGCCTACGACATGATCGGCAATGCCTGGGAATGGGTCTGGGACTATTACCAACCCTATCCGGGAAACCCATATCCTTCGCCGGACTACGGGAAAAAATTCGTCGTGGTGCGGGGGATGTCGTATCTCGGGATCGGCCATTTCCCGAAAGAAGAATACCGGAAAGCCGTCGCCCTGATGGCGCGGGCCTCCTACCGCGAAAAACTCAATCCCCTGGCGAAAAAAAAGGACGTCGGGTTTCGATGCGTCAAGGAAAAACGAAGCCTGTTCGACGCGCTCGGGGAGAAAGAAGCCCGGAAAAAATAGAATCCGTCGGCGCCCGCCCTTGCCGCCCGCCGGACCGGTTCAAACGTTCCCGAACGTTTTGCGGTAAAACTCGACCGCCTCTTGCATGACCCGGATGGCTTCGCCGCGGTCGAGGAATTCCTCGACGACCACGATCTTGTTTTCCAGGACCTTGTAATCCTCGAAAAACCTTTTCACCTCTATCATCCGGTGCGCGGCCAGTTCCTTGATGGAATTGTAATGCGAATATTCCGGGTCGTAGGCGTTGACGGCGATGATTTTGTCGTCCGCCTCGCCATGGTCCACCATCTTCATGAGACCGATGGGCTTGGCGGTGACGATGGACAAGGGATAGACCTCGTCCTGCCCCAGGACGAGGACGTCGAGCGGGTCGTTGTCCTCGCAGTAGGTGCGGGGGATGAACCCGTAATTGGCCGGATAGTGCACCGAGCTGTACAGGATACGGTCCACCCGGATGAGCCCGGTTTTCTTGTCCAGCTCGTACTTGGTCTTCGAGCCCTTGGGCACCTCGATAATCGATGGAAACAAATCGGGGAAGGCGTCCCCCAGTTCTACGTCGTGCCAGGGATTCATCATGGAGTCGTCTGCTTTCGTCGGATGGTTAAAGTCCGGCGGGCCCGCTCCCGTCCGGCGTTCAATGCGGGAAAACCGTCGCGGCGGTCCCTCGGGATCAAGCCGGCGAATTTGCAGGGGGGAAATCGGGCGAGGACGGTTTTCCTTTCAATTTTTCCTTCAGGCGCTTGGCCGCCTGGGCATACCCGCCGCCGCCGCCATCCACAAGGTGAAGGTGTTTTCCCAACAAGCGGTCGAAGATCAGGCAGGTCATGAGCGCGTGGTCGGAACTATGGATTCCGTAAACCAACTCGCCGTCTTGAAACTTTTCCTCCAGGAAATCCCGCAATCTTGCCCTTTGCCCGGAGTCGCCGTCAAGGATCATCCGCAACGCGCCGTCGAATTTCCTGTAATCCGAATTGGCGACCAGTTCCTTTTTGTACCTCTTGCCAAACGGCAAGCCGAGACGGTCCCAGGCCCACTTGGCGGCCTGGGTGATCCAATAAGTCTTGATCAGATAAATCCAGAGGGAGCGCCGCCCGCCCGGAAAAACCCGGACCTTGCTTTCGGCGAGGTAGTCGGACATTTTCGACGCCAGTTCGAGCCGGTTCTCCGAAATCGGACGATACCGCTCCTGGCGCCCGTAGATTTCCTCGATCTTCCGGAGGACCTCGCGAAAACTCTCTTGCGCCTTGCCAGGATCTTGGGCCAGGCTCATCGCGATCAGGCTCACGGTCTCGCCGTTTTGATTTTTGACCGGCATCCAGCGGCATTCGAGGCCGGTGAAATCGCCGTCCCCCTCCCCGGCTTCGTCTTCCCGCAAAAGGTAAGGATTTTCCGGGCCGGGATCCTTAACGAGTTTTTCGGCGGCCAGGACCCCGTCACCGCTCAACACGGCCTGGACGAGAAAATCCGAGGCGCGGTACCTCGCCATCTTGACCTGGAACCCTTTCGCGCGCAGTTCGCCGATGGGGACGACGCCGACGCGCAAATCCAGCCCAAAGGCTTTCCGCGCCATTTTACGGGCCGCCAGAAGCGCCTGGCAAGAGCTTTCCCGCAAATGAGATGGGACTAGAAAGGTCGCGCCGTCCCCGCCAAAGACGTAGGGGACTTCCTCGCCCTTCGCGGAATTCAGGACCGCGATGATCGACGACGCTCCGACGACGTTGACCTCCTTGTAGCGTCCCGCCTCGATGGCCTGCGTGGAACCTTTCACGTCGCTTATCACGATGGACCAGTCGGAAGGAACGGCTACGTGCCGCGCAAAGTCGAATACCTCTCCAAACTCGTCGATAATGGGGAACGCGTCGGAAATCGGCATTTATCTTGTTCTGCCCCCATGGGAACCGTCGTTTTTCTAAATTAACACAGATTGACCGCGGCCGGGGGGCTTTCCTCCGGGCGTTCCGAACGGAACGCCCGCGGGGTAAACCAGGTTTTAGCCCGGATATTGCCGAGGAAATGACCCGTGGAAGCGATCGAGTTTTGGGAACGGGGATTGCCGATCTCTTGGAGACGGAAAATACGCGGCGCAAAAAGCGTCTTTGTTTTGTCCCCCCTTGTAAAGGGGGGCAGGGGGATTTAGAATCCCTGTTCGCGCTAGCGCGCCGCTGGAGGCGGATGGGCCGATCCCGGTTGGCGCACGACAATCGCGGATCGCAGTCAAAGCTCGACATGTCGCCCGTTACGGCGAGTAGCGCGAATCCCCCCGGCCCCCTTTACAAGGGGGAGCAATTCCATTTTTTTGCTCATGCAATATCCGGATTAAAACCCGCCCCCCGCATATTGGGGGAGAGCGGCCGGGGGCGTTGGAAACAAACAAGGCGTTAGAAACTGCTATTGCATTCCGCCTCGAGGGTTTTATCGACCACGTCGCCGCACATGGTTTTATTGCGCGAAGCGATGGCGTAACAATACGTCTGCATGTCCCGGTCCTTGATCAGGGAACAGTAGTAGGTCCGGTGGTCCTTGTTCTGGTACCGGTTCGCGTCCTCCTCGCCCGGCTTCAGCTTGGCCCGGCACAGGTTTGCCTTGTCCGCGTCGGGAATGTCGCTACAAGGCAGGTCCGCGGCGGGGGCGCTCTTTGCGGGTTCGGCTTGCGCGGGCGGCTGTTGAGGGGAATCGGCTTGCGCTAGATTGGGCAATAAAACCAAAAGCCCCGCCAGGACCGCCATGAGACATCTTTCTTTTATCAACTTCATTTTCTCCTCCTTTTAATAAACTGAACGAATAAAAAAAACCTTCTATCGGTTCGCCGGTCCCGGGAGCTTGACTGGAAACGCCCCCGAAACCCTGTTTATCGTGGGGAAAATCACGAATAACTTATACCTTTAAATCGTCCCGAAGAAAAGGGGATAAAAAGGGGGACCGTTTTTTTCCAGGAGCGAAATGCCGCGACCGCCGGAATTATCCCTTGGCGGGCGCGATCGGCCTGTGGATCTCCTGGTAAATGTCCCACCGGAACGCGCGCTTGGGAAGATTGTTGAAGGGATAAGCGATCCAGATGTCGCTACTGGGATACTCCTTCCCCAACAGTTTTCCCGCGATCCCGCCGATGCCGGACTTGATCCGGTAAACCGCCTCCCGGCCCAGGTCCTGGCCGTATTCCCGGTCGAGCCTGCCCACGGGGGCCCCCCTTTGCAGGTGGGCGAAAATGCTTTCCCGGGCCTCCACGTCGATCCCTCTTTTTCTCAGCCCGGACTCGACGGCCCTGCCCAGACCGCTGACCCCGCCCTTGGGGTCGATCATGTATTTGTGCTTGATCCACTCGCTGACGATGACGATGTGGCTCTTGGCCTTTTTCTTGAAACTCAGGGCCAGCTTGTCCATCATGTAGCCGTCGATGAACTCGTCGATATCGATCCCGATCTCGCGCATCTCGTTGAGCAGGACCGCCTGGCAGTTGACCGCATGGGCCAGCGACAGGGCGAAATGGCCCGTCCCCGCCCCGTACACTTCCGCCAGATGCACCCTGCCCATGGAGCGACTGGTCCACTCCAGCATCTGGATGAGACCGATGGTGGCGTTCAACGCCGAGTCGAACCCCAAACAATACACCGGCAGGTCGTTGTCGATGGTCCCCGGCAGGGCCACCGCCGGGTAGCGGGCCTTGAACAACTTGTCGCTCAGGCGCACGGACCCGTCGCCGCCGAG
>JACQQK010000170.1 GCA_016207065.1 Nitrospinota bacterium
CGATTAAACGGACAGCCTCAATTTTAAATCCCTTGGAATATTGCCTGCGCTTCTCTCCCATTCGGACACCTCCAAAAATGATTATAAACATCACTTTCCTCGTGTCCACTATTCCAGGGGAAGATCAGTCTTCTCCTTCGCGGCGGAGTGTATGCGCGAGGAAGCCCTGTATTCCCCTCCCAAAGGTTAGCCAATGAGGTTTCTGGCTAACGAAAACGTTCAAATAAGACAACAGCCGCGGACGCCGTCGCGCGAATAAAACGGTCAACCCCGCCATGCTTGCGATCAAGCCTGTTTACATGGGAGCGATGGCTTATTGACACGCATACGTTAGCAACGTATAATTAAACCATGGAAATACTTGAGTCCTCCATGTTCGCAAGACTCGCCGACGATTATCTGACCGATGAAGAGTTGCACGACCTCAAGCTGTTTCTGTCCATGAGCCCGGACGCCGGGGCGGTCATTCCGGGTAGCGGAGGGTGTCGTAAACTTCGCTGGAAAGGAAGAGGACGCGGCAAAAGGGGCGGTTACCGCGTGATTTATTTTTACCGGAGCGAACCGGAACAGTTATGGCTTTTGACGATTTATGCGAAAAGCGAAATGGAGAGCATATCCGCCTCCACACTGAAGCAATGGAAACGGGAGATTGAATCATGAAAAACCGAAATATAGGACAAGAAGTTTTAGAAGGCATCCGGGAAATTAAAGGCGGCAAGGCGGCGAGACGGACGATCATCGACGTGCCCGGCGAGATAAGGGGGATCAGGGAAAAGCTGGGCGTAAGTCAGGCCGAATTCGCCGAACTGATCGGGGTCAGCAAGCGGACGTTGCAGGAATGGGAGCAAGGGCGTTGTAAACCCACCGGCGCGGCCTTGAAACTTCTTATGATCGCCCGCCGCCACCCGGAAGCATTGCATGTTTGAACCCACTTCCTATTTTTAACCCGGATATTGCGCGATCAATGAGTAAAAACGCTGAATTCCGGCTTCCGCCGGAATGACAACAAAAGACCGTAAAACGGAAAATGCCCCGTAACAACAAGCGCCTTGCCTTTGTCCCCCCTTGCAAAGCAAGGGGGATAGGGGGATTTGAAACTCCTATTCGCGGTCATGACATGAATCCCCCCGGCCCCCTTTACAAGGGGGAGAGATTCCATTCCTTTGCCCGCTCCCTCTCACGGCGGGTTGGCGCCGAGGATTTCGGAGATGTCAAGGACCTTGACTTGATCGGCGAGGTTTTTGGCCTTGAGCCCGTCCTCCAGCATGAGCACGCAGAAGGGGCACGAGACCGCGATGGTTTTGGGGTTGGTCGCCATGAGTTCGTCGACGCGCTGATGGCTCATGCGCGTCCCGGTCTTCTCCTCCAGCAGGAACCGCGCCCCGCCCGCGCCGCAACACGTCCCGCGCTCCCTCCGGTTTTCCGGCTCAAGCGGGGCGGCGGTTTTCGCGGAAAGGACGGCGCGCGGGGCGTCGTAGATCTTGTTGTGCCTGCCCAGGTAACACGAATCGTGGTAAACCGTCCGCATGTCCGATTCAGGCGAAGTTTTCAATCGGCCCTCCTGGAGTAACTTTTCGAGCAGTTCGGAATGGTGGACCACCTCCAGGTTGACGCCGAACTCGGGGTACTCGTTTTTCAGGGAATTGAAGCAGTGCGGGCAATGGACGATGACTTTTTTGACGCCTCTTTCCTTGAAGGTTTCGGCGTTTTGCGAGGCGAGCAGGTCGAAGAGGTATTCGTTTCCCGCCCGGCGCGCCGGGTCGCCGGTGCACCCCTCGTCGACGCCGAGGATGGAGAAATCGACGTTCGCGGATTTGAGGAGCGACACGACCGAAGCGGCGATTTTCTTGCCGCGCGCGTCGAACGCGCCGTTGCATCCCACGAAATACAGGTATTCCGTCGGCTTGTCCTTGTCCCAGAGTTTGACGTCCAGCCCCCGAGCCCAGTCGGCCCGGCTGTCGCGCCCGAACCCCCAGGGGTTGCTGTTGGTTTCCAGGGACTTGAAAGCGGCTTTGAGTTCCGCCGGGTAGCGCGATTCCGAGAGGACGAGTCCGCGGCGCAGGTCGACGACCTTGTTGACGTATTCGATCATCACCGGGCATTCCTCCTCGCAGGCGCCGCAGGTGGTGCAGGACCAGACGGTCTCGTCCTGGATGACGCCGCCCAGCAGGGGGACGTCCCCGCCGGGCGCGCCCGGCTCCGGAGAAAGCAGACGCGGCGTCGAGCGGTTCAAATGGTCCCGCAGGTCGAGGGTCAACTGCTTGGGCGACAGGGGCTTGCCGCTTTTGAGGGCCGGGCAGAACAGGTCGCACCGGCCGCATTCGGTGCAGGTGTGCAGGTCGAGCAGGGCCTTCCACGAGAACTCCTCGATGCGCGTCGCCCCGAACGATTCCCGGCCCTCCGCCTCGAAATCGATCCGCCGCAACAGGTTGCCCTTGCCCGCGACGTTGGACAAAAACACGTTCGGGATGGACGTGATGATGTGGAAGTGCTTGCTGTGCGGAAGCAGGGTCAGAAAAAAAAGAATGGCGGTCACGTGCCCCCAATAGGCGAAATCGTGCAGGTTCGCGACGACTCCGGGATCGAGCGGCGCCAAAAACAGCCGGCCGGCGACCGTCCCCAGGGGCTCCCATGGGGAGCCGGACTGGGGATGCGCCGCGACGAACGCCCCCTCGAACAAGACGTCCGTGACCATGATGACCAGGATGAGGACGAGGATCAGGTTTCCTTGAAAGGAAAGGTTCAGCCGCGGGGGCCGGACGATCAGCCTGCGGTACAAGCCATACAGGACCGCAAGGGTCACCGCCAGAACGGTAAAATCCTTGAACAGGGAATACCCGCGCCAGACCGCCTCCCCCGGAAAAGAGAACGCGGCCGAGGGGAAAAACCCGATGAAAAAGAACTGGGCCGCGCGCGCCAGCAGGACCATGAAGCCCCAGAAGATCGCCGCGTGCATCAGCCCCGGAGCGGGATTTTTAAACAATTTAGATTGCGCGAAGGCGATCGACAGCGTGTTCATCAACCTCTTCGCGGGGCGGTCGAACCGGGGATCCGGAGCCGCGCGCAGAAGGACCCGGAACTTGGGCCAGATCCCGGCAAGAAACACCCCCAGCGAAATCAGGGTCAAGATCCCCAGGACCGCCGGTTGCAGGCTGGGCGTTACCCACTCGGAGGCGCGGTTCATCGGGAAAGTCATAGCGGACGGTCCATAAATAACGGGTCGGCAAACCTTTCAGGAAGAGCCGGGGCCAAGGAAATCTTATTGAATAAAACAGCCCGGCGCTATATTATAATCGCATAGGAAGAAGATCGTTTTTTCAGTTTAAATCTTTTATTTCCCTTGACTCAACCAAAAGCGAGGAACATGACATCCCATTTCCGGCCCATGCTGTCCGCGGTATGCCTCTTGGCCTTGTTTTTCATGGTTTTTAGCACTCCGAAGGGCGAAGCCTTCCCTCTAGGAGACGCGTTCGACAGCAAGCCGGACGACTCGGAAATCATCCCCGGTTTTTATTCCGGAAACCCCGGCGGGACGGCTTTTCACAAATCCCTGAACCCGCTCATGACCGACGGGTACGACGAGCCCCACCCTTTCCCGGAGTATATTAAAAAATTCGGCAAGGAAGAAAAAATCCCGGAATATTACCGGCAACTGTTGCTCCTGCATCCCCAGGACCACGTGCAGAGCAAGGTATTCGACGAGGCGGCTTTCAGGGAAATGCGGAGAATAGGCGTTTGGGGTTTTGAAAACAAGACTTATTCGCCTTATGCGGAACCGCGGGCCGGAGAGGTCGTCGCCGACCAGGTTTACAAAGAACTGCAATCCGCCCCGAGATACAAGGTCATTCCCCCTGGCGAAATGGACCAGTTGGCGTTCCGCATGAAGATCGTGAGCAAACCCCCGTCCGACGCCAAACCGGACGCGAAAGCGGAGAAGGAAAAACTTTCGAAAGTCGAGGAGATCCCCGAATTGCCGTTCAACCAGAAGGACATGGACGGCATACTGATCGGCGCCGTCACCAAGTTCATGGATACCTACAAGGACGAGAAGGGCGAATTGAGCCAGAGCCTCTCCAGCGGCGTCGAATTCGGCGCCTATTTGATCAGCGCCAGAACGGGGAAAGTCGTCTGGGGAGCGCGGTTTGTCGGCTCGCAACCGGTTGGAATCGTAGGGCTTTTAAAAGGCGAACCGACCAGCCCTCAATGGCTTAAAAAAGAGGAGTTGTCCCGTCAGGCCATGAAGAAAGTCCTGCGGTCTTTCCACGATCAGCAAGGACCGGTCAACCCCGCCGTTTTGCCGCTGAACTGATACTCCGACATGAGCGCTCCATTCGATACCCTACCGCAAGCCCCGGAATCCGCGAGTCCGGAAGCGTTGAAAAGGAAAAAATTATGGAGGAACCTGTTTGCCCTCAATTTGTGCCTGTCCATTTTATTGATCGCCTTTTTTTGGGTCCCGGTAAAAGTCGCGGAACTCGACCCGGTTTTTAACGGTCCCAGCCTGGACCTGTCCAAAAAAGGCGAAATGCCTAAAAAAGGAGAAGTCCCTGTCGCGGAACCGATCGAGAACATGCTGGAGACGCATATGGCCGCGGTCAACGCTTCCTCCGAAAACGACTGGACCTACTTCGACCTTTCCAGGGGGCAGGAGGTCAAGATCATGGACCCTACTTCCCTGGAATGGGACCTGGCTTTCAGGAGGGGGAAAGTGGTTTCCAACGGCGGGGCCACCAACAAGTTCGGCAAAGCCGGCCTGGTCGACCTGGGGGACAAGAAGGACTTCGACGCGATCACGGAGGCGCCGGAGGGAAACTACGTCCAGGACGCCTCCACCCGCACCGAAACGGAGAACCCGGTCCTCCTGAAATGGTACCAGTACAACTACTTCACTCATAAGTTGACGCCCAAGAAAAACGTGTACGCCCTGCGCACCGCCGACCACAAGTTCGCGAAAATCCAATTTCTGGGCTTCTACTGCGCCAACAAGGAAACGGGGTGCATCCAATTTCGATACGTTTACCAGGACAACGGTTCCAACAGTTTTCTGCTGGCCCCCGAGTCGCCGCCGCCCAGCGTCGCCGAAAAACCGGGCGCCAGCGAATCCTGATCCATCGTCGTCCCCCGCCCGCGTTCCGCTTTCGTCCCTAATGAAAGCCAGGGTTTTCCGGAGCGTGGGCGCGTTTTATTTTTTATTTGATTTTTAGAGGGATACAACGTAAGAGCGCTCATCGGCGAGCGAACAAACAACGGACGGCGAAACCCGTCCCGCGATTTTCGGACAGACCATCGAGAGTTGCCGTAAAACATTCAAGTCCTCAGGAGAAAGAGCATGCCCAGTTTGAAAGGAATCCTATTCACCCAATATGCCAGCGAGGGGCTCAACAGCCTGGTCGAAGAGATGCAGGCGAAGTACAAGCCCAAAAAAGGCCGCCGGTTCAACAACAACAACATCACCTACGAAATCGGGCGCCCGTCCTTGAAGGACAATTGCCTGGAATTCGAGGTCAGCTCGAAAATCCCCCAGGACGAAGTGCAAACCCCGAAGGAAATGAAACACTATTTCGCCGAAATCAAAAAAATCGTTTCCCAGGAAAAAAAGAAACCCGAGTCGATCGAGATGGAAAACATCGTCTGGGACTCCAAAAAAGAGACGGAAAAAGAACGGGACTATGTGAAGCTCATTTACAAGTACTCGCTGGAAGAGCTTTACAACGACAAGGAAATCCTCAAGCAGTACCAGGAAATCCAATCCGGGACCCAGAAGCGGGAGGTCCCCGACATCCCCAGCGTTTTCACCCTGCAGGGGAAACTGGTTTTGCAACATGTCCGCGAGACCGTCCTGAACCTTGGGCGCGAACACATAAACAACCTGATGAACGCCAACAAGAAGGTCCGGGAGAAAGCGATCGCCTGAACTCCATGGGTTCGTTCAAATACTATCTGGGGCGGTCGTTGCAAATCGCCGGACTGGGGACCCTCACGGCGGTCGTCATCCTGTTTTTCACCCAGATGAGCATGGGGACATTGCTGACCTGGTCGCTGATCGGAGCGGTCGAGTTTTACGGCGGGACGTGGCTACTGGACGGACAATAAGGACCTTGGCGGCCGCCCTTCGCCGCGGAAGGCGCGCAACATGAAAGAACTGCTGGCAAAACCGGGTTTTCTGGCCCCCGCGGGGACCTTGGGCGCCGACGTGAGTTACCTTCTGGCCCTGGTCTTCACGGCGCTGTTTCTCGTTGCCTGGGCCCTGGCCAAAAAAGGCCTGGGGACGAAGCATCATAAATTGATCTTCGTGTCCATGTTGTCCATGGCGATCTATTTTTGCGCCTACTATTACGCCCGGCAACTGGGCGTACTGTCGCTCGAGGGCAAGGAGGGGTTCGGCGGGCCGGAATCGGTCTACAATAACGTGTTCATCCCCATCCTGACCACGCATCTGACGCTGGTCACACTAGGTCTCGTCATGGCGGTTTATATGCTCATCGAGGGGTTCCGCGCGGCCTCCAGGCAAAACGGGGATTACGTATTGGCCGGCGGGGAGTTGAAGGTCCGGCCCAAGACCTTCAAGACGGTCCTATGGACCCTGTTCGGATTGTGGGCGGCAAACCAGATGGTCCTGAGTTTCGTACGCCACGCCTCGGCGTTGGCAAGCGTCGCCTGGGCCTTGATATTCGCCACGATCGCCCTGGTGGTCGGCCTGGAGAAATTGATCGAAAAAGCCCTGCCGGACGGCGCCCGGCGGCATCGCATCCTGGGAAGAGGGACCATGATCGTTTACGCCATGATCCTGATCACCAGCACCCTCACCTACCTTCTGCTTTACGTCATCTACCCCGTAAAACACTGACCGGCCTTTCGGCCATCCGGGTTTTCCCAGGAACAAAGCGGGTTTTTATGGAGGGGAAAAAATTAAATACGGGGCGGGGTTTTTCCCTTGACACTTTTATATTTTATGATAAATTCCCATCACTTACTAGATGATCTCGAAGTACATGAGAAGCAGGTATATCGCCGTTAAACCGTTCACGCCCATGCCAATCAGCACGATCGTATCGAAGATTTTGCCGTCTTTACTGTTCGTTGACATTGTCGCTCCTCTATAAATTATAACAAAGAGGAAAATAAAATATCATCGGAAAATTGCCGCTGTCAAGGGCAAACAGGCGTAACATCTAACATCAATCAGTTAGGGGTTTAAAATGGACTTGGAAAAATTAAAGGAAAAAGCGGGACCGCTGATTTATATCGCAACCACCATCTTCTCCCTCTGGTTTTTTTACTGGTTTGCTTCCGTTTGGCGGTAAATTAAACGATCGCAGGGGATCGCAAAAAATCAAACATTCGTAGGGGAGTTTTTGCAAATGTCCGATATCAAGGAAGAACAAAAACCGTTCGTAACCGTAAAATCCGTCTCGTGGTTCATCATCGCCTCCATAGTCTGTATTGGTTACTATGTGATGATCGATATAGGGCTCATGAAAGTTCAGGGCCTCGACTTCTTTTATCTTTGGACCTCCGGCAAATAATTTAGCCGGTTGCCGCGAAGTTTTCGGGCAGGGGCCGATCCCGTCGAATGGCGGGTATGTTTTCGGTTGATTGCCCATGTCGCGATCGGTTCCCGTTGGGTTCCTGGGTCTTTCCATCAAGTCTTTTAAAAAATGACAAGCCGTTTCGGCTTGTCATTTTTTTTTCCCGGAAGCCAACCTTTCTCCGCCAATCTGAAACGATGACTACCGCGAACATGAAGACCGCGTCCCGATGCAGAGTTTACCTGATCAGGCACGGGGAGGTATTAAACGCCCGGGAACCCTGCTTCAACGGCCATTACGACATCGCGCTCTCTCCCCTGGGGATCGACCAGGTCCAGAAAGTGTCCGAGGCCCTGGAAGGAAAACCGGTCTCCAAGGTGTATTCCAGCGACCTCCAGCGCGCCTATGAAAGCGCGCGGATCGTGGGGAAACCGCACGGGCAAGAGCCGGTCGCCTTCCCGGAACTGCGGGAAATTTGCATGGGGCTTTGGGAGGGGTTGACCGCGCGCGAGGTCGACCGCCAATATCCCGGCGAGTTGGAACGGCGGCTGAAAGACGTGGAGACGTTTTGCGCCGAGGGCGGAGAGACCTTCGCGCAACTGCAAGACCGGGTCATCCCGAAATTCCAGGAAATCGTCGGCAACCATCCCGGCGACTCCGTGGTCGTCGTCGCCCACGGCGGAGTGAACCGGGTCATCCTCTCGCACGTTTTGGGCCTTCCCCCCCGGCATATATTCAGGATTCAGCAAGACTACGCTACCGTCAACATCATCCAATACCGCGACGGGGATTCCGTCGTGGAACTCATGAACGGGCTTCCCGACCGTCTCCCCTGACGCAAACCCTCATGCCTCCGAGAAAAACGGTTTCGAAACCCCAATCCGGCCGCGGACGCGGCGGGGACAATTTCCTCGTCGCGGTCAAAAACGTCGAAACGTATCTGCGCGGCGACAAAATCCTGACCTCCATCGACTGGACCCTGCGGGCCAACGAAAACTGGGCGTTGGTAGGCAACAACGGCTCCGGAAAGACGACCTTGCTACGCTTGATTTACGGGGAGATCATCCCGGTCCATGGAGGGGAAGTGTACTGGTTCGGCAAGCGGGAACAACCGGCCCTCTGGGAAATCCGGGGAAAAATCGGATATGTATCGGCGGAGTACCAAGCTAATTACGACCAGAACGTCACGGGTTTGGAGGTCGTGGAATCCGGGCTCTTCTCCAGCATCGGTCTGTACAAAACCGTCACCCGGAAACAAAAACGGACGGCGCTGGAGTGGATGGATTTTCTCGGGATCGGGCGCCTGGCCTCCAAAAGATACCGGCGCATGTCGTACGGGGAAGCGCGGCGGGTCCTGATCGCCCGCGCCCTCGTCAACCACCCTTCCCTGCTGATCCTGGACGAACCCTGCAATGGATTGGACATCCCCTCGCGCGAGACCGTCCTGGAAACCGTCGAAAAACTCGCGCGGCGCGCAACGCGGGTGATCTACGCCACCCACCACGTCGAGGAAATACTCCCTTCCATCACCCACGTCCTGTATATGAAGGACGGGCAAATCCATATGCAGGGGAAAAAACGGGAGATGCTACGCGACGAAACCCTGTCAAAGGCGCTGGGTTGTAAAATCCGGCTCCGAAAAAACTCCGGGCGGTATTGGGTGGCCGATTGCGGGGGCAAACCCAAGGACCTCCGCAAATAGATCGTCCTTGGGACAACCCCAAACAGCCGGGAGAGAAATGAATTGACTCCGATTTTGTTCTGTTCTAGAATTTTCTGAATTAAATCCGACGGTTCGTTTACGGTCGGATTTTTCCAGATAAATCCATCTTGAGCGGAGACGCCTTTACCCCAAAAGAAGAGCCAAGAAGTCAAGCGAACGCGACTCGGAACCAGCCCGCATGGAGGACAAATCCGATTCAAAAAGAATTTAGAATGCCGCATTCCTTGAAAGAATGCCTGCCGTCGGCAAAAAATCCAGGCATAAAACCGCGAGTCCGACAAGGGGAAAACACGCTTTACCGTTACCACGGGACCTTCCCCGGCAATAAAAATCCGTCAACCTATCCCCATGCTGGTTTCTCTCGTCATCCCCTTTTATAACGAAGAGCAATGCTTCAATAAAGTGGTCGATCCGTTGATTGAAATCCTGGATACCAATCAGATCGATTACGAGCTGGCGCTGGTGGACAACGGCTCTTGGGACAATACCGGGAAATTGATAGATCAAAAACTCGCAACAAACCCCCGAATCAAAAAAATTCGCGTCGAAGTAAACCAAGGCTACGGATGGGGCATATTGACGGGGTTGAGAAAATGCCAGGGCGCGTATTTGGGCTACTTGTGCGGAGACGGCCAGATAAAACCCGACGATGTCGTAAAAACAATCCGCCACATCGTTCAAAATGATAGCGACTTCGTCAAAGTCCGCAGAGTCAAGCGGATGGACCATGCCTTGAGACGGTGGGTCAGCAAATTGTATGACCTGACGTTTCCGCTTATATTCTCCCTCAAAATCCGCGACTTGAACGGAACCCCGAAACTCTTCAAGCGCCAATACCTTGATGTTTTTGACCTCCAATCCAGGGACTGGTTTTTAGACCCCGAGATCCTGATAAAATCGGAGCTTTTGAAACTTAAAATCGACGAGATCCCCGTAATCTTTTACTCCAGGTTGGGAGGCTCGTCCCATGTCTCTCTTTTAAGAGATATCTGGCAGTTTGCCAGCAACGCCTACCGCTTTCGAACCAGCAGGGAATTTGCCGAGTGGAAAAAAAAACGCGTTTCGCGGAATTAGCCTGCCGCCCCCCTATTGCTACGGGGGAGACAATGTTGTTTTCACAAACCGGCTCTCATGAGTATCCTGACGCCTTGAAAGGGCCTCTGGAGCCTTGAGCTTCTCTTAAAGAACCCCATGAAAGAAGAATTCAACAAGCAAACCGTGCTGATTACGGGAGCGTCGGGGTTTATCGGATCCCACCTGACACGGAGGCTTACGGAACTAGGAGCGAACGTCCACATCCTTGTGCGCGACAACTCCAATCTCTGGCGAATAACCGACATCCTCGGCAAGGGAATAACGGTTTGGAAAGCCGAGATCAACGAGTCCGATAAAATCAAGGACTACCTCAAGCAGATTTGTCCTAAAAGGGTCTTTCATCTGGCGGCGATCGTCAATCCCGAACGCTCCCTGGAGAATATTGAAAAGGTCATTGACGTTAACATCAAGGGGACCGTAGCCCTCATCAAAGCCCTTCAAGATATCCCGTTGGAATGCTTCGTCAACGTCGGCACCTGCGAGGAATACGGAGACAATGCCGCCCCTTTCAACGAGACGCTGAGAGAATCCGCGGTTTCGCCGTATTCCGCCTCCAAAATATCGGCCACGCATTTCTGTCAAATGATCCACAAGATCGCCGCCATGCCAGTCGTAACGGTCCGCCCGTTTCTGACCTATGGCCCCTATCAGCTTTCCAATCTGCTCATCCCCAGCCTGATCCGCTATTGCCTGAATAACGAAAAAGAATTTCGCATGACCAGCGGAGAACAAACCAGGGAATTCAACTTTGTCGGAGATATCGTGGAGGGCATGCTGAAAGCGTCGCTCTGTCGAGAATTGATCGGCGGAATAATAAACGTCGGGAACGGCAAGGAGTACAAGATAATCGACGTGGCCCGAATGATTGTCAACCTCATGAACTCCCCGCTCGCGCTGAACCGGAGCCTGAACCATCGAAAAGGAGAGGTGTTCCATTTCTACTCCGCCACGGACAAATACATCGGGTTTTTAAAACCCTCCAGCTTCACCTCGCTGGAGGACGGCTTGAAAATCACCATTGACTGGTACACAAAAAACTGGAAGGACCTGCCCGCGTTCGCGAAAAAAATCTCCTGACCGTTTCCCGCCCCCGGATGAAAGTCTCGCTAGAAGTTTTCGTTTTTTGAATCGGTCCCGCTTGGTCCTTTCGATTTAAAAACCGCCACTTTCAACTCCCCCTTGTCAAAAGGACCGGGTTCCATATCCCCGTTCAAAGTCGCCTCGCGCCGCCAATTTTCGACGAGATACCTGAGGAATATCGATTTGGCAACGCTTTCCTTGTCGAGCGATCGCGTCGGAATCAATATCAGCGCCGGAGGGCGGGACTCGACGCGTTCGACGATCTTTTCCTCGACGCTATCGAAAAAAGGCTTGGGATACCGGAAATTATACCGATTGAAAGACGCCCTCACCATGATGGCAAAATCCTCGGGGAACAAAGTGGGGCGCTCTGAAAACAGATAAATGAAGCCGTCGTAATCGGCGTAAAGGATCGGTTCGCCGGGCGGGGTTTTTTCTTGAACATAACGGGCGATTGTCCGGTAGGCCCTCGCGGTGTAGGGAGGCGCCTTGACCGTCTCCGCGTACTTCAACTCCAGCGGCTCGTCGTGCGCCCAATGATAAACGCCCAGGCGAATCGGAGGATAGAAGAAATAAAATACGCACATCGACAGCGCCGCCGCCCGGACGAGGTTTACCATGCGAAATCGATCCATCGCCCATTTGAAAAACATCGCCAGAAGAACATAGGTCGCCAGCATATTAATATAAAACGTTATGGGACGTTTCACCCAAATGACGGTTTCGCTCTCGACCAGCAGGGAATAAACAAGAAGCAGTATCAGGAAAAAATGGTCCGCAAGGTTGCCGTTTCCTTTCCGGCATTTCCCGGCGACATAAAATGCGCCTCCCATAAAAGCGAGGACGATGGTCCACCACCTTAGATCGTCCACAAGATACTTGTTCATCTCGCCAATCCATGAAGCCAGGGGCAAATGAGGCAGGGGAGGAAATATTTTCTTAAGATAAAAATCGTTTATCTGCACGGTCCCGGAACTCATTGGGAAAAGGCTAAAACTCAAAACCTGGAATCCGGATTTTGCGAGCAGGTAACCAAAAACCGCCAGGGACGGCAAAAGGGCGGCGCTTAGAAAACACCACAAGGCCCGGCGCGTATCGAAGGTCCGGTCCGGGGAAACCGCGCGTCCAAGCCATATGGCGCCCGCCCCGCACATCATCGCCCCCGCTCCAAAGATCACGGGCTTGCCCAGCATGGCCAGAAAGGCGAACGACCCGGAATAAACCAATTGCCTGAAATCGAATTCCTTTTTAAAGAACGAGATCAAATGATAAAACGAGGCGATCATGCCCAGGTAGGCGAAACCGTGCCCATAAGTCCCCTCCCGCGCGGCCAACCCCGAGGAGGACATGAGCGCCGCCCAGAATGCCCAACCGGGAGGCAGATAAAACCTTGCGACCCGGTAGGAATAGAACGTGGTCAAAACCGCCACGACCGTGACCATGAGCCGGGGCACAAGTACGCTGGAGAGGCCGGTAACTTTAAACAACAACGCGATAACGTAGGGGGAAAGGGGCCCGTACTGCCAGAAAAAATCCCGGTAAATAAGCTTACCGTCCAAAATTCTCAAAACGCATTCGATTTCCTTGCCTTCTTCATAATTCAAATCGTAATCCAGAAACAGTAACCGTTTGAGCGCCATCAAAAGACAGACCAGAAAAACAAGCGCCCCGTCCGGCGTCGCCCATTTAAACCCATATTTTTCCAAGGCTCGCGCGCTCCAACCCTTAAAAAACGACGGCCTGGCAATTCGGGCGCCCGGTCCTTCCCCGGCGTTCATGGAAGGTCGTATGATTTTCTGAAATTGTTCCATCTGATTTTGAAGAGGTCGAAAAGCATCCGCGCGGAATCCCTGACAATATTGACTCGCGAATAGAGCACGTTCTCCCATTCCACGGGAATTTCCTTGATCCTCAGTCCGCGTTTACGCGCAATGTACAGAAACTCCACGTCAAAGCTGAAACGGTCGATGGTCATTTTGGAAAAAATCGGTAGGGCGACTTCTTTTCTGAATGCCTTGAAACCGCATTGCGTATCGATGAAACCATCGAGGACCAAACATCGGACAAGCCGGTTGAACAACCTCCCCATCCCCTCCCGATACCAAGCCTGATGGACGGTAACATTCGAATCGGGCAGGGAACGGGAGCCGATGGCGACATCATATCCCTGTTGCAGGGCGGAATAAAGTTTTGTAAATTCGCGGACCGGGGTGGAAAAATCCGCGTCGGAGAAAAGCAATATTTCGCCTCGCGCCGCAAACACCCCCTGTCTCACGGAGTAACCCTTTCCCCGGTTGCCGGGGTTGCGAATGACGCGGACGCCGCTCTCGGCAAAAATATCCTCCGAAACTCCCGCGGTATTATCGGAGCTTCCGTCGTCAATCACGATCACTTCCCAGGCGAAATCCTGCCGCTGAAGATAGTCGCGCGCGGGAGGGAGGGATTTTCGGAGCCGGTTTTCCTCGTTGTACGCTGGGATGATAACGGACAAGAAAATGGAGGGGGGCATCTACTTTAAAAAAGACCAGGGTGAAAAAAAACGAGTTCGCGAGCGCTCCATTGCATAGCAGCGAGTTCACATTAAACACTAATTCTAGCGCGAAATCCACCTTTTAATCAATGACTTCCCGGCAAATCGGCGACTCCAGGACCGGTTTCATAACATTCCCGCCCCCCGCCTTCTTGTCTTGCCAAGGGCGAAAAAAATGGGTTAAAATCGCCCTCTATCCATTATGGGTTTTGGGTATCGGCGTATGGAGTGCGCGGGTCATGAGAACCAATAGGATCATTATTTTAATTCTGGCGTTCCTTGCCGGCTTTTTGGGCTTTGAACCGTTATTGGGGGCCCAAACCGCCGAGGAACATTTTTACCGGGGAAACGATCTCGGCAGGCAGGGCCTTTACGAGGACGCCATCGAGGAGTACAAGCGTTCCCTCAAACTCAATCCCTCGGCCACGGTGGTCTATTACAACCTCGGGCTGGCTTGCAAAAAACTGGGCCGTCATCTGGAAGCGGCCGCGGCCCTAGAAGAAGCCTTGCGACTGGAGCCGCAATACCTGCCGGCCCAAGTCGCCATGGGAAGCGTTTACAATTTAATGGAACGGTGGGAGGACGCGATCGCGCATTTGAACGTCGCGGTCCACCGCGAGACCGGCAACGCCGAAGCGCACGGCAACCTCGGCTGGGCTTACTATAACTATAAAGGCAAACCGCCGTTCAAGTTCCTGACGATCGTCAACCTGAAGAAAGCGGCGGACCTGTTCGAAGCGCAGGGCCTGCCCCAGGCGGCGCAGGCCACCCGCAAGGTCCTTGAGGAAGCGCTGGTCAAATATGGTTTCGTTTCAAAAAATTAATCTACGACGGTCAAACAGGTAGGGGAGAACCATGGTTGTGGAAATTGAGGTAACGCCGACTCGCAACGAACACTCGATCGTATTCAGATTAAACCTGAAACTCATCCCGCCCGGGACCGGCCTGTCATTCGCCAATCCGCAATCGGCTGACTCCCATCCCCTGGCCCGGGCCCTGTTTCAGGTCAAAGGCGTGGTCAGCGTGTGGATCATCGGCGACGAAATCCAAGTGACCAAGGACGAGAAAGTCCGCTGGGGAAGCGTCAAACCGAGGATCATCGAAGTCATCCGCGCCAACGCGAACCCCGCTTGAACCCGCCTTTCGTCAATCAGCCAGGCTTGACTTAAAAAATTCCCTGAAGACCCGGATCATGTCCCCATGGTCTTTTGCGCCCGCCATTTCCCGGGCGGAGTGCATGGACAGCATCGGGTTACCCACGTCCGCGGTGCGAATTCCCAAGTTGGCGGCGGTGACCGGCCCGATGGTGCTACCGCAGGCCAGGTCCGAACGCACGACGAATTTCTGCGCCGTCACTCCCGCCCGTTCGCACAACGTTTCGAAATGGGCGCTGGAAACGCCGTCGGTGGCGTAGCGTTGCCCGGCGTTGGTTTTGACCACCGGCCCTTTATTGATTGCCGGCATGTGGTTGGCGTCGTGCATTTCCGGGTAATTGGGGTGTACCGCGTGCGCCATGTCCGCTGAAATGAAAAACGACCGGGCGACGGCCCGGATGAACGCCTCGCGCGGCTTTTTGGAAACCGACGCGGCGCGCTCCAGGACGTCTTTCAAGAAAGGCGAGCCCCCGCCCTGGGCGGTCTGGCTCCCCACCTCCTCGTGGTCGTAGAAAACGACGGCGCGCGTCGCCGGGTCCTTGCCCCCGGCGTCCAGAAACGCCGCCGTCGCCGCATGGCAGGACGCTAAATTGTCCAGACGGGGAGCGAATAAAAACTCGCCGTCCGGCCCCCCGAACGCGCTCTTCTGCGTGTCGTAGAGAGAGAGGTCCAGGCTCAAAATGTCTTCCGGCCGGGTCCCGGTCTCCCGCGCCACCAGGTCCTTCAACGCGTTCCCGGATTTCGACTGGCCGCCGGCAAGCGTCAGGATGGGCGGCAGGTGGGTCTGCGGGTTGAGGACCAACCCCTTCTCGTTCACGCTCCGGTTCAGATGGATCGCCAACAGCGGTATCCGCAGGATGGGCCGCTCGATTTTAAGCAGTTTGCAAACGGGCAAGTCGTTCCCGGACCTCAAGACGACGCGTCCGGCCAGAGACAAATCCCGGTCGGCCCACGAACTCAAAAGAACGCCCCCGTACACCTCCACCCCCAGTTGCGCGTAGCCGTTCTTTTCGTAAACCGGATTGGGTTTGAGCCGCAGGTTGGGGCTGTCCGTATGCGCGCCGACAATCTTGAAACCCGCGGTTTCCGGGGGTTTGGAACCCATGACGAACGCCGCCAGCGACGAGCCGTTGCGGACGGCGAAATATTTCCCTCCCGGGGCCAGGTCCCAGGCGTCCGCCTCGTCCAGTTCCCGAAAACCGGCGGACTTCAGCGTTTGCCCCAGTTCGAAAACGGCGTGATACGGCGTGGGGCTCCGGTCGATGAACTCCAACAAGGATTGACCGGCCTCCCGATAAGAGTCTTTTCCCTTTTCCTTTTTCATGGCTGTTATTCCAGAATCCGATGCGGCTTTCCCGCATCCTAAAGTTGTCTCGTAACGCGACAAGAGGAAATCGTGATGGGCGTATTACTCAAAGCCGATTTCAGAATCAAGATCCCTCCGAAGGCGCTTCGTTTCAATCCGCGAAACCCAAGCGCGGATTACCACGCCGGGATATTCGCCGAACTTTACTCGGCCTTTCCCCAGTTCAAGGCCCATGTCGCCATGTACGTGGAAAGAAACTATTGCGCGGCCGTCAACGACGAAGACCACGCCGACCCCAAATCCCTTTTGAGTTTCCTGAAACCGGAGGAAGTCCGGCGGTTGAACGAATGGATCGTCAACAAGGGAAGGCGGCATCGGCGAGCGACTTGAGGTTTCCGGTCGGTCCTGGCAACAGCGGAGAGAAACCGGAGCGTTTCCGGGACCGGAATCATTTCACGGCCACGCTGATGTCCCGCACCCGGCCCGCCTGCAAAATTCCCATGATCTGGATCACGTTGCCGTAGGGCAGGTCCTTGTCCGCCTTGATGATCGCGGTCTTCTTCTCGTCTTGAGGGGCCGCGGCCAGCGCCGACTCGATTTCCGGAGCGGTCATCTTCTTGCCGTTGACGAAGACCTGCTTGTCCACGGTCATCTCGACGTGAAAAACCTTGGGCGTCTCGTCCGGGACCGCGGAGTTGGACTGGGGAAGGGATATGTCCATCCGGCGGGTGAAATCCACGAAGGCCGTGGACACCATGAAGAAAATGAGGAGTAGAAAAACCACGTCGATGAGCGACGTCAAATCCATCGCGTAGTTTTCGTCGTCTTCCTTGCGGAAATGCATGACAGGTTCCCGGCAATAATTTCCGGTTTTCGTTAGGAACGGGACCGGCGGACCGTCAACTGGTCGGGGAGATTGCCGCGCCGCGGATCTGTTGCGGTCTCGCCTGGCCAGACTCGCCCTCGATGGAGGAGGGACGAACGGCCCGCTTCTGCTTTATGGATTCGATGGAGAGTTCCTCGACCAGCTGAAAGGAGATCTCCTCCATTTCGAAAACGTAGCGGTCGATCTTGCCGCGGAAATAATGATACGTCGCCAGGGCGGGTATCCCGACCACCAGTCCCGCGGCGGTGGTTATCAGGGCTTCCGCGATACCGCTGGCGACCAGCCCTGGGTTGCCCGTGCCGCTGTGGGAAATCACGTCGAACGCCTTGATCATCCCGAAGACCGTGCCCAGCAGACCCATCATGGGGGCCAGATTGGCGATGGCGCCGAGGACGCGGAGGTTGGAATTCAACAAGGAGGCCTCGTGTTGTCCCGCGCCCTCGATGGCCCGCTCGATCTCGTCCACCTTGCCCCCGAAACGCAACATCCCCGCCTTCAGGATGCGCGCCAGCGAATTATCGTAAGTCTTGCACAACTGCAATCCGATCTGAATGTCCTTCCAGTTCCAATGCGTCTGGACCTTTTCCAGGAAATCCTGGTTGATGATGTTCTTGCGCCGGAGGCTGTACGCCCGCTCGATGGCGATCCCCACCATCAGGATGGAGGAAAAGATGATCGGATACATCACCCACCCGCCCTTGTCGATGATGGACAGCATTTCCCAACCGAAAGAAGCCGTCGAGCCCTCGGCAAAAGCAAGGCCCGAAAGCCCGTGCCAGATCCAGGCGGCCGGAAGGAGAAGGAAGAATTTATTGCGTGGAGAGAAAAAAGAAGTCATATTAGGGAAATTCGTCATGGCCCGGCGGCGACGCGCCAGCGCTTAGTCTTTATAACACGAACGAAACCTTCATGGCAAGACGCAAACTCCCGTCTTCCCCGTATTCCAACTCTCCCCAAAAAAATGCTAATATAAACAGGATGACGACCGGTTCGATCGATACCCTAAAATGAATATTCCCCAAAGGGCCAGGATTTCCGTCTGGGCCTGTTTGCTGTTTCCCGTTTTAATGGCGGCGGCCGGCTGTTCGACGCCCCCGAGGAACTCGCCTCCCGCCGAAATCTTGTTGCAACAAGGGACCAAGCAAGCCCAGGCCAGGAACTATCAGGAAGCCTCCGCCTCGTTCAAGCAGTTGCTGGAGGACTATCCCGACAGCCAGGAAAGGGTCGCCGCTCTTCTACGCCTGGCCGACACTCTTTACCTGCGGAAAGAGTACGAGGAGGCGAAGTTCAATTATCAAAAGTTCATCGAATTGTATCCGGCGCATCCGCAAGCGGACCGCGCCCATTTCTACCGGGCGATGTGCGACTACCGGATGACGGAAATCGCCGTCCGCGATCAGACCCCGGCGCGCAACGCCATAGAACAGTTCGACAAGCTGATCGACGCATTTCCCAAAAGCCCCTATCGCCAGCAGGCCATCCTCAAAAAAAAGGAGTGCGTCGAGAAACTGGCCAGGAATATGTTTGAGATCGGCAAATTCTATTATCGCAACGGATCGTACCAGTCGGCCATCAAACGCATGAGCTCCCTGCTGGAACAGTACCCCGGCCAGGCGTTCAACGACGAAGCCATGTATTTGCTCGCGGAATCCTACTATAATGAGCAAAATCGCGCGCTGGCCGAAAAATCCTACAGCCAACTGATCCAGCAGTATCCCAGAAGCGTCTTTGTCAAAGGCGCCCGCGAACGGTTAAAATCCTTACGTTGACTCGATCCCATGGACATCTCGAAAGAAGTCAAAAAACCGGGGAAAAAGACTAAACGCGCCGCCGTTAAAGACAAGGTCGTCGAAACCGACGTCCTCACCAAGTACCTGTCGGAAATCAGCAAGATCAAACCCCTGTCCAGGGAGGAGGAAACGGAGTTGGCTTGCCAGATCCGCAACTCCAACGTCAGGGCCTTGCACGAGCTGGTGCGGAGAAACCTGAAATACGTGGTCACCGTGGCGAACAAATTCAAAGGGTGCGGGCTTTCCCTGCAAGACCTCATCGAGGACGGCAACATCGGCCTCATCCAGGCGGCCAAGCGGTTCGACGGCGCGCGGAACGTCAAGTTCATCACCTACGCCGTGTGGTGGATCCGCCAGGCCATCATGCACTCCCTGGCGGAACAATCCGGGACCGTCCGGCTTCCCATCAAGCAGGTGGGGAAACTGTACAAATTCGGCAGAAAGTACAAGAGCCTCGCGCAAGTCCTGGAACGGGAGCCCACGCAGTCCGAAGTGGCCAGGGACATGGGGATGCAGGAGGAGGACCTGGAAACCATCATGCGGGCCTACCGCACGCACGTTTCCCTGGACACCCCGCTCCGGGAAGGCGACGACACGCCCTACATCGACCTGCTGGAGAACCCCAACTACATCCCCTACGACGACCAGATCATCCAGTCGGCCCTGCACCAGCACATCGACAAGATACTCAAGGACCTGACCCCGCGCGAGGAACAGATCCTGCGCATGCGTTTCGGGTTCCATGGGGAATCGAAAACGCTGGAGGAGATCGGAAAGGAAATCAGCCTGTCGCGCGAACGCGTGCGGCAAATCGAGAAGCGGGCCAAGGCGAAATTACGCGCGAAACTAAAAACCTTCCCGGAAGAAAATTAAACTCATGACGGATACTTCCCCAAAACGGCGCCGCCCGCGTTCTCCCGGATTTTCCGCGGCGTCCGCTCAACCGGTCCCCGCCCTCCCCCCGGCCCGTCAATGAACCCGATCGTCCTCTGGGCCATTGCCTATCTCATAGGGGCCATACCCTGCGGCGTGTTGATCGCCCGTACCCGAAAGATCGACATCCGGGAACACGGGAGCGGCAATATCGGGGCCACCAACGTCGCCCGCGTTATCGGCAAAAAAGAGGGGGCGCTCACCCTCGCCGGCGACTGCGCCAAGGGGACCGCCGCCGTGGCGCTCGCGGCGCATTTCATGGACAGTCCTTTCAAGGTCGCCGTGGCGGCCTTGATGGCTTTTTTGGGACACCTGTTCTCGATATTCCTGAAATTCAAAGGCGGCAAGGGCGTGGCCACCGGACTGGGGATCTTCCTGTACCTCATGCCCCTCGCGGCGCTGTCCTCCATGGCGGTCTTCGCCGCCGCCCTGAGCGCCTCCCGGTACGTCTCCCTGAGTTCCATCCTGGCGGCGGTGTCCCTGCCCCTGTTCGGGATTTTTTACAAGATGCCCCCGGCCTTCATTTATGCATCGGCGATCGTCTCCGCGATGACCATCGTCAAGCACCGCGGAAACATCCAGCGCCTGCTGGCCGGAGCGGAATCCAAATTCGGCGAAAAATAGAATTTGACAAAGCCGCCGCAAAAAATATAATAAGCAGATCGACGAGACACAAAACGTCCAGCGAGCTTTCCATCGGAAAAAGCGGGAGTAACTCAGTGGTAGAGTGCAACCTTGCCAAGGTTGAAGTCGAGGGTTCGAACCCCTTCTCC
>JACQQK010000027.1 GCA_016207065.1 Nitrospinota bacterium
ACGCAGAACCCCATCGAGCACGAGGGGACCTATCCCTTGCCGGAAGCGCAGTTGGACCGGTTCATGTGCATCATCAACGTGAACTATCCCAGCAAGGAGCAGGAAGTCCAGATCGCCCTGTCCACGACGTCGGGGTACCAGCCCGAACTGGACGTGGTCATGGAGGCCGACAAGATTCAAACGTTGCAGAAACTGGTCCCGCGGGTCCCGGTTTCCGACCATGTCGCCCATTACGCGGTGGAATTGGTGCAATCCAGCCGTCCGGGAAACGGCAAATGTCCGGGTTTTGTAAAGGAATGGGTCAACTGGGGCGCGGGGCCGCGGGCTTCGCAGTATCTGATTTTGGCGGCCAAGGCCAAGGCCTTGATGGACAACCGTTTCGCCATCACCGCCCAGGACATACGCAATGTGGCGCGCCAGGTCCTGGAACACCGGCTCATCCTCAACTTCAAGGCCGAGGCGGAGAACGTCAAATCCCTGGACGTCGTGGAAAAGCTCTTGCAATCGGTCAAGGCCGATTGAACGGGACGGTAGGGTTACGCGGGCGGCCTCTTGGGATCGGTCGCAGGGGTTCCGATCAACTGGGCAACCTTCCAATCCACAGGCAGTTTTTGCACGCCCCTGTCCCTGCTTTCGTAGTTCACGAACCCGTTTTTTTCGCCAAACAGGAACAGGTCGCGGGTGATCTCCACGTCTTTTTTGCAGTACTCGACGATTTTGTCGATCTTGCCTTCTTTATACCATTGGAGCGAAAGCAGGCCGTCGGCGCTTTTTTCCGCCTTCAGCGTGTGCTGGGCGAGATGGTTGAGGCTCACCCGGAACCCCAGCTTTTTGTGGACGTCGATCAGCATGTCGAAGGTGTTGATCTCGTGCAAGTCGAAGGAAGCATAAGGTTGCAGGACGGAATAATCGAACCCGATCACGTTGAAACCCACCACCAGGTCCGCGGACCGCAGTTTTTGCGCCAGTTGGTCCGCCTGGTCTTCCAGAAAAGTAAAATACTCCTTCTCCCGGCTGTCCCAAACCACCCCAACGGCCAGCTTCATCAAATGGCTGTTGGACCAACCGCCGACTTCGCCGGCGCTTTTTTGCGTTTCCAAGTCGAAAAAGAGCGTCCGGGGTTCGGACGACGCCGAATCGGGGACATCTTGCCCCGAATCCTCCGATTCCGCGAAAAGGTTGAATTGTTCCGCCATGACGACCCAATATTGATGGATTGAAGCGCCCAATGTACCCTTTTGTGGCGGGCAAAGCACGAACTTTTTATTAATCCATTTAAAAACAACCTATTAACAAACAGCCGGGCATCGAGATCCATCGTCTTTTTTTCTCCACGAATGCCTAAAATAACCTAAAGTTTGCATTTTTCGATACCGATAAAAGCCTTGAGAGAGACATGAACCGCTAGGGAAATGGGGGAAAAATGGCAACTTCTGGGCTTTCTGGAATCACTTCCGGGTTCGATTCGGCGACCGTCGTTCAGCAATTGGTGGCCCTTGAGAAAAGACCGATAGAACTCATTCAGGCCAAAAGGGACATCGAAGCCCAAAAGCTTTCCACCTTCCAGGAACTGAAATCCAGGTTACAGACCTTTAAAAGCGTCGTCACGTCCATCAACACGGAAAGCCGGTTTCTGGCGACCAAGGGGACGTTCAACAACAACAGCGCTTCCGCTTTAACCAAGGTGGTCGACATAACCACCACGAGTACCGCCACCTCGGGGACGTTTTCATTTACGGTCAACTCCCTGGCCAAGGAAGGCAAGGTCGTTTCCGAGGGTTTCGCCGCGACCGACAGCGCCATCCCCACGGGAACGCTGACCATCACCGTGGGAAGTAAGGTTACGACCGTAACCATTAATTCGTCCAACAACACCGTGGACGGATTGCGGCTCGCCATCAACAATTCCGGGGCCAATGTCAGCGCGACCTTCCTGGACAACGGCGACGCGTCCAAGCCCATACAACTGCTTATATCGGGGACCAAGACGGGCGCCGCCAACGCGGTTTCCATAAGCCTCACCCAAGCGTCCCTGGGCGGCGGGCCGTTGAACGTAGTCCAATTCACGCAAACGCAAGCTGCGCAAGACGCCAGGCTGACCGTGGACGGCATCAGCGTCACCAAATCCAGCAACACCGTGACCGACGTCCTGCCCGGAACGATCTTGTCGCTTCAGGGAAGCGGGTCGGGAACCATCACGCTGTCGTCCGATACGAACACCATCAAGACGCAGATCAACTCGTTCGTGACCGGGTACAACGACATGATGGCGTACCTCAACGAACAACTGGCCATAGACGTCGCCGCCAACACCACGGGGACCCTGTTTGGGAACTTCACGACGCAGAATATTCAACAGACCCTGCGGAACAACATTTCCGGACAAGTCGCCGGCTTGTCGGGAGACTTTCAATATCTCTCCCAGATCGGCATCACCACCCAATCCGACGGGACATTGACCATCGACGACGGGAAGCTGAGCGACGCGCTGGCCACGGACATCGGCAACGTCACCCGCTTGTTCGCCAGCAAGGGGACGACCACCAACGCCAACGTGACGTTCGTCGGCTTTACCGAGAAAACCGTCGCCGGGACCTACGACGCGCGCATTTCGGGCGGAGCGGTGCAATTGAGCCCATCGGGCAAGAACGATTACGTCTCCGCCACCGGGACCGGAAACTTCTTCGCCGGGGCGGCGGGGACCGACGCCGAGGGCCTCAACTTCAGGATCGCGGCCACGGCGGACGGCTCCTATGGAACCATCAACCTGACCGTGGGCGTCGCCGAGACCCTCAACCGGGCGCTGGCCAACCTGACGGACACCTCCCGCGGGGGACCGCTGGCGGCCGAGTTCGATTCCGCGACCGATACCATAGACGATTACGACGACCAGATCCTCAAACTGGAGCAACGGGTACAGCAAGTGGAGGAAAACCTCAAAGCCAAATTCGCCAATTTGGACACATTGCTATCCAGACTCAATTCCCAGAAAGCGGCATTCACCAGCGCCTTGGAAGGCGTGAAAAACACGTCGCCAAGCTCGAGCTGACCGACAACGGCGACACGGACGGCCCTTAAGACAAGAACAGGAGCGTATCAGCGAATGGTCCCGAACAACTATTACAACGAATACCGGCGCAACCAGATTTCCACGTCCAGTCAGGGAAAGCTGATCTTGATGATGTACGACGGAGCCATCCAGTTCGCCGGCATGGCGGCCAAGGCGTTGGAGGCGGAAGACCTTCCCAAAAAGGGGAAGTACATCCAGAAAACCCACGACATCATCAACGAGTTGTCCTGTTCGCTGGACGTCAAAAAAGGCGGCGACGTGGCCGTCAAGCTGGAAAACCTGTATCAGTTCATCCTGAACCAGTTGGTCCTGGCCAACATCAAGTCCGACCGCAAGGCGCTGGACTCGACCATAAGAATTCTCACCCTGCTCCGCGAAGCATGGGAAACGATCATCAACAAGACGGCGCCCTCCGCCGGATCTCCGGCCCCCCACCCCGGCGCCCAAGCCCCGCAAGGCATCACCGCCAAATGTTGAAGCCCTAGTAACGGCATTAAATCGCCGCAAAAAAACCTCGCGAAAGACCGGCGGTTGCCAGACCGCCAGATTCGGCGTACCCCCCCTTGACTGGGCATGCGTTGCCAGTCGCGGGATTGCGGTATATAATAAAGGCCATGAAAACGCGGGAAGAAATATTACGGATTCTGACAGCCGAAAAATCCGAATTGCAAAGACTTTACAAAGTGCAAAAACTGGCGTTGTTCGGCTCTTACGCGCGTGAAGAACAAACCGAGAACAGCGATGTCGATATTCTCGTCGAGGTCGACCCGTCCATCGGCCTGGAGTTTGTTTCGCTCGCGGAACGGATGGAAAAATCCCTTGGGCTACGCGTCGATCTGGTTTCCCGGCGATCAATCAAACCGGGGAAAATGGAGGTCATCGCGCGGGACCTGACCTATGTCTGAACGCGCCGCCGGTCTTTTGATCGACGACATTTGCGAGGCCATCGCAAAGATCGGGCGGTATGTGGCGGGCATGACGCGGGAAGCCTTTTTAATCGACGAGAAAACCTCCGATGCCGTGGCTCGCAACCTGGAAATTATCGGCGAGGCGGCGAATCGTCTACCCGAAAACGTCAAAACGAAATATCCAGACATCCCCTGGCGCAAAATAACCGGCTTGCGCCACCGCATCATCCACGAATATTTCGACGTCGATTTGGAAATCGTCTGGAAAATCGTCCGGGACGACCTTCCCGCATTCCAAGCTCTGCTGTGGCCCATCCGCGCCGAACTGGCAAAAAGAAATCCGGACCGCCCCAAAACCGGCTGAAACAACGCCCCTCCTTCACCGGCTCTCGGAACCGCCAGGAAAGCAAGAGCCAAACGCCGGGTTTCAAAAACTAACAAATGGACTGGGGGATTAGTGCTTTTTCGCGAAATCGACTCCAGACAACCGATTGATTTATAAGACAATAAAAACTTTTCGTTTTTTCGCTTATGCTTAAATCGCCTTGGCCGATAAGTTACTAGAGGAATAAAAACCGCCTCAGTTTGGGGTACATAAAGTCCCAATATATTACAACTCATCAGTAGCAAAGTTTCCAGAAAAGTTCAGTTATCATGAAAGCTTTAAATGAAATAGAACAGATAAAAAACAAAATGCGTTATCGAGTCGCGGACTCAAAGTTAATCGCGACCGTCGAAAACATTCGCAACGGAGTGTACGACGAAGGCAAAAGATCTCTTTATCGGACTCGGCACGAAAGGTATTTTTTCGTGGATGTCCCATATGCGCAATATGGGGAAGAGGAGAAATGGAGACTCGTCCCCTGCTCGCTTGACGATGCCGTTGAGGTATATGAATCAGATGGGGCCAAACACGAGCTTCCATACGAGAAAGCGTTCCCGCAGGTGAGCGTAGAAGACGCTTAACCCGGATATTGCGTGAACGGCGAGGATTTTCTTTGAGCGCTACGCATCCCCGCGTTGCTCGGCCCGGAGGGCCGTTCTTCCGCCACCGGCGGATGCAAAGCCAGGAGGCTTGGCGCTCCAAAAATAAGGCATCGGCCAACCAGTCTTAAGTCAAGACCCGCACCCTAAACCAGTTGGACTCCGGCTTCCGCCGGAGCGACGATGAAAAAACGCCGACGTGGCCGCCGACAGCGCGAACGCTGGAGCCGACAGGCCGTCCCAGTCGGCGAACCAGCGTCATCAAGGGCCATCCCAGTCAAGGCCGTCATCCCGGCGAACGCCGGGATCCAAGCCTGTAAAAGCTGTTCCAACGCCGTCCTTGCCCGTCATCCCCGCGTAGGCGGGGATCCAGAGGATTTCCGTAGCCAGACTCCGGCTGTCGCCGCAGTGACGACGAAAAAACGCCGCGCTCCCCGCCCGGCCCGCGTTTTTTTTGACAATCGGCGGGGCTTGTGATAAAAGATTGATCCTTTAAATCGATCGAAACCTTCTCATCCTCATCCGGCAATCATAGCGCATGAAAATCCACGAATACCAAGGCAAAGAGCTGTTGGCGAAATATAACGTCCCTGTGCCCCGGGGCATCCTCGTGAACGACAAGTCGGAAGCCGCCGGAGCCGCCCGCAAGATCGGCGGCAACGTGGTGGTGGTCAAGGCCCAGATCCACGCCGGGGGACGCGGCAAGGGCGGCGGGGTCAAGCTGGCCCGGGGCGCCGAGGACGCGGAACGGATCGCCGGGGAGATCCTCGGCATGACCCTGGTCACGCCGCAGACCGGAGCCGAGGGACGACGGGTGAAAAAGGTCCTGATCGAGGAGGGCATGGTCATCGTCAAGGAACTTTACATGAGCGTCCTCATCGACCGCCAGACCAGCCAGATCATGATCATGGCCAGCGAGGCCGGCGGGATGGAGATCGAGGAAGTCGCCGCCAAGTCGCCGGAAAAAATCATCAAGGAGTACGTGGACCCCGTGATCGGCGTCAAGCCCTTCATGGCCCGCAAGATCGCCTTTGCCCTGAACCTGGAGGGAGAGGTCTTCAAACAGGCGGTCCCGTTCATAACCAACCTGTACGAATGCTTTAGGAGAGAAGACTGCTCCATGGTGGAGATCAACCCCCTGGTGGCGACCAACGACGGACGCCTGCTGGCCCTGGACGCGAAGATAGCCATCGACGACAACGCGCTTTACCGGCAGAAGAAATCCTTCGAATATCGCGACCTCGACGAGGAAGACCCCATGGAGGTGGAGGCCAGCAAGTTCAAATTGAACTACATCAAAATGGACGGGAACATCGGTTGCATGGTCAACGGCGCCGGGCTGGCGATGGCCACCATGGACATCATCAAACATTCGGGCGGAGAGCCCGCCAATTTTCTGGACGTGGGCGGCGGGGCCAACGAGGAAATGATCGAGAACGCTTTCCGCATCCTGTTGTCCGACCCGCACGTCAAAGCCGTCCTCATCAACATTTTCGGGGGGATTTTGCGTTGCGACATCCTCGCCAGCGGCGTGGTCGCGGCCGCCAGGAAACTCCACGTCAGCGTCCCGGTCGTCGTGCGCATGGAGGGGACCAACATGGAGGAGGGGCACAATATCCTGAACGAATCCGGATTGAACTTCATCGTTGCCAATGGCATGAAAGATGCCGCGAGAAAGGTGGTCAAGGCGATCCAATGAGCATCCTGGTTGACGAAAACACGCGATTACTGGTACAGGGCATTACCGGCCGGGAAGGAATGTTCCACACCGAACAGGCCGTCAAATACGGGACCAAGGTGGTGGCGGGGGTGACGCCCGGCAAGGGCGGGCAATCGGTCATGAACATCCCCGTATTCAACACGGTCAAGGACGCGGCGAAAAAAACCAAGGCCAACGCCACGATGATATTCGTCCCCCCGGCGTTCGCTCCGGACGCCATCCTGGAGGCGGCCGACGCGGGCATCGAACTCATCGTCTGCATCACCGAGGGCATACCGATCTGCGACATGGTCGAGGTGTACCGCTATCTGAAAAACCCCGGCACAAAAATGATCGGCCCCAATTGCCCCGGCGTCATTTCTCCCGGGAAGTGCAAAATCGGCATCATGCCGGGCCATATCCACAAAAAAGGCTCCGTGGGCATCATTTCGCGGAGCGGGACGCTCACCTACGAGACCGTGAGCCAGTTGACGGCCCTGGGCATCGGCCAGTCCACCTGCGTGGGGATCGGCGGCGACCCCATCATCGGCATGCGGTTCATCGACGTCCTGGAACTCTTCCAGAAAGACCGCGGCACCAAGGCCATTTGCATGATCGGGGAGATCGGCGGGTCGGCGGAGGAAGAAGCGGCCCACTACATTAAAAAACACGTCACCAAACCCGTGATCGGATTTATCGCCGGGCAAACCGCCCCCCCCGGCCGGCGCATGGGCCATGCCGGGGCCATTATTTCCGGCGGACAAGGCGCCGCTGGGGACAAAATGGCCGTCATGAAAAAATGCGGCATCAAGGTTTGCAAAAGCCCCGCCGACCTCGGACAAACCGTGGCTAAAAACCTCTGACAAGCTGAAAAACCATTTTACAACCCCCGGTTGTCTGGTTGTCATTCCGGCGCCAGCCGGGATGAAAAGCTCGGCGTCATCGCGGCGCTCGCCCACTCGCCGTGGGGGTGCATGGCCTGACTTCGATTGCCCTCGATTCCTCCCATTCGCCATCCGGGTCAAGCCCATTGGGTCCAGCGCGCAATAACGCTTCGCGATCGCCGGAACGCGTTTTCCGTCCCGGCGCCAGCGCGGGAGGGGGGACGGCGTTGCACCCGGGGGTGTCCCCGTCCGGCTCCTCAGGCTGTTTCCACTCCTTTTCGTAAAGCTCACTACCCTACCTATTTGTAGCCGAAACCCATTATTCGATAAACGGTTACCGCTCCACTACCTTGCGCCATTCACCCTATATAGGAGGGTTGTATTTATTATCCAGACTTTGACGGACGGAACGAACGTCTTGTCTAATGCAATGCGGAAGGCAAAAACCAATGAAACGTGAAGAAAACGTCGATCAAAGCCTTGACGAGATAGCCATGGACATCCAGTGGAACCCGCAAAAGTTGTCTTCCGCTCTTGATCGATACTACGGTTATGAACCGCAACCCGCGCGGGACATCGAGGACTATCCAGGACCCGCATCCAAAAATAACTTTGACCAGAATCAACCGCGCGACGATCAGGGACAATGGACCGTCGTCGCCAATAACGACGGCGATTCACAAGAAGAACCCAAACCTGCGCAAGGAAGACCCAAACCCGCGAAGGATCTTCAATCCAGTGAGAAGGGGCAAGGTTTAATTATGGGGTTTGAAAAATTCCGACCGAAAGAATATCTAGACCAGGGCGGAAAACGCACAATCGGTTGGGGACATCTATTGCAACCAGGCGAAGAATACCCTAATGGAATCTCAAAAGATGAGGCGCTTAGGCTTCTGGCCCAAGACATACGAATAGCCGAGACCGCCGTACAAAGAAAGGTAAAAGTCGACCTCGCCCAGCATCAATTCGACGCGTTGACTTCATTCGTTTTTAACATAGGCGGAGGCAAGTTCGGAAAATCAACGTTGTTGCGCCTTCTTAATCGAGGCGAGTATAATAAGGCCGCAAACCAGTTTCTTGTATGGAATAAAGTCGAAGTTGAAAAAGGTGTGTGGATAACGAGCGACGGCCTGACGAAACGCAGAAAAATCGAACGAGAGATCTTTCTCCATGGCAACCATCACTAAGACAACCCTCATATTATGCACAGTGGTCGTCATTCTGTCTTGTCCGGTTGCATGGGAAAAGGTTTGGGCGGAGAATTGTCTGGATACGCCAATCCAATCCGAAATGAACCTTTGCGCATCTAATGTTACGAAAAAAGCCGATCTGGAATTAGAAGCTGTCTATAAAAAATTGATAAAAAAGATCGACCTCGAAAATCAAGCCAAACTGCGCTCTGCCCAAAGCGCCTGGATTGTATATCGTAAAAAGCAATGCGAATTTAACACTGCGGGAACTGTCGGCGGATCGGTTCATCCAACGGTTCTGTCCTATTGTTACGCAGATTTCGCTAACCAACAGAAAAAAATTCTTCAGGGTCAGCTTGAATGCGAAGAGGGCAATCTTTCCTGTGGAGGGCAATGAAGGTCAAAATCGCCCTGTCCCTAACGCTGATAGCCGCTGTCCCCGCGAAACGTTCCATATATGAAAGTCGGTCGGCGCCAGGGCCGGAACCGAACCGCTAGCGATCGCGCCCTCGAAAAGATCTTTGGAACCGATCGGGTCCTCGTCTCATCCTAAGGGCATGATCGAGGAATTTTGTCCAAAATGCGGTAAACCCAACGTATCGCAATCGGCTTGGTGCGAGTACTGTCTGACCTATTTCAACGAGTACGGGAAGGACGTGACCCTATACTGCCCGGAATGCTCCCATCCCAACGATTATAACTCCAGCCATTGCGAAGTCTGCTACGAGCCATTGAAACCCGGCCAGGTCGAATGACCTCGGCCCTTATTCCTCTCGCTCTTGTTGCGGGCCATCGACGACGGAAATCCGTTCCAGCCGGGACTGGTATTCGAGGCTATCGAACTGCCCTCCCCCTCTGCGTACGCTGGAAAAATAAAGGTCGGCGTATTCGGAAATGATGGCATGAAGCGATTCGTGCTCGTCCAGCCCCTCGCTCATCAACCGGCGGTGCGTCTCGGCGACAAACTCCGGGTCCTGGTTCAGGATTTGTCTGTCAATGATGGTATGCAACACCGTATGCACGAAAGGGTTCACGATCTGACCGTTGATCTCCTGGGGAAAAGCGGACAGCTCGCCGTTGGGCCAAAGAGGCTCGAACTCCGGATGCAGGTCCATGACCCACGCGATCCGGGCGTCCGCCTCGTCGATTTTCTCGCCCCGCAAACGGGCCGACGCGACCTGGAAAATTCTTTTCTGAGTATCCTTATCGAAAGCCAACATAAGTAACGACTCCTGAAAAATGAGCGCCGGAACAAACCCGCGGGCGCCTCATGAATGGCGGAAACGGTTACCGGACGAAGCGGCGTAGCGCCCGGAGCGAATCCCCCCGGCCCCCTTTGCAAGGGGGGGGGTGAGGACAAGTTCTCCGCCGCCGCGCAAGCGGGCGGCGGCATTGGATCCAACGGCACGTTGGCGACGGTACGCTGGGTCAGGGAGTTTCCGAGAAATGCGTCCGGCGGTCGCTCCCCGCGCCGCCGTAGACCATGAAAACCTTTTTGCCCTGGCGGACATGGTACTTGGCCCATGCGGGAGACCGCCCGGCGAAGGCGGCGTTGGGGTCCTCGCCCTCGGCCCTTAAAAAATCCGGATAATCCAGCCCCGCGTCAAACACATCGCCCAGCAGGGAATCCGTGACAAAACCTTTCCCGTGAAAGGCAATCTGACTTAAAAACTCCCGGATTTTTTCCGGATCGTTCAGTTCAATGGATTGCATAAGGGTTTTCGATGAAACTCCGCTCCAAACGATTCGGCCGACAATAAACTTTGATCTTGAGCGGGGTATCTGGTAGTTTTAAAAAGTAGACAGGAAGGACGCGGCAAATTTCCGGGCCGCGCGAATTCCCGATTTTTTAATACTAACACACCCCTTGGAGAGCGCAAACATCGACGCGACCTTCAAGCCTTTTTTCAGGAAAAAAACATGCTGACCCACGAGAACCTGGAGTTGACCCGGACCCAACCCGACGGCAACGGCGGAGTCCAATTCCTTTACCGCGTCAAGAATTACGGCATCGCCGCGTGTAGCCGCCCGAAGGAAGAGATCGCGCAGATCAACTGGGAGGTGGACGTCATAAAATTCAAGGACGCGAATACCCTGAACTTCGACGTTTGCCACGCCACCGAACTGGCCGCCAACACCCTGACTTTCCATAATGACAAGTCCCTCAACGAGTTTCTCAAGAAGGCGTTCGTATATTTCGACGAACTCAACGTCCTGGAGGGAATGATGACGAAATAAAGGAAGCTTTTGCTTGACAGGGGGCCGTCAATGCCCCTAAAATACAAATTTTTTTATTCAAGACGCCAAACACGTTGTTTCGAGCGCGCAATTATGGTAGTTTACGAAGTTCCGGTATAGGTAGGGCTTATTACCCTTGGTCGGTATTCGACCCGAAACAGCCGTCTCCTCGAAAAAAGTCATTACTTTTTATAAAAATATATAAAAGATAGGAGTTTCATATGTCCGACCCAGTGGCTCAAGAGCCCCAGCAAAAAGAACGTGTTCGAAAAGGCGATTTGCAAAAGGTAGTCACCCCCGAGCACATGTTTTTTGAAGCCCCCCGGGAAACCCAGTTCATCACCGGAAGCGAAGCGGCCCGCGAAGCCATTCGCAGGGCCAATGTCGACATAGCCATTTCGTATCCCATCACGCCCCAAAGCGAGACCATGCAACAGGCGGGGTATTTGTACGACGAGGGATACATCAAGGATTATTACCGGGGCGAGGAGGAAATCGGGGTCATGGCCGCCATTTCCGGGGCTTCCCGTTCGGGAGTCCGGTCGCTCACGGCGACGTCC
>JACQQK010000173.1 GCA_016207065.1 Nitrospinota bacterium
CCCTTACTCAGTTTACTTCAAACGTATTCAGTTGTCCTAGTTTCTGGAATCGAATTTCCCGGTCTCGATGGCGAAAGGGTCACACCCGTTCCCATTCCGAACACGGAAGTTAAGCCTTTCAGCGCCGATGGTACTGCACGGGATACTGTGTGGGAGAGTAGGACGACGCCGGGGATAAAATTGAAACCGCCTCCCAAAAGGAGGCGGTTTTTTTTTTGCCCTCGATGCCGCGGAAAGTTCCTAGAGCGTCTAACAAAATGAGACTCTCATTAAAATATCCTCCCCCAGCCCCCTCCCTCGAGGGAGGGGAGCGAATTGAGAGTCAATTCATCGTCTCATTTTGTTAGACGCTCTTACGGAGACCTTTACGTAAGCCCCCCATTGAGCATCTTGACCCTGTTGCGGTTCGTCATCGCGAGCCGCCGGGCGGCGAGGCGAGCGTCTGGATTGCTTCGCTCCGCTCGCAATGACGGCTTGGGGGATAGTTATGCAAAGCTCCCCCCTTTAAAAAGAGCGGGGGGATTTAAAAATCCAGGATACAAACTCCATCCCATCCATCCCCCTGTTTCGACCCGGCAGGCATTGTCTCCCGCCGTTCGTTTTTTTTGTTCGCGCAATATTCCGGCAAACCGGAGCGGAGCCAGCGTCAAACCCGGTTTCGAAACTCCGATCCAGCGGTCTCCCCGCCGCCGTCCGGGCCAGCCCCAAAAAACGCGCTTGCTTGCAATTTTTAAATGCTTTTTAATTGACAAAGAAGCGCGGTTTGGTTAGTATCGCCCCTCTACTTTACACGGGATCTTCGAGTCTTAATCTCGCTTGAAAACTCAAGTTCGACCTATTTAAAATCAGCGCCGGGTTTTGGACATTTTTCAGGAATCCCTTTGCAGGACAAGGGAATATCGTTTAATTTTCAACCTTAGCTTGACTCGATAAAACGCGCGGACAAAGCCGGTATGTTAGAACAATACGTTGGCGCCTCCTTGATGCTCCTTTTTGCCATCGGCATAGCCGGCGGCATGGTCCTGTTGACCACCATCCTTGGGCCCAAGCGCTACTTCCCCGACAAGGCGGAACCGTTCGAATGCGGCGAAAGCCCGCTCGTTTCCCCGCGCCAGCGGTTCTCGGTGAAATTCTATCTCGTCGCGGTGTTGTTCATCCTCTTCGATATCGAGGCGGTGTTCCTGTTCCCCTGGGCCATCCTGTACAAGAAACTGGGGATGTTCGGTTTCGTGGAAATGTTTCTCTTCCTCCTCATTCTCGGCGTGGGACTTCTCTACGTCTGGAAAAGAGGAGGTCTCGATTGGGAATGAAGCGCAAAGGACAACGGGCATAGACGGACGGACCGCGGCAATGGACTCCAATACCGACATCATCGACCAGATCAAAGCGAAATTCGGAAACTCCGTGATCGACTCGCACCATTTCCGGGGCGATCAGACGGTCACCGTCAAAAAGGAATGCATCCTGGAGCTTTGCAAATTCCTGCGGGACCATGCTCCCTTGTCGTTCGATTTCTTGATGGACCTTACCGCCGTGGACTATTATAGGAAAAAGCCCGCGCGCTTCGAGGTCGTGTACCACTTTTATTCGCTGAAATACAACTGGCGCATGCGCGTCAAGGTTCCCGTCGGCGAGGACGACTGCCTCGTGGACTCCGTGGTCCCGCTGTGGAAAACCGCCGACTGGTATGAAAGGGAAGTCTGGGATTTATACGGGATCAAGTTCAATGGGCATCCGGACCTGCGCCGGATCCTGCTGTACGAGGGGTTCAAGGGCCATCCCCTGCGCAAGGACTACCCCATCAACAAGAGACAACCCCTGATCGGGCCTTTGAACTAGAACGGGCGAGGATCCATGATCGTCGATTTGCTGATAACTCTGGTCAAAATACTGTTCATCCTGGCGATCACCGTGGGCTTTTTCGCCCCGGTGCTCACTTGGGTCGAGCGCAAGCAGAGCGCGGTCATGCAGGACCGCATCGGCGCGAACCGCGCGGACATCCTGGGCTTCACGGCCCTGGGCCTGTTCCACGCCGTGGCCGACGCGCTCAAGATGTTCACCAAGGAGGACTTCATCCCCCAGGGGGCCAACAAGGTCCTGCATACCCTCAGCCCGGTCCTCGCGCTCGTCCCCGCGATCGTGACCTTCTCCGTCGTCCCCTTCGGCGGCGAATACACCCTTTTCGGAAAAAAAGTGAGCCTGGTGATCTCCGACCTCAACGTGGGCCTGCTGTTCGTCTTCGCGATCGCCTCCCTGTCCACCTACGGATACGTCATCGCCGGCTGGAGCTCCAACAACAACTGGTCCCTGCTCGGCTCCATGCGCACCTCGTCGCAGATGATCTCCTATGAAGTGACCATGGGGCTGACGATCATCGGCGTCCTGATGGTCTACGGGACCATGAAGCTGACGGAGATCGGCGCCGCGCAGGAAAACTTCTTCCATTGGGGGATCTTCCTGCAACCCCTGGGGTTCTTCATGTTCCTGGCCGCGTCCATCGCGGAGAACAAGCGCATCCCGTTCGACAACCCCGAAGCCGAATCGG
>JACQQK010000174.1 GCA_016207065.1 Nitrospinota bacterium
TACGCCCCCTGGCGGATTTCGCATTCCTCGCCGATGACGGCCGGCCCCTTGACGATGGCCGTGGGCTCCAATACCGTGCCCTTGCCTATGTAAATGCCCAGCATCTCGAAATAGACCGGCGAACGGATCTCCATCCATTCCTTGACGACGATCCCGCGCACCCTCTTCCTCGGGTCGCTGGTCGCCAGCTCCTGGGAGGAAATCCCCGCCAGGGAAGCCACCCATTTGGCCGCCGGGGTCGTCTTGTCGAGGACCCGCTCCATGATCTCGTGCAAGCGCCGGATGGGGTCCCAGACGAACTCGATGCCGTCAAAAATCTCCTTGTGGGCAAAGGCGTCCAGATGGTTGAAAAATTGGCTGAGGTCTTTCATAAAGGACCGGCGAAAAGTTTAACGGGGCGCTGAAAAAGTGTGGTTGCCCAATTTATTGGGCTCTTGGAGCGCCTGATGAATCAGGCAACTACAATTCGTGGAGATACCCTTACGGTTTTTTGCCGTCATCCCGGCGCCTGCGCCGGAGCGGGAATCGCGTTTCGGCGATCGCGTCAGCGTCATCGCCGTGTTGGATCCAGCGTTCACGCTGGCGGGATTTCCCGGGCGGCAGGGGGTTGCTCTCGATATACCACTTGCCCCTCGGGCTCAATCGGTAACCCTCCGGGAACAGGCGGATCAAGTCCTGTTTAGTCATCTCATTCAAAAGCCGGGTCCGTTCCGCCGGGTTCAGGTCAATCTCCCCCTCGGACCGGGGCTTGCCCGCCACCTGGCTCAGGACTTCCAGTTCCAGCTTGTAAAAATGGTTCGCCTCGTCTTTCAGGGAGGTCAGGAGGATGCGTACGGCCCGTTCGCCGACGGCCCGCAGTTTCGCGGCGTCCGTCCGGGCGCCGCGCAGGTTGATCCCGATCTTGTTCTCTGTCCCGGAGTTGCGGACGAATATTCCCGCCGGCGAGGACCGGGGCCTGCCTCTCCCGCGCCCCGGTTTCAGGGCCAGGTACAACATGTCCGGCTCCTCCGGAAACGCCAGCGTCTTCACATCATATCCCAGTTTCCTGCCTTCGTCGAGTAGGGTTCTCTTGACCCGGTTCCAGATTTTGGAGCCTTTGTGAAAAAGCGGTTTCTTCACATAATAGACGTATAAGGTCTGCTTGAACCCCGGCTTGAAGGGTTTCTCTAAAAAGGCAAAGCGGGCGCGCGGGGATTTTTTCGCCAACAGGAACTGGGAGGCGGCGAACGTGTTCAACGCGCTTTTCACGCCATTGCCGAAAAAAACGGGCGTCCCGCCGAGCCTGCCGAGAGTGATGTTATGTCCCGTCTCCTCGCTCCCCACGGCGAAGGGTATCCGGTCGAGTTCCATTGCCGCCTTGCCCTTTTCCAGTTCCTCGAACCGGCGGACGTCGGAAATGCCCAACTGCCGCGTCCCGGCGATCAAGGAGGCGATGCGCGAGAGGATCCACTTGTCCCCGACGGGCGAAAGGACGAACTTGAATCCCAGTTCGGCGGCGGCCTTCCCCGCGTTGAGATCGCTCTCCACGGTGTTGATGTAGGCCGCGCCCCGGTAGCGTTTGGGGTCGCGTTCCATGAGGTATTTCCCCTGCAGGAACGCGGTCTCGTCGCCGCCGAGGACGATCAGCGCGTCGCGGAACGGGTCGTAGTCCAGGCGGTAAAAACGGTCGCCGTCCGCGTCGAATACGGCGCCGGACACGGTCCGCTTGCCGGCGAGGATTTCCATTTTGTATTTGCGCCCCAGTTCGAACAGTTTCACGATGGCCTTGTGGCGGCGGAACGGGCCGGAATCGCGCTCGATCGCCTTGGCGGAAATCGTCTTGTGCCCTTCCAAATCGGCCACGCCGCTGTACAGGTTGACGTCGCCGTCCAATTTGGCGTTGACCTCGACCACTTCCTCGAACCCGGCGCGGCGAAATATGTCGGCGGCAATGCCGGACAACGACCCATTGGCCGGGTCGACGATCAGCGTAACGCCGCGGGCAAATCCCCCCACCCCCCCTTTATCAAAGGGGGGCGATGCGACGATGACGCGGAGCGATCGCCGAAATGCGAATCCCCCCGGCCCCCTTTGCAAGGGGGAGCCGCATCCCGCCTCGGCGTCAGCGCGAGGCGGCGTTGCCCCCGGGGGGAGCCAGGAGTTTGCCGGGTCCAGCGAGAACCGCGCGAACAAATCGAGCGCGTCGTCCCGGCAGTCCACGACCTCCCCCGTTTCCGGCAAGTCCTTCAACGACCGGTAATCGAGGGCCAGGACCGCCCGGGTCAACTCGACGTCGTTTTGCGGCAGGAGCTTCATGCCGCGATAGGAGTGAAATATCTTGATGCCGTTCTGGTCGCGCGGGTTGTGCGACGCGGTGACCATGAAACCCGCGCGCGCGTTTTTATGCGTCATGTACAAGGGGACCAGCGGCGTGGGGACGACGCCGAGGCGGAGGACGTTCATCCCCGCCTTGCGCGCGCCGCGCACGACGGCGGAATTGAAAACGCCCCGCGTGTCCCGCGGGTCCCACCCCACCACGACCAAGCCAGGCTTGGAGCTAACGCCGCCTCCCGCTTGCGCGGAGGCGGATTCCTCGGCGGCCGCGTCAGCGTTGCCGCGGCGTTGCCCCCGGGCGCTTGCCCGGCCGGCGGCAAGCTGGCGGGAATAAGCGTAGGCGTAGAGTTCCATGAACTCTTCGGTGATGAAGCCCCGCTCCAGGAACGCTTCCCGCGGCGAGAGGCCCGCCAGTTCCGGAGCGGACGCGGGTTTCACCTCGCGCCGGATGCCGTCCGTCCCCTGCAGGCGGAACCCGGGCGTCTCTGATATTTTCGAAGGATTGGGCATGTTCGCGGAAAACGTTTTGGGCGGGATTTTATCACACAAAAGGGGGATTTGAAATCCGGCGGAAATCGAGGCCGCGCCGGTTTTTGTGGATTTTGCGCCGGAGGGTGGGGTAAACTTCTTGGCGGAATCGATTCAGGCCTGAATTGGCAGGCCCGCTTTTGGAGCTATCGCCGAATGGCTTATGTTTCGCAAGTAAAAAAAGAATCGGTGGAAGTCATCATCCGGACTCCCATCGAAAAAATCGAGGGCGCCGTCTATAAACTGAAAAGCGAGCGGCTCCTGGATTTGTTGAACAAGCCGACCGAGGGCTTTCTCCCCGTGTCCAACGCCAAGGTGTTCAGCATCGAGTCGGGCAAACTGCTGTTCGAGGCGCGGTTCCTGGCGGTCAATAAAACCCATATCGTCCACCTCGTCGATAACTACACCCTTCCGGAAGTCTGACCACTCGCCAGCGTGAACGCTGGATCCAACGCCGCCTCCCGCTTGCGCGGAGGCGGGATGCGGCCCCCCCTTGCAAAGGGGGCCGGGGGGATTCGCATTTCGGCGACCGCGCCAGCGTCATCGCCGCATTGCCCCCACGGCGAGTGGTCAAAAACGGATCCCCGCCTTTTTCATCCACTCCCGTTCGTCAAACCGGGCGCGCGCGTATTCCTCGAACCGGACTTGGTTCGGGGTCATCGGTTTCCCGTCGATGCATTGTCTCTTCTCCGGCGGAGCGCCTTGGACGTTTTCCCGCGGGACCGGTCCCGCCGGGCCTTCGCGGCCCATCGCCATCATGTCGATCAGCTTGTTCACGTCCAGGACCAAGCTGTATTCGGAAACTTCGTTCAGAAGGCCCAGTCCCTTGATATTCATGAGGGCGATTTTAACCCGGCTGGAATCAAGGATGGCCTTGTTGATCTCCGCCCACAAATGCTCCACCAACTTCCTCCTGACTTCTTCCTGGTTTTCCATGGTTCGACTCCCGGTCCGTTAGGTTGCGTCGCAACGCAACTTTCTTCCGCGCCGCGACCTCGCATGGGATCAGCATAAAAGATCAGGGTTGCGATCAAGTCAAGCTATTGTCACGATCGTGAAAATCATCTATAAGAAAAACACGGATGGGGAGCCCGTTTTACAGGACGGGAGGAGAGACTAGCGAGGAGGTTGCCGCAATGAATCAATGAAACTGCTTTTTGAGGATGTCCACGGGACTCTTGTACTTGTCGCAGGCGATCACGGCGTTTTCCGGATCGAGCTTGACGTCATTGAGACCCGTGCCCTTGCTGAACAACGGCGTGGCCTTGCAAGCGGGATATTCGAGCGAACAGAAATCGCACATGTTCAAGGTGGTGTATTTTTTTTCTTTCACAGCCCGTTTCCCCGTTTTGGTTTTCTTTGTCGCCATCGCAACTGCTTGAAATCTCGCGGGTTCTTTCGTACGTCATGCTGATTTTAAGGACATTTTATCAATTTGCAACCAAAATCTTCACGCTTTACCTAAAATCGAACTCAAGCAAGGGGCGGGCGTTTAGGGTTGCGGCGGCATCATCATGGGTAAAAACTGTTCCATGGGCCGCCCGTTCACCGCAACCTTGCCTTTTTTGACGAGCAGTTCGATTTTATACTGGTCCCCCTCTTTCAGGAGATAACCTTCGCGCGCCCATTGGTCGAGGAAGTCGTCCCCTTTCGCGCGGCCGCTTTTGGGCGCCGGGGATTTCGCCGGCGCTTCAAGGCCCATGCCGGCGGGGACCAGGTCGCGGAGGATCTGTCCCGGGACCGTAAAATTCGCCGACAGGTCCAGGGCCTCGAAAATCATGAGGGGATTTTTGCCCAGGTCGGCGGAACTCCCGTCGATCGCCGCCTTGGCATGGCCAACCAGTTCTCCTTTGGGAGTCTTCAAACTGAGTTGGACGATTTCAAGTTCCGGGACCTTTTTCGCCAACTCGCCAAACAGTTCCAGCGCTTGCTGGGACGGATCTCCCTGAGAGGCTGGATCGTCCTGCCGGACTCCCTGGCCGAGTTTGCGGATTTTAAGGAGCGTGGCGGCGTCGAGGTTGCGGGCCGAGACCTTCACGATACCCGGCCCGAAGACGTCTTCCCCCGCCTTGATTTCCTCGGCCTGGAGGCTTGCCGAAACGTTGATATTGTCATTCGGCGCCGCATGGGTGGAGGTGAAGAATTTTATCTGCCGCAACAGCGCTCCCGGCTGACCGGGGCCCTCGGCCTTGACCTGGTCCACGACCGCGGAAAAATCGCCCAGGGGTAACCGGGCGGGACCGCCGCCGCGCGAATTCAGGTTCACGGCGATTTTGTTCAAGGAGACCTTCTCTTCGCCGAAATGGACGACGAGCGGTTTCGAGTTGAACGTTCCGCGCAGTTCGCCGAGGTCTCCCGAAAACGTCGCGTTCCCCTCCATTCCCAGCCAGTTCACGCCGCTCAAGTCCCCGGACTGGCTTTGATAGGGTTTAACGGAAACCTGGATTTCCCCGTCGCCGGAGAGCGGGACGGTCTGCGTCGCCTCGGCGCGGAGAGGTTTTTCCGTCTTCAAATTTTGCAGGGTGAGATTGGCGGACGAAATAATCCGGGCCTGGAAAAACTCGCCCCCCGCGTTTCCGGCGAGCCAGTCCTCCAGGGAAACCGGCCCGTGGACGATCCGGCTGGAAACGTCGAAGGCGGGCGAAAAAGGCAGGTCGGGAGCCCGGACGACGTACTCGGCGGTCGATTCCAACCAGCCGCGCGCGTAGTTTTTGACCGTCACCTGGACGTTTTTCCGCGACAACCCGGCGACGAAATCGTTGAATGTCGTCTCCGCCTGTCCGCCGAACCAGTAGGGAAGACCCGCCCCGGTCCCAAGCAAAAGGACCAGCAGGATCCCCAAGGCGAGGCCCGAAGCGCGGGGTTGGGTCTTGGCGGTCGGCGGGGAGACGGCGCGTTCGGCCGCGTATGAAGAGACGTAGTCCGTTTCTTCATACGGCGCCGTAGCTTCCTCTTCCGGTCCTTGTTCGGAAGTCTCTTTCCGCTTCTTTCCGAAACTGAAGAACGGTTTACGTTCGGAGGGTTCGGCGGGAGTTTCAGCCTCCTCCGGAGGCGGAGCCGGGGACCTTTTTAAAAAACCGAACAGCGGCTTTTTAGCCGGAGTTTCTGGAGCCGTCTCGCCAGGTCCTTCCTCGATTTCTTCCTTTTCTTCCCTCGGTTTCCGTCCAAAACTAAAGAACGGCTTGCGCCCGGCGGGTTCGGCGGGAGTTACCGCCTCTTCCGGTTGCGGAGTCAGGGGCCTCTTTAAAAAACCGAACAGCGATTTAGGGGCGGCGGGTCCGGCGGGCGGGGACAGTTCCTCTCTCGCGGGCCGCGGTTTCGCGGCCACCGCCTGCCCCGGCTCGACAAGGGCCAGTTCGACGTCGAAGCCGAGAGTTTTCAGGTACTGGCGGGCCGGGTTTCCTTGCCGGTCCGGTATGGACCGCTCGAATTGCCAGGGGCGGCCTTCCTCGACTATGCCGTGCAGGACCGTCAGCGCGCGTTCGCGCCGCATGCGGAAAAGTTTGGCGAACCGGTCCGCGACCTCGGAAAGATTGTTTCCCGACCAACCATGGATTTTGACGCGATAGCTCATACGGCCGCGCGCCGGGTTTGGGAGGGATGTCTGCTTTTCGTCAGCTCGAAATTCAAGGCATATTCCCTATCGATGACCGAAATTTTTCCATGCCCTGGCGGGTCGTCTTGCTCCCGGTACAGCCAGGCGTAGCGGGACTCGTCCAGGGGCATGGGGACAAGTTCCGCAAAGCGCGATTGTAATGGGTTTCGGCCCAAAAGCGCAAGGGCGGATTCGTCCACGCCGAATTCGCCCGCCACTTTTTCCAGGGCTTGCAGGGGCGGGTCGCCCTCGCCCATCCCTTCCCGGACGGCGAGTTCGATCCGCCGGTTCCGTTCCATCAGGCGCGCGTGGGGGTAATCGGGCCGGGACAACAGCATGAAGTCCAACGCCGGCCAGTAGTTGTTGATGAAGTCGTCGAAGTTCACCTCGACGCCTTTGCTCAGGTTGATGTCCCGGGCGCCTTGCGGGGAGGTCTTCAATAGTTCGTTGTAAACGGAAACGATGTTGCGCGCCGCGTCGTAAAGGACCGTCCAGTGGCAGGCGTTCGGGGTTTCCTGGGTGCGGAAGGAATCCATGGCCTTGATCGAGACCACCAGCAGGCAGTGCATGTCTTCCATCCCGAGGAAGGACGCGGTCCAGGGAAACCGCCCGGCGTACCAGGCATCGACGTCCGCCGGGTAGTCCTGGCGGTTGGAGTCCGCCGGCGGCCGGAACCCGTTGTCCGCGTACCTCAATATGTCGTCCAGTTCCTTGTACGCCAGGTCGAGCCCCGCCCGCGCGATGGTGTACGGGAACAACCGGCGTTGATATTCCATGTATTCCTTCAGGCCGGGGTCGCGGTCCTCCCGCGAATGGACGTGGTCCCTTTTAGTTATATCTTTCGCGAACAGCAACATTTCCGTGTCGTCCTTCCGTAGGATGCCGAAAAAGCCCCTTTTTGCCTCAAAAGGGTCATCCCGGCGCCCGCCGGGATCCAGAAAGCTATTGAAACCGCTGGATTCCGGCGTTCGCCGGAATGACGGCATAAAATATATCGTCCAGACCGCGGCGGTCCGCGGCTCAGGACGTTTTCGCGGTCTCCTTGTGGAGCTTGTCGACTTCCTCGGAAAGCCTGACGAAAGCGCGCAGGATATCGGTGGCGGTGATGATCCCGACGAGTTTCTCGGCGCTGACGACGGGGAGACAGCCGATCTTTTTCTTGGCCATGATCGCCGCCGCGTCCGCGGCCTTCTCCTCGGGACCGATGGTCGTCAACCCCCGCCGCATTAGGGTCTTCACCTTGCGCGACGGGAGCGTGAACGACGATAGATCGTTCTTCCCCGGTTTTTTCGGCCGCCAGGGGCCCAGGACTTTTTTCAAGTCCCGGTCGGAAACGACCCCCACCACCTTGCCGTTTTCCACCACGGGAAGATGGCGGATGGACTCGAAATTAAACAGGAAAAAAACCCGGTCCACCATGTCGTCGGGCGTAACGGTAAAAACCTTGACGCTCATCAGCTCCTTGACCCTCATGTCGCTCTCCCCCGCGTTAAGATCGGTTACAACGGTTTGAACTTTTGGGAAATCATGTTCAGGATATTTTTTTTGTCCTCGTCGCTCATGTTTTCCGCCAGTTTGCGGATTTCGGCGATCTGCTCGGGCGTCATTTTGGCCATCAGTTCGCCGACATGTCCCGGCAAGGCGTCCAAACCGGCGGCGCCCGGCTCCCCCGAAACGCTATCGGGGCCGGAGCTCTCGCTGACCGGCTCGGGTTTGTCCCCGGAACGGAACTCGATGAAATCCCCCTTGATCTTGCCGACGATGTCCTCGCGCGCCAAATTCTCCAGGACCTGGGACAGCGAAGCGTTGTTGCGTTTGCAACTGTCGTAGACGGGTCGGAACGGAAGCCTGACGATTTTGCCGGGAAACCCGTTTTTCAAAATGGAATGCTTGATGCTGTCCTCAACCTGCATGGAGCCCATGTGCCAATGCAATGCCGCGCATCGGGAAGGAAGAAAGTATTGATTTTTATTCTATTACAATACGGCCAAAAGGCCATGAAAAAAATGCCCCGGAGCGGGATGGCCCAGGCGGCGTTGCCTCCGGGCGCTTGCCCGGCGCCGCGCGCTGACGCCGAGGCGAAGGAAATAAGAATTGATTTTGGCCCGGTTGTGTTCTACGATTCATGGTTTTCCATGGAAGAGCTAATGTTTTCGTTTTTCCGCGAGACCGGCTTGCGGACATGGCTTTTGCCGGGCCTGTCTAATAGCGGGCGCTGAAAAAATCCCTTTTGTGCCCAAAAAACGTCATGCCCGCGAAAGCGGGCATGACGACAAAAGACTAAAAAGTGGTTTTTCGGCAACCTGCTGGCGTTACGATCAAAAACGGCAAATAAATTCAAAGGATTTGTGTGATGAATCAGTCACGGAACCCCCTGAAAATAACCGATACCATCCTGCGGGACGCGCATCAATCCCTCCTGGCGACCCGCATGCGCACGGCGGACATGTTGCCCATCGCCGAAAAGCTCGACCGGGTGGGCTATTTTTCCCTGGAAATGTGGGGCGGAGCCACCTTCGACAGTTGTTTGCGGTTCCTGAACGAGAACCCCTGGGAGCGAAGCCGGCAGTTAAAAAAACGCATGTCGAAAACCCCGTTTCAAATGCTGTTGCGGGGACAAAACCTCGTCGGCTACCGGCATTACGCCGACGACGTGGTCGAACGCTTCGTGAAAATGTCCGCCGACGTCGGCATCGACATCTTCCGGATATTCGACGCGTTGAACGATTTCCGCAATATCCGCAAGGCCATGGACACCGCCAAGAAATGCGGCAAGACCGTGGAGGGGGCCATCAGTTACACCGTGAGCCCCGTCCACCACACCGGACTCTACGTCAAGCTGGCCAAGGAGCTCGAGGACATGGGCGCGGACATCATCTGCGTCAAGGACATGGCCGGGCTCCTCACCCCGCCAGTGACCCGCGAACTGACGTCCGAGATCAAGAAGACCGTCAAGCTCCCCGTCCACCTGCACACGCACGCCACCACCGGGCTGGCGGGGATGAACCTGCAGTGCGCCATCGACGCGGGGGTGGACATCGTCGATACCGCCATTTCCAGCCTGGCCATGGGCACCTCCCAATACGCCACGGAATGCGTGGTCGCGGCCCTGAAAGGGACGCCGAGGGACACCGGCCTGGACCTCGACCTGCTCCATGAAATCGCCGACTACTTCCGGGAGGTCAAAAAACATTACGCCGAATTCGAGAGCGACTTCAAAAGCGTGGACGTCAAGATCCTGGATTCGCAGATCCCCGGCGGGATGATTTCCAACATGGAAAACCAGCTCAAGGAACAAAACGCCTCGGACAAGCTGGGCGAGGTGCTGAAGGAAGTGCCCAAGGTGAGGAAGGAAATGGGATATCCCCCGCTGGTGACGCCCACCAGCCAGATCGTCGGATCGCAGGCCACGTTGAACGTCCTGACCGGCGAACGCTACAAAATCATCACCAAGGAAACGCGCGAATGCGTCCTGGGCAAGTACGGCAGGCTACCCGGGCCCATAGACCCGGAACTGCTGGCCAAGGCGACCGCCTCGGGCGGCGAAAAGACCATCGATTGCCGGCCCGCCGACCTGCTGGAGCCGGAATGGGACAAGGTCGTGAGGGAATGCGCGGAGTCCAAGATCGACCGCGAGGAAGACTTGTTGTCCTACGCCATGTTCCCCAAGGTGGCGCTGAAATTTTTCGAGAACCGGAGCAAGGGGACAACGGAACCGGCGCCGTCTCCCGCCAAGGCGAAGGCGCCCGAGACCCCGGCCCCCCAGCCTGTCGCGCAACCGGCGGCGACGCCAGCCCCGGCCCCGGCTCCCGTAATGGCGCCCGCCGGGTCGGCCGTTTACAACATCAAGGTCGAGGGCAAATCCTATTCGGTGGAAGTCGCCCTCGCGGGGTATATTTCTCCGCCGCCGGGCGTCCAGGCGGCCGTTCCGGCGCCCGTCGCCGTCGCCGCGACCCCGGCGCGGGCCAAGGAGATCCTGTTTTCCCCGCTCCCGGGCTCCGTCCTGGCCGTCAAGTGCCAGGTGGGCGACCACGTGCGCAACGGGGACACGCTGGTCGTGCTCGAATCCATGAAAATGGAGACCGACATCAAGTCCCATTGCGACGGGACCGTCCATTCCATCACGGTCAAGGAAGGCGCCTCGGTGCAAACGGGGGACGAACTGGTCGTTATTCAATGAAGGGCTAAAAATTGTAGTTGCCTGATTCATCAGGCGCTCCAACCGCCCAATAAATTGGGCAACTACAACTTTTTATGGACGATTGGGTTTATGAAAAAGGCGATTTTTAAAGATGCTCTGAAGATGAATTTTAACTTTCAGGACCTCGCCGGCGAAATTCCGCAAATCGCCGGGGACCCGATGGATTAAAAACCATGTCCGATTTCTTTTCCTCGATCATCGTTTCCGTCCTGGCCTTGGGCGTCATTTTCGTGGCGCTCTCCACCCTCATCCTGTTGATCAAGGTCATGGTTTTCCTGGCGCCCTACAAGGCCCCCCAGAAACCGCAGAAAAAAAGCCCGCCCGCCAAAAGCGCGCCGGCGGCGCCCGCTCCAGCGGGAGCGGGGCCGGCCTCCCCGGAACAAACCGCCATCATCCAATCCGTTCTGGCGCACCACCTGGGCCGGCCGCCCGGCGACATCCACATAACCAACGTCAAGCCGCTCTAACGGGAGCCCAGACAACTTATGCAATTCAATTTCCTGGACGCGATAATTAAAATTGTGAAATCCACGGCGTTTCCGGCGTTGACCACCGGCCATGCGGTGATGATCCTGGTGTCGTTCGTCCTTATTTACCTCGCCATCTGGAAAAAATTCGAACCGCTTCTCCTGCTCCCCATCGGGTTCGGTTGTTTCCTCGCCAACATTCCCATGGGTTTGATGAGCAACGTGGACGAGGGCGGCCTGCTCCACTATTTCTACTTCGGAGTCCAGCACGAGATCCTGCCGCCGCTGATCTTTCTCGGCGTCGGGGCGCTCACGGACTTTGGGCCCCTGCTGGCCAACCCCGCGACCCTCCTGCTCGGCGCGGCGGCGCAGTTGGGCATCTACACCACCGTGATGGGGGCGACCCTCATGGGCTTTACCTTGAAAGAGGCCAGTTCCATCGGCATCATCGGCGGGGCGGACGGCCCCACCTCGATTTTCGTCGCCACCGCCCTGGCCCCGCACCTGCTCGGGCCGATCGCCGTGGCGGCCTATTCCTATATGTCGTTGGTGCCGCTCATCCAGCCGCCCATCATGCGCTGGCTGACCACGCCGGAGGAAAGAAAGATCAAGATGGAGCAGTTGAAGCCGATTTCGCCGACGGTGAAGATCCTGTTCCCGATCGTGTCCACGCTCGTGATCTGCCTGATGCTTCCGCCCATAACCCCGCTGGTCGGCATGCTGATGCTGGGCAACCTGTTCCGCGAGTGCGGGGTGACGGCGCGGTTACAAGAAACGTCGGAGACGCACCTGATCAATATCGTCACCATCCTGCTGGCGCTGGCCGTCGGGTCTTCGATGACCGCCGAGACCTTTTTGACTTTCGAGACCATCAAGATCATCGTCCTTGGGCTCTTGGCGTTCGCCATGGCGACGGCGGGCGGCATCTGGTTCGGGAAGATCATGTGCAAGGCGACGGGGGGCAAGGTCAACCCGCTCATCGGGTCGGCGGGTGTTTCGGCGGTGCCCATGGCGGCGCGCGTCTCGCAAAAAGTGGGCGCCGAGGCCGACCACACCAACTATCTGCTGATGCACGCCATGGGGCCGAACGTCGCCGGCGTCATCGGCACCGCCGTGGCGGCGGGCGTCTTCCTTTCCCTGTTCGGGGACATGCCGTGATTTGAAGAAGTAAGCGCTGTTGACTCTTTACAGCTTGGGGACGGCCGTTTGACTATTTCGAAAGGAATTTATCTCTCACCTGTTTCAACCCGACGCTGGGCCGGTCGGCCTCTTTTTTCTTGGCGGCGCGCAGATCCAGAATGTCTTCCGCGTTAGCCAGGAGTTCCCGCAAGGCTACAAATTCCTCGTAAGGCAGAACGACAAACTCCTTCTTGCCGTTTTTAGTCAAAATTTCCGGGTGCAGTTTCATGACGGCATCCGTTCATAGTTCAAAATACTTGGACAACTGGCTGAAAAACGGCGGTCGATAGCGCTTAGTCTCGAACCCAACTCAAATCGCGCCCGACAAGCAATTCGCGCATATGCGCGTGGTGGGTGTTTTTCATGGCGACGGTTTTTGTTTGAAAACCAAACTTTTTCGCGAGAGAGACGATTTCATCATTGTTGTCGTAGGTCATCAAGAAATCCCCGGCAATCCGTTTGGTAACCGCAAATAGCTTCTCATGATCGAGAAGATGGTGAGTATAGAGCCGGGCGCCGGCTTTTTTACCGGCCACGGTATAGGGCGGGTCAATAAAAAACACGGCATGTTTGTTCCTGGCGTATTTCTGAATTACCGATATCCCATCGCCCTCGATGATACTTATGCGGTCTCTGATTTGAGCGATTAAACGAATGCGGCGGGCGAGAGTTTCAGGGTACCAGCGAGATCGAATTCCCTTGCCGTTTTCTCCAACTTTAATAAATCCGCTACCAGGCGCCAGAATCCCTCCATGGCAGGTTCGGTTTTTAATGATCGTTCTAAAGGCATTGCGCTTTACCGACGATTCCTTTTCGGCTAATTCCTTGCGTATATTGTCTTCGGTTAGATCAAACGAAAGAATACGATGCGCAAGCCATTCGCTGTCGCCCTCAAGAATTGTTTTCCAGACAGCGGCAACTTCGGCGTCAAGCTCGACAAGAACCACCCGCTCGGCCAAATGCTCAAAAGCGGCGGTAAGACCAACTATAGCGCCACCCGCGAATGGTTCAATCAAGATAGATGGCGATCTCTCGAAATTTTCCAGCCACCGCCGAATGCGTGGGATTAACCAAGTTTTCCCGCCTGGATAACGAAATGGACTCCGTTTGGGAACCGAGGCCACATTGACAATACCATCCGTTACCGGGGCATCGAATAATGTCATTTGTTGAGCGCTTCTAGAAGTTCGCATCGATGGTCGCCGTGTCGGGTGGATTGCCGTCGTTTTCAAGTTTTTCATCCACCTTTTCCTGTAATAACCCAAGGAAATCTTTCATATTCCCTGGCTCGGATCGCGTTATCTTTTCCAAACTCTCGTTGAATTTCGTGTAAACCGCCCTCTCCCTTTTCAGAGTATGGATTTTCTGGTTTTTATCGTAACCCAGATCATACACAAGCCAAGCGATATCCGCTTTTTCCCGAGAGACCTCCTCCAAAGACGGTAGGGTAGCAAAGAATCCTTTATTCAAAGCCACGGCTGTTTTCTTCCCCCATGCCTTTAGAATACCACCTTTAAAAATCAATTGAGGCGCAAGTCTTTTTCTCGAGGATGACAAGTAATCTGGACGGGGATAGTTCGGGCGACCCAGCCAATTCATCCCCTTTCCGGCACGAGGGTCTTTCATATAATATTCAAATAATATTCAAAGGGATTGCGGATGTTACCTGAAATATAAGCCGCCTGTACTTCCAGTGCGCCAAAATCGGTGACCTTACCAGCCGCATCATAGGATACGATTACCACATCGATATTTCCGGCGGATTTATCGTGTTTATCCTTTAAACGGACCTCGGTCAACGTGGTCCACCGCGTTCCGGCAGGAAAGAAAAAGGTTGCCGCATCCTCGGCTATAAGCCATTTCTCGCGAAACCGTATTGGACAGGTGATTGCCAACTCGCCATCGGTTATGACGCTACAAACTCCGAGAGGATCATTGGCTTTATCCTTCGTACAATTCGGAACTTTATTGTTAAATGGACAAAGCCGATTCTGGCGGCAACGGACCGCTTCACGGCTCATATTGTCAATGGGAAACCCGAAAACCTCGGCGAGTGGATGTTTGGACATTTAAAGTTAATGCTCAGTGTGTAGATTTAAAAACGAGTTTCTAAATATAGGGCGGTGTCCAGGAGAAGTCCGTAATTTAGCCCCTCAAAAACTGTTTTTGGTTCTGTAAACTCCTTGACGAGCATAAAAATAACTTAAAAGAACCAAAATGACCATCATAATGTATGTGAACTGACTTGGCGCGGATGGTTGGGCAGTCGGCGCAAAAAAAAAAGCGGCCTCCGGAAAAAACGAGCATGGTTTATTGTAGGCCCGTCAAGGTCCGCGGGATTCGGCTTGCAGGTATTGGCCCAGCCTGAGCTCCGTCTCCGCTTGCCGGGCAAGGCCCCGTTTCCTGTACAGGTTCCCAAGGTTCAGATGGGCCAGCGGGAAATCGAAGTCGACGCTCAGGGCCGTTTTATATGCCTTTTCCGCGTCGTCCGGACGGCCCATGGCCTCGTAAACGAGGCCGAGGTCGTTATGCGCCTCCAGGTTGTCGGGCCGCAACCGCAAGGCGGACTGGAACTGCCGTTCCGCCTCCTCCAGCCGTCCCGTCAAGTAATAGGCCGTCCCCAGGTTGACGTGGACCGCGGCATCGGGCCGGATGGCCAGCGCCTTTTCGAACTCCGCCTCGGCGTCCGCGAATTTCTTTTGTTCCAGGTAAACCAATCCCAGGCCGTTGATGGCGTAAACGAAGCGCGGGGCCAGTTTCAGCGCCGTTTTATACCGGGCCGCCGCCTCCCGCAACTGCCCTCTTTCGGCGTAGGCCTTGCCCAGGCTGAAGTAGGCCGCGGAGAAACGCCGCGGATGGCGCTCGACGACGTGTCCCCACAAGGACAGGGAATCTTTCCAAATCCGGTTCTGCTGGACCGTCGCGTAACCGAGAACGGACGCGACGGCGAGACCTCCCAGCACGACCGCCGCCCGATAAGCCTGGATGTGCCTTGCCCGGCGGTCCCCCGTCCACAAAAAGGAAATCCCCCGCGCCGCGAGGAGATAGAACCCCAGCGTGGGAAGATAAGCGTAACGGTCCGCCGCGCCCTGCCTTCCAACCTGGACGATGCCGATCACGGGAAGGAGGGTAATCAGATAATACGCCCAAATAGCCAGAAAAACTGGTTTCCCCCTTTTCCGCATCCAAACGGTCCAGCCGGTCAACGCCAGGAGAGTGACGACCGCGAGAAGGCAACGCGGGTTGCCCCAGGAGAGATCGTCCGGCAGGGGATACAGCGGGGACAGGCCGGAGGGCCATAACGTTTTTTCCATGTAGAACAGGAGGCCCGATGCGGCGTTCAAAATCCGTTTGTCCGCTCCGAGGTAATCGATGGGCACGACGGCGCCCATCCGGCTTTGCGCCGCCAGCGTGACGGTCCCGACGGCGAGGCTCAGGACGAAAAACGGCAGTTTTTCCCAAAGCAGGGGGAGGAGATCGGCCCGGCTCCGGTATCGGTCCAATACAAACGCGTCCATCAGCAACAGCGTCAAGGGGACCGTAACGGCCATCGGTTTGGACAAGAGGGCGAGAGCGAACAGCGACAAAGCGGCAAACGGCCAGGACCTGTAACGCGCCCCCGCCTTCCTCGCCTCAGCGTAGGACAGATAGGCCAGATAGACGGCGAGGACGAAAAAGGCGCACAACACGTCCTTGCGTTCCGAGACCCAGGCGACGGACTCGACGCGCAGGGGATGGACGGCGAACCACAATGCGGCGGCCGCGCTTCCGACATGGTTGGAGGTCTCCGCTTGCGGCCCGGGCCGCGTTATCGCCAGGATCCTCGCGAACAGGAGGAAGACCATGACGGAGTTCAAAACGTGCAGGGCCACGCTGGTGAAGTGGTGTCCCCGGGGGTCCAGGCGGAACAACCGGTAGTCCAGGGCGTGGGAGATCCAGGTGAGGGGATGCCAGTTGGCGGTTTGGAAACTGACCGCCATCTTTTCCAGGTTCCGCCGGTCCAGGGAGTGGACCATGGGGTTGTCCTTGATAAACTCGGGGTCGTCCCAGTCCACGAAACCGTTGTCCAGGGCCCCCTTGAAAACGAAAAACGCCGCCAGCATGACCGTCGCTAGGGCGAGGAGGCGGGTCCGGTCCGCGCGGGGGTTGGCGGGACCGTTCATGGCGACGCCGCCCCGTCATCGCGAGCGAACGGAGTGAGCGCGGCGGTCCCGATACTGGATTGCCTCGGCAGAGCCTCGCAATGACGCTTGTTCGTCGGCGTTTTATTTTTTCTCGGCATTGTCCCGCGCGGGGGCGAAGATTTCCTGCGGCGTCTGTAAAATTCCCTGGAATATGCCCACCACTTTTTTCTCCAGGGAGGTCAGCGGGATGGCGGTCGTTTTAGGGTTGTCGAACGGCCCCGTCACCGAATAATAGGTTTTCACCAGGCTTTCCTCGTCGCCCGCGGTGATGATCCTGCCGACCACCGGTATTTTGGTAAGGAGCTTGTCCAGGGCGGGCAGGGGGGCGACGCCCACGACCGTGTCCATGACATTGCGGTGCAGGTCGAACTTGCCCACCAGCGAGGCGCTCCGCTGTTCCGTGACGTATAGGAAGCGCTCGGTCTCGGCGATCCCCTGACGCAGGGCGAAATCGCCCGCGATGCGCTCGTAGGCGACCGCCGCCGTTTCCTCGGGGGACGGTCCGCCGGGAAAATCGAATAATTCGGATACGCCCCGCCGTAGCCGGCCCGTGTCGATCTTCCCGGAGTCCAGGTCGAAAACGATCCTTCCGGCGAGCGTTTTCCCGATCTCGTTCCAGTTGTTTCCGCTACCCCGGACGTCGACCTCCAGCGTCTGGACCGCCCCCGAAAGGCTGTCGCCAAAAACATGTCCGAAAAGGCCCATAATATTTTCCGCCCGGACGTTTTTCGCGTGGATGCCCGTTTCGAACCGTAGGGTTCTTGGGTCGGCCAGGGAAAGGGTCCCGCGTCCCCGGACCGGGGCGCCGTCGGGAGAGACGACGTCGAGTTTTTCGAATTTGAGGTCTTTGTCCTTGAAAGAGAACTCTCCCGAGGCGCGTTTCAGCCGCCAGAACTTGTAGTTGACCTGGTCGAAATGGAAGGTCGCGCGGGAACTGCCGCGCGACAAAAGCGGAGAGTTTTCCGTAACGGACCTCAGGCTGGAGGACAAGTCCCCGCCCCCCGGCAGGAAATCCTCCAGGACCAGGGACTGGCCGCGGAGATTTAAATTCAGGGCGGGTTGTTTTCCGGACTTGTACTCTCCGTTAACCTGAAAATAAGAGTCCCCGGCGGCCAATTCGCCGTTTTGGAGTTCGTACTGGTTGTTGACGAACTTGATCTTGCCTTTGAGCCTAAGGGGTTTGGCAAAGTTGTCCGGTTGAAGGGTCAGGTCCTTGAATTCGGCGTCGCCTTCGAACTCGGACGCGTCGAACCGGCGCAGGTTTCCTTTTCCGCCGATGTCGAAGCGGACAACGCCCTTGGGTTCCGCCTTGAAAGGTCCGAGAAACGGGCCCAACGAGTCCATCTTGACGTCCCTGGCGCTCAGGTTTACGGTGAACTCGGGGTCGTCGAAACTTTTCAGGAAAGCGCGCCCGGCCACCTTGTTGCCCCCCAGCTCGTAAGTCAACTGGTCAAAGGCGATCGATTTTCCGTCCACCCTCCTGCCCTTCGCCTGGAACTTGTTGGGGACGTCGCTCCCCTTGACGAGGATGTCCTTGTACCGGTAAGAGGCGCGGGTCAAGTCGATTTTATTTTCAAAGCGCAGGTCCCGCGACGGGCCGTTGAGGGCGAGCTCGATCTTGGCCGGCCCGTTGTATTCCAGTTTTTCCAGGAACGGGACGCCGCGGAAGTCCGCCGCGTAAAAACCGTTGGAGACGGCGCGGACGGACCATTGCGGGCCGGTGAGGTCCCCTTCCCGCGCCGCGCCTTCCGCCTTGAAAGAGGATTTTCCCAGGTAACCCGAGAGGTCCTTGGTTTTAAGATTTCCACCTGAATAGTCTATTGACCCGGAGACGCTCGACAGGGGTTGCGCCGCGCCGTTCAACTTCAACGCCAGGTTGCGGAGTTCCACCGTCCCCCATTGTTTCAAGGACGGCGGACTGAGCGGGTCGCCCTGGGAATTGAAGCCGACGCGGACCTCTCCTCCCGAAAAGCTTGCGTCGCGGAGATAAGGTTCGCCCTCGGGAATGAAATGAGAGATCAGTTGCGCCGGGTTGTCCTCGGGCTTGAGGACTAATTCCCCGGACGTTTTCAAAACGGTTTTCCCGGCGGTCGCGGAGAGGTCCATTTTCAGGTTGGAGAACGAGTTCTTCCCGAAGTTTCCGGAAAATTTCTCGAAATCGATCAACCAGGGGCGGGGAGCGGGTTTCTTTCCCTTCGAGTCCATGACGGGATGGCTGAAGGCGACCTTGCCTTTCAAGCCGGCGATCGGGACGGGGGTCAGAATCTTTTCCCGGATTTCGGCCTTGTCCAGGGTCAAGGCGCCGTCGATGGCAAGGTTGTCCTCGCCTTCCAGAGGTCCCTTGATGTCGATACGGATCGTCCCGGTCCCCTGGATGCCCAGGTAACGCTTCAACAGAGGTTCGAACGTATTGTCCTCCACGATCTTGGGCAGGGCCTTGTGCAGTTGCGACAAATCCACGCCGCTGTCCACCCGCCAGTCCAGATAGGGGTTCCCCGCCAGGTCTCCAATCTTGCCGGCGAGTTTCGCGACGGGCAGACCCTGGTAATACGATTTGTCGACGAGCATCGTCATCTCTCCGGAATCGAACTTCAAGGACCCGGAGACCTTCTTGAAAGGCGGCAAGGGGGAAATCCAATCCAGTTTGTTTACGGCCAGGTCGGCGCGAAGCAGGCTCAAATTCCTCGGGTCCGTCAGGTCCTGGAACTGTTCCAGCGCGCCCTTGAACGACAGTTCGTCGATCCGGATCGTGCCGTTTTTGAAAATTTTGTGGATCAGGTCGTGCGCTTTTTCCGGAAAGATCGCCAGCGGCGGGTATTGGTCGCTTTTGTCCACCAGGAACTCGCCGCTCCGCGCGGAAAACGAGATTTCCGGCGGTCCCCCGGCAACGCGCGTAAAACTTCCGGAGGCCTCCATGCGGAATTGTTCGGAGGCGAAGTCCAACTGCTCCAGGGCGATCTTGTTCCTGTCGAGCGAGAACTTGTAAGTCACGGAACCCCGGGACGGTTTGCTGGCGTCCGTGAAGGCGGGGCCGTTTTCGGCCTGCCGCGAGGCCAGGACGGCCTTGCCGGAGGAACTGAACCGGCCGTCCAGGGCGCCGGAAAAACTGGAGTCCAGGGTCGCCCATGCGTCCGTCAAGCCGGCCCTCAGCGGCAGGTAGGGTTGAAACTGGGCCAGATACAAATCGCGGATTTTAATCGTGCCGTCCGCGGTCAGGTCCAGGATATTCTTGCCGCGCGACGGGCTCCGCAAGGCGCCCGAGATTTCGAAGCTCGCTTTGCGCTCCGCGTTGGGGACCTCGCCGCGCAAGGTGAAATTGAAAGGGGACTGGACCAGGTTTTTCTGGATGAATAAATCCACCTTGACGATCCGGATGTCCGCGGGTTCCCCTTGCGGGCGGCCGAGGAAGTCCAGAAAACGGATTTCGCCGTTCCGCAATTCGAGCTTGTGCAGGAGGCTCTCGCGGAAGATGCCGAGCAGGGGACCGGAAGACCCCGCTCCGGCGTCATCGCCGCGTTGCCCCCCGCGGCGAGTGGGCGGCCGCAAATCGTCGAAATTGAACCGGCCTTCGGCGTCGCGGGAGACGTGGGTCAGGGAATCGTGGACGATGACTTTCTGGATCTCCACCTGCTTATTCAGCAACGGCAGGATCTTGACCCGCATCTGGATTTCCCGGGAGGTGAATTCGGGCCGGCCCAGGGAAGGATGACGGAACGTCACGTCCTTGAGTTTGACGCCGATGCCCCGCGAGAAGCTCAGCTCGGCGCTCCCGATCGAAACTTTCCTGCGAGTCAAGCCTTCAAGGTGCTCGGTCAGCGCCAGTTTGAAATTGTCCAGGTCGCTGAGCTGGTCGTAAACCAGATAGGCGACGGCTAGAATGGCGGTCGCGAAAACGGCCAGAGTATAGGCGACGACTCTCTTTATTGGGAAAGACATGGAAAAAGGATCCGGGAGGTTGGAAACCGGCTAAAGGGTCGATTCAAAAAACACTGTTCGATCGTGAGGGATGTGGTATGCTTCCTACCGCCGACCCATCAACCCGGTTTCGGCAAACAAAACCATCTATATCATGAAGTTAGGGAATATTCAATCCCGGCCAGCGTGAACGCTGGCTACTCGCCGTAGGGGCGGATGGCTTTGCCCGGTCCCCGCAGGAATGGGAAAACGCTCTCCCGGTATACATGACTGAGAAAACGGAAAATTTTGTTTACGGTATCAATCCCGTCCATACCGCGTTAAAAGCCTCCAAGCGGAAGTGCTATAAGATCGTCGTGGAGGAGGGGAAAGATCACCCCCGCGTCCGGTCCGTCGTGGACCTGGCCCGCCGGATGGGGGTCAAGATCGAAGCTTTGCCCCGCCAGGCGTTCGGCCAGAAGTTCCGTTCGTTGCCGCATCAGGGGATCGTCGGTTACTTTGCCGTCAAGGAAACCCTGGAACTCCCCGAATTGATCGAACAGGCGTACCGGTCCGACCCGCAACCCACCCTGGTCCTGCTGGACGAAATTCAAGACCCGCACAACCTGGGGGCCATCATCCGCTCGGCGGAGGTCCTGGGCGTCCAGGGGGTGATCATCCCCAAACACCGCTCCGTCCCGCTCAACGAGACCGTGGCCAAATGTTCCGCGGGGGCGGTGGAAACCGTTCCCATCGCCTGGACGACCAACCTGGCGCAGGCGGCGGAGACCTTGAAGAAGTCCCGCTTCTGGATCGTCGGGGTCGATATGCAGGGCGCGACCAGTTGCCATCGGTTCGACTTCAACATGCCGGTGGCCCTGGTGATCGGCGGAGAACACAAGGGGATCCGCCAGGGATTGAAAAAGATTTGCGATTTCACCGTTTCCATACCCATGGCGGGGACCCTGGGATCGTTGAACGCTTCGGCGGCGGGCGCCGTGGTTTTTTACGAAATCCTCAGGCAAAAAAGGGAGCGCGGACAAATGCGATCGGAAACGGGAGCGGGGACGCCGGAAAAGTAAAACGGCCGGAGGTCGAAACCTCCGGCCGTTTACGGAAAAGACGAGGGCTCCGTATCAATAATCAATACGAATACGAGGACCCTTTTCGCATAGCGATTTTCTTTTTCTTTTTTGCTTCCTTCTGTTTTCGTTTTTTTCTGACGGAAGGCTTTTCGTAAAATCTTCGTCTCTTCAGCTCCTTGAGCAAGCCCTCTTTCGTCATCTGACGCTTGAGGACTTTAAGGGCTTTTTCAACTTGATTTTGATAAACCGTTACCTCCAACTAATCCAACCTCCTTTGCGAACGGTATTTAACCGCCGGGATACGCCGTTAAACGGCTTTCATGGCCCCTGATCAGCCGGGACCATTTTATGAATTGTTGTTTTACCGCCCCTTACAATTATTATGAGGGCTTAAAATTTTACATTATCTTTGTTATTTGCTAATTTGTCAAGAGCTACCGGAAAACGTTTTAAAAATCCTTTCCAAGGCCGTCTGAAAGGAGGCCGCTCATGAAACACTCTATCAAAGCATTCTTCCTGTTTACGGCGGTCTTCCTTTTAAATGGATTGCCGGGAGCCGGGGCGGAGGAATACGCCGTCCCCCATTCCGGTTCGCCCTATGTGGACCCGGCAGACCTTCGGGACGGCCAGATTGTCCATGTCCCCACCGGCGTTTTGGTCACGCCCGGCCAGCTTGCCGAGGCCGTCTCCGGCGCGCGCGTGGTGTATGTGGGCGAAACGCACGACAATATCGAGGCCCACCGCGTCCAGTTGGAGATCGTCCGGCGTCTGTACGCGAAATTCCCCGGGAAGGTGGCGGTGGGGATGGAAATGTTCCGCGGGTCGGCCCAGCCCGAACTGGACCTCTGGCGGCGGGGGGAATTGTCCGACACGCAATTCAGAAAACTTTTCGGGAAAAACTGGGGGTCGGGTTTCCGTCTTTACCGGTCCATCTTCGAGTTCTTGAAGGAAAACCGGATACCCCTGCTGGGCCTTAAGTCGTCGAAAGAGACGGAGGACCGCTTGCGCGAACAAGGTCTGGAATCCCCCCTGCTTCCGGACATGGACCTGAATGACCCGTACCACAAACGGCAGGCCATGGCGATCTTTGGCGGCCACGAACCCCGGCCGGGAGCCTCCAACCCGTATCACATGCTGACGTTATGGGAGGAATCGATGGCCCAGACGGTGGCGGAATTTCTGCAAAACGAGAATTACCGGGATTGGAAACTGGTGGTCCTCGCCGGGGGATATCACGTCCAATACGGGTTTGGCGTCCCCAAGCGCGCCTTCCGCCGGGCGCCGCATCCTTATTCCATCGTCCTTCCCACGATCGTCGAAATCCCCGAGGAGTTGAAGGACCGCGAAATGCGCGCGGAGCCCGTCTCCATCCCGCTGTACGAATCCGACTTCATCTGGAGGGTGTCCTACAAGGTCCCGCCGCAAAACCGCGTCAAGCTGGGGGTCATGCTCGAAGAGCTGGAACAGGGCCTGCTGGTCAAGTCCGTGTCCGGCAACTCCAACGCGCAGAGGGCGGGGATTCAAAAGGACGACGTGCTGGTGGCCATGGACGGCCGGGAGATCGACACGCTGGAGGGGTTTATCGACCGGTTGCAGGACAAATCGTTCGGGGATACCGTCCGGATCAAGGCCCTGCGCGGGGGCGCCGAATGGGAAGGGACCGTGACGATTCAAAAACCGGAAAACGAATAGCGGCGTATCGCCGCGGATAGTCCCGCCTCGGCGCAAGCGCGAGGCGGCGTTGGCTCCGGGCGCTTGCCCGGGCCGCCCCTACGGCGAGTAGCGGCACGCCGGCGCGATCAACCCCAAACGGCGTCCGGGATTTCCAACCGTTCCACTTTTTTCCCCCGCGCGATATGCTGTTCCAGTATCTCGTTCACGTCCGCGGGTTTGACCCGGTTGTACCAGACGCCGTCGGGATAGACGATCACGACCGGCCCCATGGAGCAGGGACCAAGACACGAGGAAGTCGAAACGATCGCCTTGCCAAACAACATTTTTTCCTCGATTCCCATGCCAAACTTCTCCAGCAACGCGGCGGCGGCGTTTTCTCCGCAAGACCCCCGCGGATGTCCCGGCGGACGCTGGTTGGTGCACACAAGAATGTGATAAGCTGGTTTCGGCATTACAACTCCTCCAATGAGATTGAATTAGGACAAAAAAACCCAATTTAGATGACGAATCCTTGAAAAACGATTTATTTTTTGTTATTTCCTCCCGCGATAAACAGCGGCAAAACGTATAGATGAATCCATCGAACTCCAACCATGCCATAAGCCCCGTCCGGTTCGACGCCGGTTACCTGGCGGGGACCGCGGAAGCGATTTTCCGTTGCCCCGTCGCGGACGTGGCGTTCGCTCCTCTCCTGGGCGACGCTTCCACCCGCCAGTATTTTCGCGTTACGTTCAGGAAAACGGCCGGAAAAAACGGAAAGGAAACTCTCATTGTCATGCAATTGGAGAAACCCGTCAAGGGGACCGAAACGGATTTCATCCTGACATTGAAATTTCTGGAGGGGCTGGATTTGCCGGTCCCCCGGCTGTTCCATTACGACGCGGAAAACGGCCTGTTGTTCCTCGAGGACTGCGGCGACACGACGTTCGAGGAGAAAGTCCGCTCCGCCCAACCGGATGAAATCGGGGCGTATTACCGCCAGGCGGTGGCGCTTCTCGTCAAGCTCCAAAGCGAGGCCACGAAGCAAGTCGGCCCCCGGTGCCCGGCCTACCATTTGCGGTTCGACGTCGAGAAATTGATGTGGGAGTTCGATTTCATGCTGGAGCATTACGCGGCCAGCCTCCATGGCGCGCGCTTGTCCGGGGAGGCCGCGCGCGAGGTCCGTCGCCATTTCCAACCCCTCTGCGAAACCCTGGCCGGACAGGAACTGTATTTCACGCACCGCGATTACCACAGCCGGAACCTCATGGTGCACAACGGACGCCTGGTCATGCTGGATTTTCAAGACGCCCGGATGGGTCCCTGCCAATACGACCTGGCTTCCCTGTTGCGGGATTCCTACGTCGGCCTCGAGGATTCCCTTGTCGAGGAAATGAAGGAACTCTATATCGAGCTCAAGGAATCCGCGGAAAGCCGGCCGGTGGACCGCAAGAATTTTTACGAAATTTTCGACCTGATGTCCATTCAGAGAAACTTGAAAGCGGTGGGAACGTTCGCCCACCAGAGCGTCGCCAGAAAGAACGGGCGTTACCTGGAATACATCCCCAGGACCCTGGGGTACGTCCGGCGGACGTTGAACGGGAATCCCGGCCTGGCGCCTCTGCGCCTCTGCCTGGAGACCCACATCCCCGGACTGCGCGACAGCGGCCAGTGAGACGGAGGACGCCCCGGCCATGATGATGATATTGAAACGCTACGTGCTGAAAAAATTCGTCCAGGTGTACCTGCTGACGATCTCCGGGTTCGTCTGCATTTTCCTGCTCATCGACTTTTTCGAGCGGGCGGACGAGTTTGTCGTACGGAAAGCCCTCTGGGAGGATTGGGTGGGTTATTACCTGTACAAGGTCCCTCTGATTTTTTCCTACATGGCGCCGCAGGCGGTTTTGCTGGCCACGGTCGTCACCTTGACGGCCTTCGCCCGCAACAACGAGTTCACGGCGATGAAAGCCTGCGGCATCGGGGTGACGGGCATCACCATGCCCATCCTCGCGGCCGCGGTCGTCGTCGCCGGGATCGTGCTGGCGAGCAACGAGTACGTCATGCCCTCCGCGACGGAAAAGATGAACTATATTTTTCAGGTCAAGGTCCGCCATGCGCAGGACAAGGGCCCGGTCGAGCGCGACAAGCTCTGGTTCAGGTCCGCCAACGGCACGATATGGAACATCGACTATTTCGACCCGGAACGGGCGTTGATGAAGAAAGTCAGCGTGTTTCTCTACAACGGGCGCCGCGCCGTCGAGCAACGGATCGACGCGACGGCCGCGTTCTGGAACGGCAGGGAGTGGGAGTTCCTGGACGGCTACGTCCGCGATTTTTCGCCGACTGGGCTGTCCCGGACCGAATATTTCAAGAACCGCGTTTTCCCGGCGCCCGAATCCCCCGCCGACTTCAAGAAGGTCCAGAAGAAGCCGGAGGAAATGAGCGCGCGCGAAATGTACCGGGTCATCCAGGCCGAGTCCACGATGGGGAAGGACACGGAAAAGAAGTGGGTGGACCTGCACCGGAAGCTCTCCTATCCCTTCATGAGCGTCATCCTGGGCCTGATCGGCATCCCCCTGTCCCTGCGGACCAGCCGGACCGGCGGGGTGCTGTTTTGCGTGGCGGTCAGCCTGGCCGTCGGGCTGGCGTTTTCCTTTATATACGCCCTCGGCATTTCCCTGGGGCACGGGGGAACGTTCGGGCCCCTGCTGGCCGCCTGGGGCCCGCTCCTGCTCTTCGGTTCCCTGGGGTTTTACATGATCCTGACTCTCGACAGCGAAAAAATCCTGCCCCTATAACGCGGACGTGAAATGAAAAGAATCGCCTCCATCGACGTGGGTTCCAACACCCTGCGCCTGCTCATCCTGGAAACCGACGGGGCGGGAAACTTCCGCGAACTCGACGCCGACCGCGCCATCACCCGGCTCGGGGAAGGGATGGACTCCCACAAGCGGCTTCTCGACCGCCGGATCGACGCGACGCTGGAAGCCCTCGCCCGCTTCCGGGACAAGTGCCGGGCGTTCGGAGACATGCCGGTCCACGCCGTCGCCACCAGCGCCGTGCGCGAGGCGTCCAACCGGGAGGAGTTTCTCCGCAGGGTGTACGACAAGACCGGGATAACGCTCGACGTGATCCCCTGGGAGGAGGAGGCGCGCCTGACGCTCGACGGCGTTTTCTGGAAAATCCCCGACACCGGAGACGTCTCGTTGACGTTCGACATCGGCGGCGGGAGTACCGAGTTCATCCTGTCGAAGGGAAAAAAACTCCTGGCCTCGGCGGGAACGTCGCTAGGGATTGTCCGTTTGACCGAAAAATTCATCGCCCGCCATCCGGCGGCGACGGAGGAATACCGGGCGCTGGAGGAGTTCGTCCGCCGGGAACTCCAAGCCGTCCGGGAAAAGCTCGCGGGACCGGCGGCCGCGCCGGGGCGAACTGGCCAAACCCGGATCGCCCTCGACAACGCGCATTCGCCATCCGGGTCAAGCCCATTGGGCCCAGCGGCACGCTGGGAGCCGCGGCTCCTGATCGGGACCGCCGGTACCGTCACCACGCTGGCGGCGCTGGACAAGAACATCCATCCCTACGACCCGCTCAAAGTCCACGGGAGCGTCCTGACTCGGCGCCGCATCCAGGAAATCCTGGACGACCTCAAGGCGAAGACCCTGGAGGAGAGACTGCTCTTGAAACCGTTGGAGCGCGGCCGGGAGGACGTGATCGTCGCGGGGACCTGCATTGTCCTGGAAACCATGGACGCGTTCGGGAGCGAAACGCTCACGGTGAGCGAATACAGCCTGCGCGAAGGGATCCTCCTGAAGGCCCTGGCGCGGGAGGGTTAGCGATGAGATGCGCCTGTCGAAATGCAAATCCCCCCAGCCCCCTTTACAAGGGGGAGCAATTCTATTCTTTCCTCACGCCATATACGGGTCGGCGGGACCGCCGTTATTTGCGTCCGGGACGGGGTTTGGATTTGACATGGATTTCTCTTTAAGCTATCGTTTTAAAACCGAATTTGGAACGTCATCACCGGCAAACACTTGTCCCAGAAAAAGATCGTAGACATCCACAAGCGCCCCGTTTCGGGCCATCCCATGAAGGGCAGGGACATCCTCGTCAAGTGCCTTGAGAACGAAGGCGTGGATGTCGTGTTCGGCTACCCCGGCGGGGCCTCGATGGAAATCCATCAAGGGCTGACCTTGAGCCAGAAGATCCGGATGGTCCTGCCCCGTCACGAGCAGGGCGGCGCCTTCGCGGCCGGCGGCTACGCGCGGGCCACGGGCCGGGTGGGGGTCTGCCTCGCCACGTCCGGTCCCGGCGCGCTCAACCTGTTGACGGGCATCATGGACGCCAAGATGGACTCCATACCCCTCGTCGCCGTCACCGGCCAGGTCCCCTCCACCGTTCTGGGGAGCGACGCCTTTCAAGAAACCGACATTCTCGGCGCGACCTTCCCGCTGGTCAAACACAGCTATCTCGTCCAGAACATCGACGACATCCCGCAGGTGGTGCACGAGGCGTTTCACATCGCCAGGACCGGCCGGCCAGGGCCGGTGTTGGTCGATCTGCCGAAGAATATCCAGCAACAGGAGGCGATCCCCAACTTCAACGTGAGGTTCGACGTCCCCGGCTTCAAGCCCAACCTGAAACCTTCGCCGTTGCAGATCAAGAAGGCCGTCCACGCCATCATGGAGTCCCGGCGGCCGGTCGTTTACGCCGGCGGCGGCATCGTCAGCGCGGAGGCCTCCGCGGAGTTGGTCCAGTTCGTCCGGAAGACGGGCATCCCCGTCGCCAACACCGTCATGGGTCTCGGCTCATACCCCATGGACGATCCGCTGTCCCTCCAGATGCTGGGCATGCACGGCGCCGTCTACGCGAACATCGCCATAAACCACGCCGACCTGGTGATCGCCCTCGGCGTGCGCTTCGACGACCGGGTGACCGGCAAACTGTCCGAGTTCTGCAAGAACGCCCGCTTCATTCACGTCGATATCGACCCGACGGAGATCAATAAAAATATCATCGTGGACATCCCCATCCAGGGCGACGTCAAACTCGCCTTGCAGATGATGAACGAAAGCGTGGCCCCGAAAAAGGACATCGGCCCGTGGCTCGCGGAAATCGAGGGATGGAGGAAAGAGTTCCCCTTCCATTACGATCTGCACGAGACGCACATCGTCCCGCAACACGTCATCCGCGAGCTTCAAAAGCTGGCCGACGAGGACGCCATCGTTTCCGTGGGGGTGGGACAGCACCAGATGTGGACGTCCCAGTTCTGGCGGTTCCAGCGGCCCCGTTGCTGGCTGTGCTCCTCCGGCTTGGGGGCCATGGGGTTCGGTCTGCCCGCCGCGATGGGGGCGCAGGTAGCCTATCCCGGCCGGCAGGTCATTAATATCGACGGCGACGGCAGTTTCCTCATGAACATCCAGGAACTGCAAACCCTGAAAATCGAGAACATCCCCGTCAAGAGCGTCGTCCTCAACAACGCCCACCTGGGCATGGTGGCCCAGTGGGAGGACCGGTTCTACAAGTCCATCCGCGCCCACACCTACATCGGCGACGCCAATTTCGCCGAGATCGCCCACGCCTTCGGGGTGAAGTCCGAATGCGTCAGCAAGCCCGAGGAGGTGGTCCCCGCCTTGAAACGGATGCTGAAACACAAAGGCCCCTACGTCCTCGACGTCAAGTACCCCTACGACGACAAGAGCCGGGGGCACGTCATGCCCATGATCCCCGCCAACCACACCTACCTGGACACCCTGCTCGACCAGGAACACTCCCTGCGCGCCTACTGGAAAAAGAAGGGCATCCTCAAGGACTAGCGCTTGGTTGTATAAATTTGCGTTCCGAAAACGCCGCCCTTCGACAGGCTCAGGGCGACAAAATGGCGGTCATGCCGAGCGGGTCGAAGCATGACCCGTAGCGAGCGAATAAACGCTATAACGGGTCGCCGGGAAAATCCCCTCTCCGCCAGCGAACCAAGCCTCTGGCAGTTCCGTGATTGGAATAAATATCGACTGTCGGAAAAATATTATTGTCCCATTTGGATTTTGTCCGTATAATACACGCCACTCAAGGAAAAGTGGGACGGGGTACCCCAAAGGCATTTCGGGCCAGGACGTCCCAGGGCATGACAAAAGGGCGTCTCTAAAAATCGCCTTTTTCTTGAGTGCGACCGGCGCTAAAAAATTGTGGTTGCCAATTTATTGGGCGTTTGGAGCGCCTGATGAATCAGGCAACTACAATTTTTCGAGATGCCCAAAAGGGTCCCGGAATTTTTTCCTCTTTGGATTTTACTCATGCGATAACCGGGTTGACCGCCCAAACCCTGTTTTTTTCATGTAATGCGCCAAAAACGAATCCGCGTAACAACAATATATTCAATGTCGTTTTCTTGGCGATGAGTTCGCCGTTCGGGCAGGCCGAATTGCCGTCTTGATTTTATTGCGCCATTATATGATCATGTAGTGGTGGTTTTACCGTTTGGTTTTATAACCGTGTCTCCTTATTAATCAAGCGCCATCGGCTATAACCGCGGGCGTGGGATGTTGGCATGAGCGCGATCATACAGACCGATCAACCGTTAAAAAACTTTGTTCTCCAGTGTCTGAACCAGCACCCGCGCGACGACGGCGCTTTTCTGCGCGACTTGAATTGTCTTGTGGAAAAAGAAGGGGACGAGGTTTATCCGGTCTTGCTGAAACTGCTCACGCACTTGGACTTTGAACAAGGCGAGGCGAAAAAAAAATGGCAGGACATCGTCGCCCATCATGAAAAACTGAACACCTGCCTTGGCCGTCCGGTGAGTCTGCAGACGGCGGTCTGCGACTATTTTTCCTCCGTCATCAGGACCTTTCAAATCCCCAAGGTGGTCGAGATGGAGGTCTTCGAACAGACGGCGCGTTCCTCGCACAGCGACCCCCTGACGGACCTTTTCAACCGCGGCTATTTCGACGAGGCGCTGGCCGGCGAGATCAACCGGTGCCGGAGATACGGCGGCGAGTTCTCCCTGCTCTTCCTGGACATTGACAACTTCAAGAAGCTGAACGATTCCCTGGGCCATCAGGCGGGAGACCTGGCGTTGAAGCGCTTGGCCAGGGCGATCGTCTCCCTGAAGCGGATCGAGGACATCGCGTGCCGGTACGGCGGCGAGGAGATCGTCCTCATCCTGCCGCAGACGAGCAAGATCAAGGGCCTCATCATCGCCGAAAGGATCCGGCAAAAGATAGAAGAGATGCAAATGGAGTTCGAAGGCAGGACGTTTAGCATCACGCTCAGCGGCGGGTTGTCCTCGTTTCCCCTGGACGCCAGGGAAGCCAAGGACCTGGTCGGCAACGCCGACAAGGCCATGTACAGCGCCAAGGCCAAGGGGAAGAACAACATCTCCGTGTTCTACCCGGACAAAAGACAGTTTCTGCGCGTGGACTTTTTCAGCGAGATCCGCGTGAAGAATTTGACCCCGAAACGGAAGATCGAACTCTCCACCAAGACCAAGAATTTGAGTTACGGAGGGATCCTCTTCGAAAGCAAGGACCCTTTCAATATCGGCGACGACCTCAGCCTGCATATCACGCTTTCTCCCGGGAAAACCATGGACCTCGCGGGCCTGGTGGTGCGGGTGGAGGCGTTCAACTCGACCTACGACATCGGCGTCTCCTTCCTGGAACTCATCGGCGAGGTGAGCCACGAGATCTCCCGGTACATCGCCGATTTCCTGACCTCCCACTCCCAGCAAAATCCCGCTCCATAAATAAGCCCGCCGGGATTGCGTTTTCCGATTCAAACTTTAATGTTCGATTCGATTGCCGCAATGGGGGCAATTTTTTTGTGCATTTTTAGTTTTTAAAACTTCGCCAAATCCCGAAGCCAGAATACCGGCGGGAATTGCAAACATCCCGATGCCTAAAACAGATATGCAAGCGGCTATTATCTTTCCCAAAACCGTTATCGGATATACATCTCCATAACCAACCGTCGTTAACGTCATTACCCCCCACCACATGGCATCTGGAATACTTGAAAAAATCTCTGGCTGGGATTCGTTTTCCACAAAATACATCAGGCTGGAGGAAAGCGCTAACAAGACCAACACAAGCATGGTAGAAATAACCAACTCCTCTTTTTTCCGGGTCAAAACTTCCGAGAAGACTTTAATCGCTACCGAGTATCTCGCTAACTTTATCAAGCGAACCAACCTAAACAACCTCAGAATCCGTATGAACCTGAGATCGAATGGAAAAAAGTTTGCTAAATAAAATGGCAAGATTGCCAGCAAATCCACGATCGCCAGAGGCGTAAAAACATACCGGATTCTTCCAATCAACAAAGAACCAAATCGTGTGCTCAGATTGCAAACCCATAATCTGAGAATATATTCCGCTGTAAATATCATGACCGAAAAGGTTTCAAAAAGATCGAGCAAGACGGCGTATTCCTTTGAAAACGATTTAACCGTTTCCAATGCCACCGCCAATGCGTTTAATACTATCAAGGCAATTATGAATAAATTTGTTCCCCGCTTGACAAGGCTGTCGGACTTTTCGTCCGTTAATATGGAATATATTTTTTCTTTCATAAAAATCGACCCGAAAAAAACTTTTTCAAAGCCACGCTAAGACTGGCGAATATCTTTTTCTGGGGTTTCCATGGGAATGCTTGGCGTATTTTGAATCTTTTCTTGAGCCGCCGTTTTGCCTGGCTGTTCCGTTGGACCGATTTGTTTAGACGCTTTTTTCTTCTTTCTTTTGACTCTTATATCCCCAATGGATTCCCAAGTTTCGGACGATATCATCTTTTTTATACTATCTACCAAATCTTGCTCTTCCACTGCTATTCCTGAGGTTTTCTTGAGAGAAAGACGTATCAGCTTCAATACGTTTTCTTGAAGGATGGCTTGAACAACGCTCTTTGGAGAGAGAGTCTTGACTTTTTCGTAATACTCATTGTGTTCGTACTTGAGTATGCTTTTTTTGTGCAAGTGCGCTAGTTTATAAGAAGCGTCTTTTATATCGTCCTCAAAAAGATTGGCCGAAAAGACAAGGCTACTTTGAATCCCATCTTCAAATGTGAGATGGTACAAATGCCAATGTCCGCCATTGGTAAGTACTAGCCACTCGACACCGGCGTTTGCGGCGTAGTTTTCGGCTTGTTCGATATGCTTCTCTCTTAATGTTATTCCGGCCTGCTTAACCTCGATAAAAAAAGCTACCTTGCCATTTACTTTGATTGCGTAGTCAACATAACGGTCTTTGACGGTGAATTCTTTGGTGATGTCCTGGAAAACATCGTAATCCAGAACCTCTTCCAGAAACTTGCCAATCCGTAGCGAAGTTTCAGCCTCATTAATTTTTTGCTCGTTAGCTTGTTGAAATAAAGGAATATATTTCTTGAGGTTTTTTGTAATGTCGATTGCCACAGCCCGTCCTCCCATGGATTAGGGTTTAAGGAGAGAAGTTTCTTATGGGTTTCCTCAATTCTAATTTGGCTTGTCCAAAATAACGAACCTCCCGACTTAAACTTTCCGCGCTCTTAAAAAATGCCCCGTTGTAAGAAGACTAGCCAACAATCTTTGTTCAGCCCGGATATTACATGAACAAAGGAGTGGAATCGCTCCCCCTTGCAAAGGGGGTTAGGGGGATTTGAACCTTCTGTTCGCGGTCATGGCGTGAATCCCCCCGGCCCCCTTTACAAGGGGGACAAAACCAAGGCACTTTTTGCGCCTGGCATTTTCCGTCTCCAGGAGACCGGCAAGCCCCGTTCCCAAAACGCGAAGCGCCGCCATGGGTCATTCGCTCGTGCGATATCCGGGTCAGGATATTGGAAAGAAACCAGAACATTTTCCAGGGGGAACGGCACGCGCTTTGGATATCCGAAAAATAGCATAATGGCCCCCAAAGATCACCCTATTTATATCAGCATTGCCTTTTAAGGCAAATAACGGAGAACTTTTATGGCGGGAGGGGGGTATGGATTTTTCGCTAAAACCCCTTGTGGTTTTCGAGGATCTTCTCGACGGTGCTGGTGGTGGAGAGTCCCTTGACGATGGGGATCAGCGCGACGCGCGCGCCGTAGCCCTCGACGATCTCCCGGCCGACGACCTCGTCGATCTTGTAGTCGTCGCCCTTGACGAGGATGTCGGGCCGCACCTCGCGGATGAGGCGCTCGGGGGTGTCCTCCTCGAAGATGGCGAGGTAATCGACGTACTTGAGGGCGGCGAGGATGTTGGCGCGTTCGCCCTGGCTTTTGATGGGCCGGCCCGCGCCTTTCAGTCTACGCACGGAGGCGTCGCTGTTGAGGCCGACGACCAGCACCTCGCCCAGCGCCTTGGCGCGTTGCAAAAACTCGATGTGCCCGCCGTGGATGAGGTCGAAACAGCCGTTGGTGAACACCACTTTCTTCCCCGCGCTCTTGGCCAGGCTCACGACTTGTTTCAGCTCCCCCACTTCCAGGATGGAATGGGTGGCGCGGAGCATCTCCTCCTCCAAAAAAGCGTTGATCTCCTTCAGCGTCACGACGGCGGTGCCGACCTTGCCGACGACGATGCCGGCGGCCATGTTGGCGAGCGCCGCGGCTTCCTGAAAGTCGAACCCGCTGAACACGGCCATGCCGAAAACGCTGGTGGCGGTGTCGCCCGCCCCGGTGACGTCGTACACTTCCCGCGCCATGGTGGGAATCTCCACGGGCTCGGCCTTGGGTTGATACAGGATCATCCCGTCCTTGCCGCGCGTGATCAGCAAGGCCTGCGCCTTGCTCAGGTTCAACAGGTATTCCGCGGCGCGCTCCAGGTCGTCCTTGGCGTTGATCTTGATGGGCGCCGCCTGCTCGACCTCCTTCTGGTTCGGGGTGATGACGGTGGCGCCCTGGTACAGGGAGAAATCCGCGCTTTTCGGGTCGACGATCACGAGCTTTTTGGAATTCTGCGCCCGGTGCATGACGGCGTTGACGACTTTCGGCGTCAGGACGCCCTTCTGGTAGTCGGAACAGATGACCCCGTCGACGGCCGGCAGGGTCTTGTTGATATAAGCGATGAGTTTGGCCTCGGTCTCGGCGGCGATGGGGCGGCTGTCTTCCTTGTCGATCCGGAGCACTTGCTGGTCGTGGGCGATGACGCGGATCTTGGACGTGGTGGGCCGATGGAAGAACCGGCTGACGCCCTCGGCATGGATCGAGCGGTCCCGGATGAGGTTCAGGAACCGGTCGCCTTTTTCGTCCTGGCCGATGGCGCCGCACAGATGGACCTCGCACCCCAGGGCCACGAGGTTGTTGGCGACGTTCGCGGCCCCGCCCAGCGTCTGGTTCTCCGAGCGGCACTCGAGGATGGGTACCGGCGCCTCCGGCGATATGCGGTTGACCGCCCCCCAGATGTACTCGTCCAGGATGAGGTCGCCGACCACGAGGACCTTCGGGCGTTTTTCGTTTTCGAGAAAAAATTTGAATTTGGATTTCATCCTTGGCCTCTGTTGCGGGGACTGGGCGCATTATACAGCGGCCCGGCCCGCCGTTCCACGGTCTTGTTGTTCGATGCAGGGGAAAACTTGCCAGCGCGGTATTCTCTCAAATCTCCTTCCTAACATACAAGGGGGAAGGGATTATAGGGCCGTTTTCCCCGGACACCGCCGACGTCAGATCAACCCTTCGTCCGCGAAACTGTAGTAGGCGTTCCCGCCGACGATGATGTGGTCGATCAATTTGATGCCGACAATGTCCCCGGTTTTCGCGACGCGGTGCGTGATCTCGATGTCCGCCTGGCTGGGCGCCGGGTCGCCGCTCGGATGGTTGTGGATGAGGACGATGGAGGCGGCCGATTCCTTGATCGCCGGGACCATGACCTCGCGCGGGTGGACGATGCTGGCGTTGAGACTGCCTTCGGAAATGGGGATGTCCTTGATGACCCTCAGTTTGGGGTTGAGCAGGACGACCTTGACGACTTCCTTTTTCAGGTTGCGGAGAAACGGCCCGTAACATTCGACGAAATCCCGGCTCGACGTCATCGCCCGCTGGGAGCCGCCCCCCTGCGCGGAGAGCCGCTTGCCGATCTCCAGCGCGGCCTTGATCTGCGCCGCCTTGGCGGAGCCGATGCCCTTCACGGCGCGCAACTCGCCGACGGACGCGGAATCCAACTGCCGGAACCCGCCGAAATGCTGGAGCAGGTCCCGGCCCAGGTCGACGGCGTTCTTCTTGCTCTGGGGGTCTCCCGACCCGATGACGATGCCCAACAGGTGGGCGTCGGAAAGTTTGTCCCCGCCGAATTTGATCAGCCTTTCCCGGGGGCGTTCGTCCTCCGGCCAGTGTTTGATCGAGGAGCCGCTTTCGGCGCTCATGGACGGGTCCAGGTCTTTTGCAGTTCCAGGGTTTTCTTGAAGTAGGCGATGGTCTCGCGCAATCCCTCCTCCAGCCCCACCCTGGGTTCCCATCCCAGATAGCTCCTGGCGTTGGCGATGTCCGGCTGGCGCACCTTGGGGTCGTCCTGGGGAAGCGGGAGGTAGTCGATTCTACTCCGGCTCCCGGTCAGTTGCAAAATTTTCCGCGCCATTTCCTCGATGGTCATCTCGTTGGGGTTGCCGAGGTTGACCGGCTCGTTACAGCCGGAAAGCAGGAGGCGGTAAAGGCCCTCGACAAGGTCGGCGACGTAGCAAAAACTGCGCGTTTGGTTGCCGTCGCCGTAGACCGTGAGGTTTTCCCCCTCCAGCGCCTGGCGCAGGAAGTTGGGGATGGCCCTGCCGTCCTTGAGCCGCATCCGCGGACCATAGGTGTTGAAAATCCGGACGATCTTCGTGTCCACGCCATGCGCGCGATGGTACGCCATGGTCAGGGCCTCGGCAAAACGCTTGGCCTCGTCGTAAACGCCGCGCGGGCCGACGGGGTTGACGTTGCCCCAGTAGCTCTCCTTCTGCGGATGCACCAGCGGGTCGCCGTACACCTCCGACGTGGAGGCCAGCAGGAACGCGGCTTTCTTCGCCTTCGCGAGACCCAGCGCCTTGTGCGTGCCCAGGGAACCGACCTTGAGCGTCTGGATCGGAAACTGGAGGTAGTCGTCGGGACTGGCGGGCGACGCGAAGTGCAGGATGTAGTCGAGCCTGCCGTCCACCTCGATGTAGTTGGTCACGTCGTGCTTGACGAACGCAAACTTATCGCTCCGGATATGGGCGATGTTGTTTTCGTTGCCGGTCAACAGGTTGTCCATGCAGATCACTTCGTGGCCCTTGGTCAGAAGGTGGTCGCACAAGTGCGACCCGAGAAATCCCGCGCCTCCCGTAATCAATGTCCTGGGCATAAACTCCTTTTGGTTGGATTAATGAGTCCCATCGCTCGACAGCGCCCGGCAAAATGAGGCCCACGAAACCCCTCCCCCTTTCAGGGAGAGGTTGGGTGGGGGTAAACGCACTGAGCTTACACCCCCATCCTGGCCTTCCCCCTACAGGAAGGAAATGCGCCGTCTCCGGTATCTTTATTTCGTGGACGGTTGACCCGAATGGGACTCGAACCGGTCCCCTTTGCGAAGGGGATGGCCCTGCAGAAAACTTTTGGCCGGCATGGGCTTTTTGCTTTCCGGCTGAAGGCGGGTAATGACCGCCCGGCCCTGCCCCGTCCCCACTTCGATGCCGTAATCGGAAACGCGGACGACGGACCCCGGTTCGTCGCCGGGGTCGCCGGGCGCCGTCTCCGCCTCGCAGATCCGAATGCGCAGGGATTTATAAAAAGCGTAGGCGCCGGGCCAGGGCTCCAGCCCGCGGACCAGGTCCCTGATTTGTCTGGCGCTTTTCTCCCAACAGATCAGTCCGTCTTCTTTTTTCAGTTTTGCCGCGTAAGTGGCCTGCGCGGGGTCCTGCGGCGTGGACGCGAGCGTCCCGCGTTCCAACCGGCGGACGGTCTCCAGGACCAGGTCCGCCCCGGCGGCGGACAGCGTGTCGTGCAGGGTCTGGGCGTTGTCGGAATCCTTGATGGGGACAACTTGCGTCAATAGGATGTCCCCGGTATCCATCGCCGCGTCCATTTTCATGGTTGTCGCCCCGGTTTCCCGCTCGCCGTTGACGATGGCCCGGTTGATCGGAGCGGCGCCGCGGTACTTGGGCAATAGGGACGCATGAAGATTGAGGCAAAAATGGCGGGGGACCGCTAACACCCTGGGGTTGAGAATCTGGCCAAAGGCGACGACGACGACCAGGTCCGGGGCCAGTCCGCGCAGGACTTCGATAAAATCCGGGGCGTTGACCTTTTCGGGTTGCAAAACGGGAATGCCACGCTCCAGCGCGAACTGCTTTACCGGCGGGAACCGCACGGCCTGCCCGCGTCCCTTGGGACGGTCCGGCTGGGTGACGACGCAGGCGACCTGAAACTCGGAACGGGACAGCGCGTCCAGGGTGGGGACGGCGAAATCGGGCGTTCCCATGAACACGATCTTCATGGGGATTTCTCTTTGAGCTTTTTCTTGAACTTGCGTTTCAGCAGGTCGCGCTTGATCTTTCCGAGCTTGTCCCAGAACAAAATGCCATTGAGGTGGTCCAGCTCGTGCTGGAACGCCCGGGCCAGGTGGTCCTCGGCTTCGTAGCGCACCGCGTTGCCGTCGAGGTCGTACCCCTTCAGTTCGACGCGTTTGGCCCGCTTGACCTCGGCGAACAAGTCGGGGATGCTCAGGCATCCCTCCTCGCCGGTCATCTCCTCCTCAAAGGCGGCGATCTCGGGGTTGACGATGGCGACGGGGTTGATCTTGTCCGTGCCTATCCCCAGGTCGACGACGATGATCCGCTGGGCGATTCCCACCTGGTTGGCGGCCAGGCCCGCGCCGGGGGCGTCGAACATGGTCTCGATCATGTCCTGGGACAACGCGACCAGATTGCCGTCGATGTTCTCGATCGGGCCGCATTTCTGGCGGAGGATGGGGTCCAGGCAATTTCGTATGGTCAATATAGACATGAATTTTCAGCCGGGGGACTGGCGGTCAGATGGAGGCTCCAACGAGCTCAATTTAAAGTTTAATACATTGAAGGAAAAAAGCAAGCGCGGAGGATCCCGGTTCCCGGACAACTTCGCGTCCGCTCCGCGACTTTATCCCTCGCCGTCACCGGCCCGCCTTGCGCCATCCGGCTCGCGCCGCCTCTTCCTCGCTACAGAACCACCGTTCGCCCTGGGATTCGTCGATCTGGGTTTTGCCGTACCATTGCCCGCCGGGGACGTGGTAGATTTTTTCCTTTTTGCGGTTGATGTTCCCCTTGATCCGGCAATCGTCCTGCCGTTGCCGTTCGGCGCCCTTTTCTTCCTTCCTGTCCGCGACTTTGGGATTGGAATCGGCTTCGGGCTTGACCTCCGCCGCTTTCTCCTCCGCAACCGCCATGTCCTTTACGGGCTCCGTTTCCAATTTTTCAGGAACAGGAACCGGCGTGGACGGCGGCCGGCGTGACGCTGGACCCAGCGGGCTCGACTCGGATGGCGAGCGATGACCATCGGGGGCGCTCAAAGTCTGGCCGGTTCGCCCCGGCGCGGGCGGCGGCTCCCTTTGCCAGAGCCCCCGCCCCTGGATCCGGGCCTCGTCCTCATAACGTTTGAACTCCTTCATATACTTGAAGGGGAAACGGGTGTAGGCGAACCCGTAGCCTTGCTTGATAATCTCCGCGTTCAGAAAAAAATCGTCCGGCTGACGGTAAACGTAGGCCAGCAGGCGCCCGTATTTGTCGCGCGGCGTAACGTCGTAGTCCATGGCGACGAAGCGGCCTTCCGCGGCGCGACGGGTGAACTCGGACGCCTCCTTGCCGAAATACTGCACGGGCTTCGTGGGGTGTTTTGTCTCGGGGGTGTCGACGCCGAGCAGTCTCACCTTCTCCCCGTCGCTCAACCGCAAGGTGTCCCCGTCGATGACGCGTTTGACGAAAAATTGCCCGCCGTCTCGCCTGGCGGACGAAGCTTCCGAGCGGCCCATGGCATAGTCCGTCCGGTAACCCTTCCCCCGTCCGGTTGACGGACGGGCGGGTTCGCCCTTGCTTTCGAGGGGAACGCCGCTCAAGGCCAACGTTAAAATCGCCAGGGCCACGAGGACTGAAAGCAGTCTCACGGTCTTATGGCGCTCCCGACGACGATGCCGCTGGCAATGACGACCGACGCGAGGACGATAGCCATGGGGACGCTTCCCTCCTTGATCAGCGCCCATTCGTCCACGCCCTTGTTGAGCAAGTTGAAGATGTAAAGCGAGATAAACAGCCCGGCGCCCATGCTTGCCGAGCCGACGATGGCCCAGCCAAAAGTGATCAAATACGCGGTGGCAATTTCCATGGTTCCTCCTCGAAAAATGCGGCGTAGCGCCGCGTGGCTTCCGGGCGTTTGCCCGTTAGTGAATCCGGTGTCGCGCCGGCCGCCTCGGCGTTGGCCTGAGGCGGCGTTGGATCCAGCGTTCACGCTGGCCGGGGGCGTCCCCGGCTAGGGAGCCTGCTGGGTGCGGTGGAAAGCGGTCCAGACGTCGCAATGGCCCCGGGCGAACGCCTCGAAGCCCATCAACCGCTGTTTCCAGCTTTTCTTTAAAATGCCGTAACACTCCTCCGCGACGGCTTCGTAATATTCGCCGATGATCCTTTCGATGTCCCTGGATTTGGTTGCGGACATGACCTCGGCGAACCGGACGCGTTTCATGGCTTCATGGTCCGCCTTTTTCGAGTCCAGGTAATATTCCAGGACTTCCTCCATCTCCTTCCGCGTTCCCGGCCGGTGCAGGTGGCCGGCCACGTAGGCGTCGAAATCCAGTTTCAAGGCGCTACGGATGCCCTGGACCTGGCCGTAAATATCGACCGTTCCGAAATTCTTGAATGGCACGGACTTGGGCGTCGCCGCGTCGACGTACATCAACACCTTGCGGGCGGGCACGTAGATCATGATGTTCCCCTTCCCATGGCCTTCGCCGGGATAGAGCAGTTCGACGCGAATCCCGCCGAAATCGAGGTAATACACGCTTCCAAAGGAAATGTTAGGGACCGGCCGCCGGGAGTCCCCATACCGTTCCAGAAGCTTTTTGGTTTCGATATGGCCTATGATCTGGGCGTTTTCGGCGAACAAATGGGCGTCCCCGATATGGTCCAGATGGGAATGGGAATACAGGATGAACTTGACCGGAAGCGGCGTGACCTCGGCGATCGCTTTCTTGAGCAATGCGCCCTTGTCCGCTATGGGGTCGGTCAGGATGACGCCTTCCGGAGTCGCGATGAACATGTTGTTGTAAATGCCGGTCGAAAAGAAATAAACGTCCGGCGCGAGCTTCGACAACAGATAACCCTTCGGGGCAAGCGAGGGGATGGGTTCGATATATCCGTCGGGCTCGAAATCGCGGACGCTTTCAATCGTCGCTTGCGGGGCCTTTGCGGACGCGTTCTCCCCTGGAACGGGCAGGGGGGCGCATCCCGAAACCCATGCCGCCAAGGCCAGGCCCAGGCAAAAAAACCTTCCCGGATTATGGTAAAATGACGCACCCAAGGACAAAACGAACGCTTTTTTTTGCATATCGACTCGCACGATGAGGTTGGGGGTCCGGAGAAACGGCCGCCCCGGTTTCCGGATAGCGGTTAGATTATACTTTTTCCGGCGGTTTTGGTAAACTGTGGGTATCCGCGCGAGGTTTTTTATTAAGATCCTTACAACCCAAAATCATGAATGATCCTTGGCTTGGCCGTTCCCGGAGCCTTATAAAATACCAACCCCAATAATAATGGAGAAGAACATGAGACGCGCCCTACTTTCCCTCGTTGCAGTTCTAGCGTTTTCCCTCGCGGTCGGATGTGGCTCGGTCGGAAAAAATTTCGATAGCGGCAAGGTCCAAAACATAAAGAACCATTCCACCACGAAAAACGAGATATTGGATTGGTTCGGCCTGCCTTTCAAGGAAGGCATGGAAAACGGAAGCGCGATGTGGACGTATCAGTTCGACAAATACGTCGCCGGGAGCGCCAAGTCCAAGGACCTGGTGATCTTGTTCGACAACAACAACGTCGTCAAGGCTTACCGCTACACCTCCAACGAGTAAACCGGCGGCCGCGCCGGAGCGGACGGGCCATGCTTGGATTGCCCTCGACGATGCCCGTTTGCCATCGGAGCCGAGCCCATTGGATCCAGCGGCATGCTGGCCGGCGAACGCGGAACTCCCTCGGCGTCCCGTCTCTAGATTCTTGCATGAAAAAGGTCCGTTTGTTTGTTTACGATTTCGACGGGACGCTGGTGGATTCCAAGCTGGACATCGCCGACTCCGTCAATTGCGCCCTCAGGGAGCTTGGCTTCCGCGAACTGCCTCGGGAAACTATTTTCGGTTACATCGGCGACGGCGTGGAAGCCCTGATGTCGCGCGCGCTGTCCGGCGTGACGCCGGCCGGGCCAACGCCCGCCAGCGTGCCGCTGGATCCAACGCCGCCTCCCGCTTGCGCGGAGGCAGAGACCGGGTTCCGGCGCTCGCGAAGCGCCATCGCCGCGTGGCCCCCGGGCGTTTGCCTGGACAGCGGACCGCTGGCGGGCGTTGGCCCGGCGGTCGAGGCGTTCAAGAGACATTATGGCGTCCGCTATTTGGACCAAACCCGGTTTTACCCCCATTGCCGCGAAACCATCGATTCTTTTTCCGACAAAAAACACGCCATTTTTTCCAACA
>JACQQK010000179.1 GCA_016207065.1 Nitrospinota bacterium
GCGGGAAGGGGCGCGGCGAGTTCGTTATTGAATGCCGACGATCCTGCCGTCCGCCAGGTCGATCTTTTCCGCCTGCGGGTTTTTGGGCAGGCCGGGCATCCGCATGATGTCGCCGGTGATCGGGATCAGGAAACCGGCGCCCGCGGCGATCAGAATTTCGCGCACGGTGACGGTGAAATGTTCCGGCCTGCCGACAAGCTTGGGGTCGTCGGTCAGGGATTGCGGGGTCTTGGCGATGCATACCGGCAGTTTGTCGTAGCCCAGTTTCTCGATGGAACGGAGGTCGCGTTCGGCTTTCCTGGCGTAGACGATTTTTTCCGCTCCGTACATCCCGTTGGCGATCTTCCATATCTTGGTTTTCACGTCCTCGTTCCAGTCGTACAGCGGGCGGAAAGGCTTGCAGTTCTTTTCCGCCTGGGCCATGACGGTCCGGGCCAGATCGGTCCCGCCGTTGCCGCCTTCCTCGTAAACGTTACTCACCGCGAACGGGACCTTTAGCGTTTTTTCGCAATGTTCCCTGACGAGGCGTATTTCCTCCTCGTGGTCGCCCGCGAAGCGGTTCAGACAGACGATGGGCGGTTCGCCGAACTTGGCGATGTTCTCCGCGTGCTTGTCCATGTTCCCCATCCCCTTGACCAAAGCCTCCATGTTGAGCGCTCCGAGGTCGTCCAGCTTGACGCCGCCGTGCATCTTCAGCGCCCGGCAGGTGGCCACCAGGACCACGGCGGACGTGTCCAGCCTGGCCCCAACCGCCTTGATGTCGAAGAATTTCTCGGCCCCCAGTTCGAAACCGAACCCCGCCTCCGTGACGGCCCAATCGGCCAGCGCCAGGGCCATTCGCGTGGCGCGGACGGAGTTGCAACCGTGCGCGATGTTGGCGAACGGGCCGCCATGGACGAATGCCGGGACCCCCTCGACGCTCTGGACGAGGTTGGGCAACAAGGCGTCCTTGAGTAGCGCGGTCATGGCGCCTGTCGCATTCAGGGATCGGGCCGTCACCGGTTCGTCGTCGTAGGTGAAGGCCACGAGGATTTTATCCAGACGGGCTTTCAGGTCGGCGTACCCCTCGGACAGGCAAAGGATCGCCATGATCTCCGAGGCGGCGGTGATGTCGAACCCCCCTTCCCGCGGGACCCCTTGCAAGACCCCTCCCAGCCCGACAATGATGTTGCGCAGGGCCCGGTCGTTCATGTCCATCACCCGTCTCCACGTGATTCTGCGGGGGTCGATGTTGGCCAAGCCGCGATGGTAGATGCTGTTGTCCAGCAAGGCGGACAGCAGGTTGTTCGCCGAGGTGATGGCGTGGAAGTCGCCGGTGAAATGCAGGTTGATCTCGTCCGCGGGGACGATGACGCTCGCGCCGCCGCCCGTCGCCCCGCCCTTCATGCCGAGACAGGGGCCCAGGGAAGGTTCCCGCAACGCCAGGCACGCGGACTGTCCCAACCGCGCCAGGGCCTGGCCCAGACCGATGGTGGTGGTCGTTTTCCCTTCGCCCGCGGGCGTCGGGGTGATGGCCGATACGAGAATGAGTTTTCCCCGCCGGGCACGTTTTTGCAAGACTTCCAGCCGGACCTTGGCCTTGGAGTCGCCGTAGAGGATGGTGTCTTCCGGTTGGAGCCCCATCTTGTCCGCTATCTCCCGGATGGGTCTTCCGTTAAAGCCGCTCGATGAGGGTTGGCGCATGACAGTTTTCCGAGTGGTGCCGGATAATTTGTACCGCCGGTCAATATACCCCGGGGTTTGGAATTGTTCGAGAGGAAAAACCGATTTGATTTTTTCCGCCCGTTGGCCTACTATTTAATTGAATTTTGCTGTAAATGAAGACGATCCGCTTATCGACAAAATCCGGAACCGGCGATGAATTGCCCGAAATGTTCGGCGAATATGAAAGTGTTGCGTTATCATGGGTATGAGGTCGACCGGTGCGCGGCATGCCACGGTCTCTGGTTCGATCGTCTGGAATGCGATGAGTTGCGCCTTTTGGACAACCCGGAGATCCTGGACATGGGCGATCCAACGATCGGCAAAAAGTTTAACCGGAAAAACTTCATCGATTGCCCGCATTGCAAAAGGCCCATGGTCAAGATTGAGGCGGAAGGGAGGACGGACGTTTGGTACGAGGGTTGTCTGAACTGCCGAGGGGTGTTCTTCGACGCCGGCGAATTTAGGGATTATTTGGACAGCGACATCGTTATTTCCTTCAAGAAACTTTCCCAAAAGTTCGGCAAATAGGCCTGGCGGGACGCCGGGCGGATTATCTCGCATACCGCATGATTGCGTGGTTGCCCATGATGTCCTGGCCCTTGTCCGTCCGGAGGACGGCGGACTCGCAACGTTCCAAGACGAAACCGTATTCGTCCGCGAGGGACCGGAGATAGGCGCGCGAGTGGGCGTATCGCCCGGATGGGCGAAGCGAGAAGTCCTGCTCCTCCTGGCTTTCCGTGGTGAAGACAAGATAGGCCCCGCTTAACGCGTGGGCTTGTATGGAGCCGAACAGGGGGCGCAGGTTCCCCACGTAAACGAGCACGTCGGTCGCGACGAACAGGTCGTACTTTTCGCCCGACGCGTTCAGCGTCTCGACGATGTCCCCCGCCCGCAGGACGTCGTAAACGTTTTTTCTCCGCGCCACCTCGATCATTTTCGGGGCGATGTCGACCCCGGTCAACCGGTCGGCGATGCCGCGGAACTCCTGGCCGGCCAGGCCCGATCCGCATCCCAGGTCGATCATGTTGACGAACCGCCGTCCGTCCTTCAAAAGCCCCTCGAACGCCCGCCGGATCTCCATGGGCGATTTATAGGATAGCCGGTTCACCAGGTGTTCCTCGAAATTTTCGGCGCAGTCGTCAAACAGGTTCTTCACGAATTGGGGCGGCGCCGTTTCCGGCGTCTGCCCCCCCAGCGCCGCCAGCATATGCTTCGCCGTGTCGTTGTCCGGATTCAACTGGAGGGCCCGTCGATAGTGGTCGGCGGCTTCGCCGGTCGATCCCTGTTTTGTTAGTGTTTTTCCTAGCTTGCTGTACGCCTTGGCATGGTTTGGGTCGAGGCGGACGGCGCGCCGCAAGGATTCGACGGCTTCGTCCAGCAGTCCCTCCTCGTCGAGAGCGTTGGCGAGGTTGAAGTGCGTGTCCGCGTTGTCCGGGTCGAAAGCGATGGCCTCGCGGTACGAGGCGATGGCCAGGTCGAAGCGGCCCAATTCCTTGAAGGCGATGCCGAGGTTGACATGCGCTCTGGGAAAATCCGGCTTGAGGCGGAGGGCGTTTTCGTAGCATTCGACGGCCTCGCGCAATCTTTTAAGTTCCGTATAAGCGTTGCCGAGGTTGTAGTGCGCGTCGGGGTCGTTTGGGTTGATGGAGATGGCGCGCCGGTAGGACTCGGCCGCCTCGTCCGGTCTCCCCAGTTCGCTCAGCGCGAGCCCCAGGTTATAATGCGCCTCCGCGATGTTCGGGTCAATCGAGGCGGCGCGCCGGTAGGACTCGACCGCTTCGTCCAGTTTTCCCTGGTCGGCGAGCGCCTTGGCGAGATTGTAGTGCGCTTCGGCGATGTTTGGGTCGATGCGGAGGGCCCCGCCGATCGATTCCACCGCGCCTGCCAGATTTCCGGTTTGATACGCGAGGACGCCGAGGAAGTGCAGGGCGTCGGCGTTGCCGGGCGCGACGCGCAGGACCTCGCGGTAGATTTCCTCCGCCTCCCGGAAACGGCCCGACTGGTGGAAATTAACGGCGCGATGCAGGGCTTGGTTGATGTCGTGGGACTGGTTATGCATTCGAGGATTCTCCGTTGTTTATTTTAGCAGAAATTCGCGAATGCCCGGAGCCGTATTTTGACCGGATAAATAAGAAAAAGGGCAGGTTGACTGATAGCGAGGAACATGCTACTTTACTGCAAAAATTCAAACGACGGGCCGTTAGCTCAATCGGTAGAGCAACTGACTCTTAATCAGTAGGTCGTAGGTTCGATCCCTACACGGCCCACCAAAAATCAAGGGTTTACGGGTTGTCCCGTAAACCCTTTTTTTTCGTGTGTCAAAAACGTGTCAACTAACCTGTCGCCGACTTGACCGCTCAAAACTTAGGTTCAGGAACCACCCGGTTGGCGTATTCGATCAGTTTCTCCAACCGCGGGGCCGAATAATGGGTCGTCATGGACAGGCCGGATTTATGCCCCAATAGGTCCTTGCGGTCTTCCATGGGAACATCTGCGGCCCGCAGGCGTTCGCCAAACGTATGCTTCAAGTAGTGCGCGGACACCTTCGCCAATCTAGGAAACTTCCTGGCGGCGCGGGTTCGCGCTTCCCTCCATGTCCGGTTCGACATCTGGCTGATGCGTCCGTTGCGGCTGTTTGGAAAAACATATTCGGAATGCCGGCCCCTGACTTTTTCGACAACCTCCCGGGCGATGTCGTTCAGGACGACGATCCTTGGTAGTTTGTTCTTTACGAATCCCGCCGGTATTGAAAAGTAATTGACCCCGAGATCCGGGTCGACGTGCTCCCATTCCCAACGCATTTCGCAACATTCCTGATCGCGGTGACCTTCCCCCGTTTTGTAGAGAGTTTTCCTGGCGTTCCGGGTGGGAGCGGAGCGCAGGACTCTCTGCATCCGAAGCGACGCTCCCACCCGTTTCCGCAAACTCCTTCGGCGTCTTGTACCCCAGCGCTGAATGGGGACGCGCCTCGTTGTAATGCA
>JACQQK010000030.1 GCA_016207065.1 Nitrospinota bacterium
ACCCTCAATTACCGAGAAGCGGCGAAACTCGCGCAATCCCATGCTGGCTAAAAGGATCATCCCCTGCCTGGACGTCAAGGACGGCCGCGTGGTCAAGGGCGTCAACTTCGTCGATTTGAAGGACGCCGGGGACCCGGTGGCAATCGCCGCCGCCTACGAGGAAGAAGGCGCCGACGAGCTGACGTTTCTGGACATCACCGCGTCCCACGAGAAGCGAAACATCATCATCGACGTGGTGGCGCGCGCGGCGGAAAAAGTTTTCATGCCGCTGACCGTGGGCGGCGGCATCCGCTCCCTGGACGACATCCGGTCGCTACTCAAAGCGGGGGCGGACAAAGTCGCCATCAACACGGCCGCCGTGCACGATCCGGACTTTGTCAAACAGGCGGCCGAACGGTTCGGGAGCCAGTGCATCGTCGTGGCGATCGACGCGAAGCGCGCCTCGCCCGGGAACCGCAAACCCGGCTCCCCCCTTCCCTGGAGCGTCCGCTATCCGGACGTTTTCCTGTCCGCCGGCGAGCCGCAACCCGCGTGGGAAGTATACACCCACGGGGGAAGGAACCCCGCGGGCATCAACGCGGTCAAATGGGCGGGCTTGATGGAATCCCATGGAGCGGGGGAAATCCTCCTCACCAGCATGGACCGCGACGGCACCAAATCGGGATACGACCTGCCCTTGAACAGGAGCGTCTCCGAAGCCGTGTCCATCCCGCTCATCGCGTCCGGAGGCGCCGGGACCCTGGAGCATCTGTACGAAGGCATCGCCGAGGGAAAAGCCGACGCGGTCCTGGCGGCGTCGATCTTCCATTTCAAGGAACTCACCATCGGGGAAACGAAGCGCTACCTGCGCTCCAGAGGCGTAACGGTAAGATTGTAGAACGATTTCCCTAGACCACGCCGCAATCGGCGAACGCCAGGGACTTGGAGCCCGCGGACATCGTGGCTTCCACGCCGAGGGGCAGGGTCCACATTTCCCTCCCGTGACCCACCGGAAAATTCGCCAGGATGGGAAAGGAATACTCGTCGAAAACGTCGCGGATCGCGTCGTCCAGCGACCAGGAGGCCTTTTTCGGGGCCTGGCAATCGACCATCTCGCCGAACACGACGCCCTTGACCCCCTCGAACTTCCCGGCCTGTCTCAGTTGCCAGAGCATGCCGTCGATACGGTAGGGCGCCTCGTTGACGTCCTCGATCAACAGAATCTTGTCGCGGGTTTGGATCTCCCAGGGGGTCCCCAGGGACCGGCAAAGCAACGTCAGACAACCGCCGGCGACAACGCCCCGCGCCGTTCCCCGCTTCAGAACGCGCGCTTGGAGAGAGACCAGCTTTTTCCCCTCCCCTTCCCCGCCAAGCAAAAGACGAAATTGCCTCTTGGACCTTTTCATGGGATGACGCCCGAAATTGCCGGCCACCATCGGTCCGTGGAAAGCGACGAACGAACACTTTTGGACCAGGTAGTTCAACAACAGCGTGATGTCGCTCGCCCCGACGAAAACCTTGGGGTTTTTGCGGATCGTTTTGGGGTCGAGGCGCGGGAGGACCCGGATCGCGCCATATCCCCCGCGCGCGCAAAAAATGCCCTTGATCCCCTTGTCCTCGAACATGGACATGAGGTCGTCCGCCCGATCGGCGTCGGACCCGGCCAGAAACCTGTCCCGCGAGAGAACATGCTTGCCGAGGACCGGCTCCCATCCCATCCGCCGGACGCAGGCCAGTCCCCTGGCCAGTTGTTCTGGATCGACGGGTCCGGCGGGGGCCGCCACGCCCACCCGGTCTCCCGGCTTTAACCTGTCCGGACGGACCAACTGGTTCCCGCTCTTGTTTTTCATTTCAAAAACTCTGGAAAAGGTTAAAATCCGACTTCATGAATGGCATTGTCCCATGGAGAGCGCGACATGAGCTGTAAAATCGCCGCCGTCATCCAGGCCCGGACCGGTTCCACCCGTTGCCCCGGCAAAGTGTTCCGGAAGCTGGCGGGAATCGCGATGATCGAGCATATCATCAAACGGGTCCAACAGGTACCGGCGTTTGACCGGATCGTCCTGGCCGTCCCCGACTCGCCCGCGGAGGATGGGCTGGTCGCCGTCGCGCGCGGCATGGGAATTGACTCCATCAAAGGGCCGGAGGAGGACGTATTGCGGCGTTTCGTCATGGCGGGGGAATCGGTCGGGGCCGGACATATTCTCCGGGTCTGTAGCGACAGTCCCTTGATCGACCTGGAACTGATGGCATCCCTGGCTCAAACCCATTTGGAACAAAACGCGGACCTTACCGTCCCAACCGGCGAAATCCCCATAGGGACGGGAACGGAGATGGTCAAGTTCTCCGCATTGCGAGAAATTTCCGCAATAGCCGATAAAAAACCCTACCGGGAGCACGTGACGGCTTTCTTTTACGACCATCCCGGCCAATACTCCATCGTCTGCGTTTCCCCGCCCGCCTACCTCCAAGGCAAAAAATTCCGGCTGACGGTGGACACCGACCTAGATCTCCTGTTAATGGAAAAGATCTATTCCCAGTTCTTCGACCCCTCCGGCCCCGTGGCCAACCTGCCCCGGATCGTTTCCTACCTGGAATCCCATCCCGAAATCGCGGACCTCAACGCCGACGTGCCCCAAAAAGACTGGCGGCTGGAAAAATAATTTTTTTTCCGGTCCGAACTAAAGTTCTCAGTATTTTTTCCGATAACGAAAATAAGCACGGGTTTCGCCAAGACCGGCGGCCCATTTTATAACAAACTTAATCCTATTAACGGACTAAAAGGGAAAGGACTTTAATCACGGACGACAAAGACCCGAATTCGGCGGAAAACCTGAAAAATCATTTCAGTCACGAATAAAAGAACAATTCACCAACATAGCCAACTCTTGTGGAGGAGACCAGGCCATGCCAGTACGAATCTTCAACAACGTACCATCACTGAATGCACAGAGAATATTGGGTATCAATAACGACCGCCTTGCCCAGTCGGTCGAACGGATCGCCTCCGGTATCCGCATCAACCGCGGCGCCGACGACGCGGCCGGTCTCGCGATTTCGGAAACCCTGCGTTCCGACATCCGCGCCCTCCGGCAAGCCGTAAGAAACGCCAACGACGGAATTTCCCTGATCAACGTAACGGAAGG
>JACQQK010000175.1 GCA_016207065.1 Nitrospinota bacterium
CCTGACGAATGGCGATTTGCATTACCTCGGCATCCCTGATCTCCAATTTCCGCATGGCCACCTCCCGGTATGAAGTTGGCAATATGATAACATATTTATGCGGTAATATTTATGACGCTATGTTTAGAAACCCCGACAACTCATCATAAAACATTCGAATTGAATCCTCGCTGGACTTGGCAAGATAATCAGCCAAGAGCGAATCCCCTTCCTGTGCGGCAGACTGCTCTTCCTCAATCGCCCTTTTCTCACCGCTGACAAGATTGGCGAACCGCTCTGGCGGGGGCAAATCATCTGGCAATTTCAGCGCAAACTCTCTTCGCTTCTCCGGTGTCAATTTGCGAAGAATGCCGAGCGCATTTAGTAAGTCGGAGTTCGATATTGGACAGGTTTTATCAACTGGAGCGGCGTCCACAAACCAATCGAATTCTGTCTCATGGGACTTGACTGCTTGGGCAATTTGGGCCGCTGTGCCACGGTATGTCCCCTCGGCAATAGTTTGAGAATGCGTTTCCGATTCCCTAATATCGCGGAGCCTTCGTTCTACCTTGGCCTTTTCTTCTCGTAATTGGCGAAGTTTTTGCGCTAACTTAGTCCGTTCGGTGTTGGCTCGATTCTTGTCCCATTCTGCGTTCTTGCGTAGTATCCCTCCGACGCTGGATTCTAGCGAACGCTTTTCTTCAAGGCCGCTTCCAAGCAGATTGATACACAATGGATGGATTTCCGGATGTACTAATCCTTTGTCACCCTTTTTGTTCTCGTCAAAACTACCCATCAGAACCTGAAGCGCCCGTGGGGTTTTTGCAGTAACAAGTATGCGCTGTCCTGTTGCAAGAAGATGACTGATTAGATTGGCAATTGTGTGGGATTTCCCCGTGCCAGGCGGCCCTTGAACAAGGACGCCACTCGCGCCACGGATTTTATCCACGATGAGGCGTTGCTCTTCATTAGACGGTTTGGGAAAGTATATTTCTCCCTCAAATTCTTCATTCGGATCGCTTGGGCCTGTGGTGTGTTCCGCATTATTTTCCCGTGTTATTTCTGCCAAATCGCCAAACTCAGGGGGAAGAGGTTCCCCTTGCTCGATTCTTTCCTTAATCCGTTTCAGCGTCTCGGCAAGACCTTTAGCTGAACGCTTTCTGAGGATTATTGCTGGAGCGTACTCAACAATGGGCTTTGTTGTCACCCTTGCCTCCATGGCGCCGTCATATTCTCCGTGAGGGTTGATGGAATGTACGAGGGCTTCGAGCACTCCTTCAATACAGCTTTTCTCCCATGGGTCGTCTTCTGTGTTGGCCAACATTTCCTTCGCGGTTTCCTCGGCCCTTGCTGGTTGTTCCTCGATGTCCAGCATGTCGAGTTCGCATCGGACATTTGCCCCATCTGGATTAGGCCGGATGGTGAACTTCCCCAAACGCGCTTCGAATTCAAGCAAGGCATTCGCTACAATCAAGTGTCGGCGGACGCGCTGGTTGCTTGGCGTCTGCCAAGATAGAAGGCCAAGTCCTAGTATGAGTTCATATTCCTCGCCGAGTCGGAGTTGTTCTTGATGGATGGAAAAAAGGGAAGAATATACCCGATGAACGCTTTCCCATGCGGTATGTTCTTCAACCCACGGCAACCAGCGTTCCTCGACGTAGCGATCCCATACCCTCTGAATTTCGGGATGATAGTCGAGGCGTTCAGTGCTATAGCTAAACTGCGGTTGATCTGACCCTTCCCGCCAAGCTGGGTTTCCAATCTTCCTTGTTATTTCTTGCTGAAGTCCCGGTATGACGTTCTTGTTTCGGAGGGTGTCTTTATCAATCCAATCCTCACATTGGTCGGGGGCGCTCGGCAGTTCGGGTTCTCGCCGGTTTTGGATTTCGACCCAGATATCCGAATCGTAGTCCTCACTTTGCCCCCACGCTTGTGCGAAACATCCCTTTTGTTTTGGAATGTCGTTAAGCCAAAGTGCTTTTTCGTAATCTGTGACGTCCCGGATCGACTTTGTTCGCAGAGAAGCCAGCTTCTGCAAATACTCGATCAAACGAATGGCCTTTTCATTGGAGAAGCGCATTATGCTTAACCTGCGTTCGGTTGCCTATCGTGAATTTAGTGCCTGAGCCCAGTATATGTCAATTCTGCGGCAGGGGCGCCGTTCAGAACAGGGATTCCAGGGGAGGGGAGGGGTCGTTGTGCAATGCGCTATCGACCTTGCGCAACAAATCGTTGTAGTTGACGGGCTTGCCGATGAAGTCCAACGCGCCAAGATTTTTCGCTTCCTTCGCCACCTTGCCGTCCTTGTCGAGGCTGGAAATGACAATGATCGGAATTTTCGGACGGTGTCCGTGGATCCATTTCAAAACGTCCATCCCGCTCAACCCCGGCAGTAAGATATCCAGCAGGACCAGGTCAACCTCATGGGTCTCCATCTCCCGGATGGCGTCGTCCCCATTGTTGGCCGCGCTAACCGAGTAATTCCGTAGTTTTAAAATTCGCGAGGCGAGGTCCTGGCTGGGTTTGTGGTCCTCGACGATCAGGATGCGGTTGGTTTTGCTCATGGAGGCAATCGCGGAAAAGATGAACGAAACCTTCGATCTTCGGAAAAAAACCTATTTTATTGGGCATTACAATAGGATATTCCGGTCTAAAAGGGAAGCTTTTTCGTTGGCCGGTTAGTGCGCGAACAGCGAACCTCGGATGCCTTCGAATCCTGGGACCAAGGCCCGCCAGGCGTTCGAAACAGAAAATAAATACCCGGTCACAAAAAGCGCCTTGCCTTTATTCCCCCTTGTAAAGGGGGAAAGGGGGATTCAAAAATTGTTGTTCGCGGTTATGGTATCAAATCCACCCGGCCCCCTTTAGAGCGCCTAACAAAATGAATCATTTGGCTTGACTCTCAAATTACTCCCCTCCCTTGACCGGGGAACGCCCCGGAGCGGGATGGCCAGGCCCGGTTTTTCACCCCCACCTGACCGCCCCCCGAAAGGGGGAGGAAGTTATGGAAAATTTCATTTTGTTAGGCGCTCTTACAAGAGGGAGCGATTCCATCGAGGGGCAAAGGCGGGTTATGCGGGGGGATTCTTTTGGGAAACTCCGGCGGACTGGAATGTCGCCATTTCCGAATAAATTTTTACTCCCGCCTCCAGAATAGGGATGGCCAACGCCGCGCCGGAACCTTCCCCCAAACGCATCCCGAAATCGAACAAGGGAGGGTGTCCGAGAAGCTGGAAGAAAACTTCCTGCCCGGGCTCGGTCGAGCGGTGGGACGTGAAAATATAGTCCCGCGCGGTCTCCTTGAGTTTGAGGGCGATGACCGCGCCCGCGGACGAAATCAAGCCGTCGATCACCGCGGGCGTCTTGGACGCTGCGGCCCCCAGGATGAACCCGGCGATGCCGGCGATTTCGAATCCGCCGACTTTGGCGAGGACGTCGACCGGGTCTTGGGGATTCGGCCGGTTGACCTGGATGGCTTGTTCGATCGCGGAGATTTTTCGTTGGAAGGTTTCGTCGTTCACGCCCGTTCCCCGTCCCGCGGTCCGTCGCGCGTCCTGCCCGCCGAATACGGTCATGATGGCCGAGCTGGCCGCGGTGTTGCCGATGCCCATGTCTCCGGTCCCCAGGATATCGTAGCCCCGGCCCGCCCATTCCCGCGCCAGGTCGATGCCCGTCCGCAAGGCTCTCTCCGCCTGTTCGCGGGTCATGGCGGGTCCTTTGGCCATGTTGCGCGTGCCCATGGCGATTTTCCGGTCGAGCAGTCCCGGGCAATTCCCGAAATCGTGATCGATCCCCATGTCCACGACGACCACTTCGGCGCCCGCGTGTCTTGCCAGTACGTTGATCGCCGCTCCGCCGTCGAGGAAATTCAACGCCATTTGCCGGGTCACTTCCCGCGGATAGGCGCTCACCCCTTCCTCGGTCACGCCGTGGTCGGCGGCGAAAACAAAGACGGCCTTTTTGCCCACCTTGGGCGAGCGGATTCCCTTGATCGCCGCGTACCGTCTGCCGAGTTCCTCCAGACGGCCCAGGCTCCCCGGCGGTTTGGTCAGCGAATCCAGATGGGCTTGCGCCGACTCCAGCCGCGCGACGGAAACGGGTTCGATCTGATTCAATGTGTCGTGCATGTTTTTAGTTGTCCTGGGCCAGGGTTTTTCATCGCGCGTTTTTAAAACTCAATCCCTTTTTGCGCGGGGATTCCCTGTTCGCCGAAAGGATGCTTGACAATGCGCATTTCCGTGACCAGGTCCGCCATTTCAATCAGTTTTTCCGGAGCGTTTCTGCCGGTGCAGACGACGTGGACATGGGCCGGTTTACTTTTCAAGGTCTCAAGTACTTCGTCCTCGGGAAGAAACCGGTAGTTCAGCACGTAGTTGATCTCGTCCAGAACGACCAGTTCATACTCGCCGCTCATCAACTTTTCCTTCGCGATCTCGAACGCTTTCCGGGCGGTGGCCCGGTCTTGTTCGGGATTTTGCGTGTCCCAGGTGAAGCCGTCCCCCATGGGGACGGCTTCGATATAGGGAGACAGCCGGGCGAACGAATTCCGTTCCCCCGCCTTCCATTGTCCTTTCATGAACTGCATGATGAAGACTTTCATCCCGTGCCCCGCGGCGCGTACCGCGAGCCCGAACGCGGCGGTGGATTTGCCCTTCCCCTCGCCGGTGTTGACGATGATCAACCCCTTTCTCTTTCTCGGATCGGTGGGCGGCCTTTTTTTCATGCGATTTCTCCTCTCAGGGTTTGCCCGCGCCGCGTCAGGTCCGCGCGCTCCCAAGGCGATGCGCGGCCTGCGTCAGGGCAGTCGCGGCAACGCGCGCGACCGCCGCGAGGGTCACGTACAGGAAGGCGGAGCTTATATACCCCGGATAATACTGGATGGCCCTGCGAGCGTATTCGGCCAGGCTCGGTTCGTTGTAATATCCGGAGAACAAGTAAAAGCTTCCGTTGGATATCAGGAAGGACACGGTGGAACCGGCGAGTAAAACGCCCGCCAGGGAAAGGGCGGCCCTTACGGAGCCAATCTCCAGGCTTGTAAACTGTCTTCCCCCAAACCACAGCGCGAGGTACGCGGGGACCAGGGCGATGTAGGCGGGGGTTACGCACCACCCGCTCACGCCGTTTTGAATGGCGACGTAGTCTATCAACCCCGCGGCCAGGAAGAGCAAGGCAGGGTAAAAATATTCGCGGAGATAAATACCCGCGATGAAAAATACGGCGAGCGTCGCGTTTGGAAAACTTGCGACAGGTTTTAGCAAATGGCTACGGGTCATCGTCATCAAGACAAGCAAGGCCAGGGTCAGGGCGATATCGGGAGATTTTCTTAAAACGCTCATTTGGATGCCTTTCGTTTTTTTTTATCGAGGTTTATGTTTTGTTTCATTAGAAATCGTAGACGAAACCGGCGTAGCCGGAAATTCCGGGCGCGCCGAACCCGGGGATTTCCTCGTAGCGCTTGTCGAGCAGGTTTTCCCCCCTTACGGTCAGTTTGACGTTCTTGAGGGCCTGGTAGCTCAAGGCGGCGCGCACGACGGTATACCCTTCCGTGTTGAACCTTCCGTCCTTGGCCCCGCTTCTAAACGCGACTCCGACGAGGGAACTCAGTTTCTCCCGCCAGTCATGCTGGACATTGGCGGAGAACTTGTGTTCCGCGCGCCGCCGGAGCGGGTGGCCATGTTCGTCGAGCGCGTCGTTCCAGGTGTGGTTTAACCTTACGAAGAAGTGTTCCGGTAACTTGATTTTTGCGTAGGTTTCCACCCCCTTGGAAGTCGCTTTACTTATGTTTTGGGGAAGGAAGGTCAGGCTATCGAACTGGATCAGGTTTGTCAATTTGGAGTCGAAATAGGTCGATCCCACGACCAGCCGGTTTTCGAGAAAACTCTGGTCGAATCCCGCTTCCCAGCTCTCGCTTTCCTCCGGTTTTAAGTTGGGGTTGCCAAAATTGGGAAAAAACAAATCGTTCAAGGTGGGGGCGCGAAACCCGGTCCCGTAGGCCGAACGCACGCGGGTCCCCCATTCCCGGAAACGGTAAGAGCCCTCGAACTTGTACGTGGTTTTGTCCTGGTAGACCGAGTTGACGTCGTGCCTGAACCCGCCCGTGAGGACGATGCGGTCCTCGTAATTGAACGCGGTTTGCAGGTAGTAACCCTGGTTGTCGATATTCTTGGACAACTGGGAGCCGGGGTTTTCTCCGTTCTTCTTTTGCAGTTCCGCCCCAACGGCCGCGGAAAAGAACTTGCCCAACTCTAGGTTGTTTTGAATGTCCAGCGTATAGGTGCGATTGAAAATGCCGGAGGTGGAGTTCGTCGTGGCGTCGAAGGAGCGCAAGGCGTCGTAGGCCACGTGGGGCGCGAGTTTCAGGTCCCACCATCGCGCGATGGCCTTTTGGATAGGGACGGAGATGTAGAAAGATTCCGTGTCGCTTCGGTTCGCCGCGTCCGTTGGAAGACCCGTGGAGAAAGCGAAGGCGTCGAAGCCGTTCGCGGATTTGATGTAACGGCCGATGAATTCGACCCTGCCGTCCTGGAGGAAGCGGGTCCCGGTCCGGGTGGAGATGGAGGTGTTTTCGTAAAAATCCTTTTCCCGGCCTCCGCGCCGTTCGCTGGCGGAGGAGATGCCGCCGCTACCGGTATGCGACGCGTTCAGGGAGTAATCGAAGGCGCCGATCGCTCCAGAGCTACCGGCCGTTTCCCTGGCCGTGTGGAAGCTTCCTCCCTCGAAGCCGAAAGTGTGCGTGGGGGTCCCCTCTCCTTTCTTGGTGACGATGTTGATCACGCCGCCCAGGGCGTCCGCTCCCCAAAGCGTGCTTTGCGGGCCGCGCAGGATTTCTATTTTTTCTATGTTGCCGGCGTTGAGGTCGTGAAAGTCGAAGTTCCCCGACGTGTTGGAGTTGACGTGAGCCCCGTCGATCAATACCAGGGTGGAGCTGGAGCCGGTCCCGCGCAGAAAAACGCTGGTGGAGCCGCCGAACGAGCCGTTGCGGACCACGTCCATCCCCAATTCCTCTCTCAGGATGTCCTGGACCTGGACATGCGCCCTTTTCTTGATCTCCGCTTCGGTAATGACGGTCATCGAGGCCGGTATGTTTTCCTCGGAAACGGTGTCCCGGCTGGCGGTGACTTTGACCGGGGCGAGTTCCTCCGCCTTGTCCGCGGCGCGGACGGCGAACGGTTGAAACAGGTTTACGATCGTGAAAATAAAAAGCATGAGCGAATAAAAACGAATACGCATTTCTTCCCTTTCCATGGAAGGAGGTTGACGTTCATCCGGTAAGGTTTCCTGGCTTAGGGCGTCCTACGGCCGCGCCTTCCCGTCGTTGGACAGTGGCGTTCCGCGGCTTTCGTTCCCATCACAGTTGCCGGACAGCGCCGGATTTTCACCGGGCTTCCCTTTGCCGGAAGTTTGAAAATTTGTTTAAACCATAAGCGGTCCCTGTCTTTTTTTGTAGAGTTAGCGGCCCAATAGCGAATCCAGAAAATATCTTCCGCAGACGAAAACAATCAACGCCAGCCCGGAGGTCGCGAACATGATTTTGTGTCCGCGTGAAATGTCCTCCGCGGCGATTTCCCGGGTCTTTGCTCCTATGAGCGGTTTTTCAACCGCCAGTCCTTCGTAATAATTGCGGCCCCCCAGTTGGATGCCCAAGGCTCCGGCCATGGCCGCCTCGGGAATGCCGGCGTTGGGGCTGTCGTGGTTTTGTCCGTCCTTGAGGGTCGTCAATAACGAGTCCCTTCCTCTAAATCCGCATAGGGCCGAGGCTAGGGCCATGATCGGACCGGTCAACCGCGCCGGGATGAAATTGGCGGCGTCGTCCAGCCGGGCGGCGGCCCTTCCGAAATCGCGATACGTCTCGTCTTGGTGTCCGAACATGGAGTCCATGGTGTTCACGGCCTTGTAGGCCATCGCCAGAGGCGCGCCGCCGAGGCACGCGTAAAACAACGGGGAAACGATGCCGTCGAGGGAGCTTTCGGCGACCGTTTCCACCGCGGCGCGCGCGATTTCCGTTTGGTCCAGACGATCGGTGTCTCTGCCGACGATGTTGGATAAATTTTTCCTTGCCAGTTCTTCATTGCCCGCTTTCAAAAACTCCAAAACCGGGCGGCTTTCGTCATACAGGCTACGGGTCGCCAGCGCGGCGTAGATGAGAAATACCGAACCGAGCGATTCCGCCCAAGGGTGCGCCAGACCCAACAGTTTCAAGACGCCCCAGCTTGCGGCGTAGGTCCCCCCGGCCACCGCCAGCGCCGTGACCCGTCCGGCAAAAACCTGATTTTTAAAAAGCTCCCGGCTGGTCCGCTCCAACGCTTGGGCACAAAATCCGACGATCCTCACCGGATGCGGATATCCCCTGGGGTCTCCAATCAAAAGGTCGAGAACGTACGCCAGGACGACCTGCCAGTAAAAATTCATGCTTTTCCAACGTTCGATAGGGAAAAGTTTTTGATCAGTTTTGCGACGAGTTTTTCATTGTCCTCGCGCGCGCGGACGGCGATGCGAAAGTAGGACTTGTCCAAGCCGTCAAAGTTGCCGCAATTCCTGAGGAGAATGCCGTCCCGCAAGAGATTCATGTAGAACCGGTCCGGTAACGCCGGATCGGTCCCGCGCGGACGGACCAGAAAGAAATTAACGTCCGAGGGGAATACCTCCAGAAAACCGGTTTTGCCAAGCGCGTCGCGGAGAAAGAGGTTTTCCTTGCGGATGAAAGCGCGGGTTTCCGCGGCGAATGCCTCGTCCTGGAGGACGGCGGCGCCGATTTTCTGCGCCGCGAGGTTGACGGACCAGGGAATCCGCCGCTTTTCCATCGCTTCGACCAGCCGGGGGTGCATGACTCCATACCCCAGCCGGAGCCCGGCGAGACCGTAAAACTTGGTCAGCGAACGGACGACGACGAGAAACCGGGAGTCAGGGATTTGGGGCAGTAGAGACCGGCCGGGGCCGCAAAAATCCATGAAAGTTTCGTCGGCGACCAAAAAAACGTTCCGGTCCTCGCAGTAGCTCAAAAGCGACAACAGGTTTTGTTCCTCCCAGAGATTGCCCGCCGGGCTGTTGGGATGGCCGACGACCACCGCTCCCAGGTTGGGAATCCTCTCCAGGCGTTTCATAAAACAATCGATTTCCGGTTGAAACCCATTGGCGGGGCCGGACGGAATCCCATGGACCGGAAAATTCGCGAGTTCAAAAGCTCTTTGGTATTCCGAGAAGCAAGGGACCGCCATGCAGACCGCGCTTTTGGCTTCCAGGAGGAAAGGCAGGAGGTAGATCAACTCTGTCGAGCCGTTGGCGACGACGATCCGGTCTCGATCGATATTTAAAGTCCGATCCAATTCCTCCTTGAGGCGCGATGAGTTCGGGTCGGGATATTCGCGCAGGTTTTGCTCCAACTCGGCCAAAAGACGCCGGACGCGGGGAGGGAGGGGAAGGGGATTGACGCTGGAACTGAAATCGAGGAGGTCCTCCGGCTGAAGACCGGCGAGGACAGCCGCCGCCTCGCGGTTCCCGCCATGGACGGGATAAGCGACCGGGCTCGCCTCCCGGTTGACGGGGGATGTCCCGAAAAAAGCGTTTTTGTCCATCCGAGGGACGTTCATGGGGTTCAATCCGGCAATGCGACCGAAAACGATCCGGGCGATCCGTTCCACTTGTTGTAGTAAATCAGGGCGCTCAAGGGGAGCCTGGTTTCCCATCCCCGCGTCTCCAGCATAGGTTTCTCGTAAAAATCCTCCGTGTGCCCGATGCACAGGTAGGCCACCGGCGTCACCCGGTCGGGTATTTCCAGGTCGCGTTTGAGTTGTTCGCGGGACAGGATGCTGAGCCAGCCCACGGCGAGACCTTCCGCCCGGGCCGCGAGCCAGAGGTTTTGGATCGCGCAACAGACGCTGTACACGTCGGTCTCTCTGATGGTGTCCCTGCCGAGGACATGCGGTCCCAGCCGGGAGCTGTCGCAGGTGACGCAGATATTGATCGGCGCCTCGACGATGCCCTCCAGTTTCAAGGATCCGTACAGTTTTTTCCGGTCCCCCTGGTAATTCAGGGCCGCCGCGGAATTGGCGGCCTGGAAGTTTTTCTTGACCTTGCGCTTGGTCTCCGGGTCGTCGATGACGATGAAGTTCCACGGTTGCATGAAACCGACGGAACCCGCATGGTGCGCGGCGTGCAGGATTTTCCCCAGCGCCGCCGGATCGACGGCGCGGGAGGTGAAATGCCGGACGTCCCTTCTCTTGTAGATGGCCTCGTACAGCCCCTGTTTTTTGGTTTCGGTAAACTCGTGCGGGGACTTGCCGGCGTCGACCGCGGGGGCGGCCTCCTCGCCCGGCCTTTTTACGGCGACGGGGATGCCGGAAACCATGAGCGTGACCTCGTCGAAACTTTGGGCCGCCAACTGGTTGGCCTCGCCCGCGATGTCGCGGAAGTCCCGGCCCAGCTTGTTTTCGGGGACGATCCCCGCGCCCACCTCGTTGGTTATGAGCGCGACGGAGCAGTGGGCGCGCTGGCATTCGGAAACCAGTTCGTGCACGCGTTTCAATATGGATTCCCGGTCCCATCCCGCCATCATGAGATTGCAGATCCAGAGGGTCAGGCAGTCCACGATCAGGAGCCCCTCGCGACGGCCTTCGCGTTTCAGCGCCGAAACGGGGTCGAGAGGTTCCTCGATGGCGGTCCAATCTTTTCCTCTTTCTTTTTTATGAATTTCGATGCGCTCCCGCATTTCCTCGTCCAAAGCCTGCGCGGTGGCCAGAAAAATTTTTTTACCCTTGAACCTTTGCGACAAGGAGAGGGCGTACCGGCTTTTTCCGCTCCGGCATCCTCCGGTGACCAAAATGGTTTTTTTGCTCATGTTTTGACTCCCGCGTCATGAAGAGGCGGAGGCGCAGGCCAGCCCCCCCGCCAGGAACAATGCCGTTTCGACGACTTCCGTCGTTGCCCCGAAGGTGTCCCCGGTCATCCCCCCGATCCGGGATTGGAAATACATGAATAGGACGATCGTTGAGACGGCAAACACCCCAAGGCTCAAGAGTCCGGTTGCAACGCTTGCGAGAAAAGGAATCGCGATGGGAACGATGCAGAAGCCCAGGAGCCGGTACTGGCCCTTTTGGAAAAACGGGGCTCCCAACCCGTCCTTTCCCCGGGCGTTATACAAGAAAACCAGGCCCAGGGTTTGCGTGGCGCGCGCCAGGGCGGGCGCGGCGAGAAACCAGGTCCAACACCGGCCGTTTTCGATCCCCAGGAGTCCGGCGAATTTCAGGAGGACGCAAAAGACGACGGCCAGCGCCCCCATGGCGCCGATGCGCGGGTCCTTCATGATGTCGAGGGACTTTTCCCGGCCCTTGTGCGAGAACAGGCCGTCCGCCGAATCGGCGAGCCCGTCGAGATGCAGTCCCCCCGATATGACCGCCAGAAAAAGGACGTCGAGCGCGGAGCGGATTTCCCGGTACGCGAAACCGGATAGAAGGCGGTCGATGCCGTACAGCAGGACGCCGATTGTCAATCCGACGAGCGGGAAATACATGATCTTCCGCGCGTCGTCCCAAGACGCCTGTTTGGGCGTTGGAATGACCGTCAAAAAAGAAATGGCGGAAAAGAAGCTCAACATGGCGTCGGGCTCCTTTTAACGAGGAAGGCGGAGAATGGACCTGGAATTTGGATGGATTTTGAACTTTTCACCGGAAGAACCTTGTTTCCAGTGAGAAGAAGGGCAAAAAAGCCCCCATTTCCTAAGGAAAGGAGAGCGACAACCCTAACCTCTCAGACCGCGAAGAGTTTATAATTTATGCTATTCGATAAGGTATTCTGGCTTCCGGATCGTATTACTTTCCGCGCCTTCCCGTCTGGCGAGCAAACAGTGGCTTTTACGGATTTCATCCCCGGTTACAGCGGCGGGTCCGCGACGGTCTTGCACCGTCTTCCCTTTTTCGAATAGATCTCGAATGTCCAACTCACTATAAACAGGGCTGAGCTGGCTTGTCAATGAGGAAAAAGAGGGGGGATTTTGAAAGGCTTGGGTTTTTGAAAGTAAAGAAAGGCGCCGCCCGGATTTGAACCGGGGATGTTGGTTAGGTTATTGGGATGGGTATATCCAAGGATAAACCAAGAAGGAAACCCTACTGGGCTACAAGAGTTGGTATTTCCTCAAGCTTGGCAACCCATTCGTTGAAATGAGGACATTTTTGGCGGATAGTTTCAATTCCGATGCGTTTTACTAATATCCCAACATTATACTTGACATATGCTTTGGGAAGTGGTATAAGGTTGGGATGAAGCTTAAGGATTTTCGAAGCATAGGCAGGGATGCACAGGAAGCATTACGCGAGCGAGCCGTGTATCTTGTTGTGAAGGAGGGCAAGTCACAGCGAGAGGCGGCTATCATGGTAGGCGTGAGTCGGCAGATTGTCAACCAGTGGGTGAAGCGACACCGCCAGTCCGGGACATCGGGTTTGCTTGATGGTCGTCGGATATCGCCTCGAAAAGGCTGTGGGTCTCTTACCGCGGGCGAATCGCGTCGTATCCAGGACTGGATAAAAGACAAGTGTCCGAATCAGTTGCGATTGCCTTTTGCGTTGTGGACAGCGCAGGCGGTGCGAGAGTTGATACGACGGAGGCTGGACAAGGAGCTTGGCCTGTCAACCGTCCAGCTTTACTTGAAGCGCTGGGGTTTTACGCCGCAGAAACCAGTCACTCGCGCTACGCAACGCTGTCCGCAGAAGATTGCGTCGTGGTTGGAGAAGGACTATCCGGCAATCAGGCGTCGCGCAAAACGTGAGAAAGCGGTCATCTTTTGGGGTGATGAAACGGGGATCAATAATCAGGATCAGATAGGCAAGGGCTATGCCCCGAAAGGACAAACACCCGTACTGCGCCAGACGGCGCAGAAATTCTCCACCAGCATGATCTCGGCCATCAGCAACCGTGGCGTACTACGATTCCGGTTGTATAAGGGGGCTTTGAACGTCGATCTTTTTATAGATTTTCTGCAACGGCTTGTGCGGGATGCCAAACAGAAAGTTTTCTTGATAGTGGATAATCTGCGAGTCCATCATGCCAAGAGCGTCATGGAATGGGTTGCCAAACACAAGAGCGAGATTGCAATTTTCTATCTCCCCGCTTACGCGCCGGAGCATAATCCCGATGAATACCTAAACTGGGGTAGTCACGAAAAGCGTTTACAGTAAGTGACTCAAGGGAGTGCATGAGTCACGGTTTCTCGGTTAAGATAAGTTCGCCAAAACTTATTAACTTAAAGGAGAAACCAATGACTCAC